>JAJJPO010000057.1:0-22545 GCA_032907585.1 Sphingomonas sp. | reverse complement strand
AGGGAATCGTTCAGGGCACCTACGAGACATTCGCCGAGATGGGTCGCCAGCATTATGGCGGCGACCTCTCGGGCAAGTGGATCCTGACGGCAGGCCTTGGCGGGATGGGCGGCGCCCAGCCGTTGGCCGCGGTGATGGCAGGTGCGCATTGCATCGCCGTCGAGGTCCAGGAAAGCAGGATCGAGAAGCGGCTCGAAACCCGCTATCTTGACCGGCGCGCAGGGAGCATCGACGAGGCACTCGAGATTATCCGCTCGGCGAGCGTTCCGACCAGTGTCGGCCTGCTCGGCAATGCCGCCGAGCTTCTCCCGGAAATGGTCCGTCGCGGCATCCGGCCCGACGCCGTCACCGACCAGACCAGCGCCCATGACCCTGCCAATGGCTATTGCCCGGCCGGATGGTCGGTCGCCCGGTGGATGGAAATGCGCGAACGCGACCCGGCGGCGACCGCCGCTGCTGCGCGAAAGTCGATGGCGATCCACGTCGAGGCAATGCTCGAGTTCCAGAAGATGGGCATTCCGACCTTCGATTATGGCAATAATATCCGGCAGGAAGCATTCAACGAGGGCGTCAAGAACGCGTTCGATTTTCCCGGGTTCGTGCCGGCCTATGTCCGTCCGCTGTTCTGTCGAGGGATCGGCCCGTTCCGCTGGGCCGCCCTGTCAGGCGATCCCGAGGATATTCGGCGGACCGACGCCAAGGTGAAGGAGCTCATCCCCGATGACCCCCATCTCCATCGCTGGCTGGACATGGCCAGCGAGAGGATCGCCTTCCAGGGCCTGCCCGCCCGCATCTGCTGGGTCGGGCTTGGCCAGCGGCACCGCCTTGGCCTTGCCTTCAACGAAATGGTGAAGACGGGCGAAGTTGGCGCCCCGATCGTTATCGGGCGCGACCATCTCGACAGCGGCTCGGTCGCCTCGCCAAACCGCGAAACCGAGGCGATGAAGGACGGCTCGGATGCGGTCAGCGACTGGCCCTTGCTCAACGCCCTGCTCAACACCGCCTCGGGTGCGACCTGGGTATCGCTCCACCATGGCGGCGGCGTCGGCATGGGCTATTCGCAGCATTCGGGCGTGGTGATTGTCGCCGACGGAAGCGACGATGCCGCCCGCCGGCTCGAACGCGTCTTGTGGAACGACCCGGCGACGGGCGTCATGCGTCATGCCGACGCTGGCTATGACATCGCGATCGAGTGCGCGCGCGAGCAGGGGCTGGACCTTCCGATGCTGCGCTGAGCAGCCGCGGTTGGCAAGTGAATGAAAATGGCCGGCGCGGTTTGCTCCGGCCATTTCGTCAGCCATCGGTGACCGCCGCGACATTGTCGTCGCTGTTGCGGTCAACATAATAGTTGTAGGGATCGACACCGGCGAAGGCCGGGCGCTCGCGGCTCCGGACCACGATCGTCTGCTCCCCGTCGCGGACCGGTTCGCGGCGCATGACGATGACGTCGCCCTGCGAGAAGGCGCCGATGCCGGGCCTGGCCTTGAAGAGACCGATCTCGATCGGCTCCGCGAGCTTCGCCTTCCTTTCCGCGCCCTTGCCGTCGGCGTGGAACTTGCCTGCCGAAACCGTGAGGGTCGTGAGCCAGCCCTCGCCGTCGCGGCGAACCTTGGCTTCCTTCACTTTGAGGTCATAGATGGTGATCCGCTCGAACATGTCGGTGATCAGCTGCTGCTGCTCGCTGGTCCGGGCCTCCTTGCGGAACTCGGCGACGAGGTCGACCGAACGCAGGTAGGGTGCTCCCTTGAAACGGAAGCGCTCGACGAACCGCGCCAGCGCACGGTTGACTGCCTCTTCGCCGAGCCGCTCCTGCAACAGGTACATCACGACCGAGCCCTTGTTATAATGAATATAGGGCTGGTTCTCGACACGGACGAGCGGCAGCTCCTCGACTGCCTCGCCCTTCCTGCGGGACAGGTAGTTGTCGAGCTCATATTTGAGGAACCGGCGGATCTTGTCCTCGCCGTAGAGCTTCTTCATCACCATCAGCGCCGAATATTGGGCGAGCGTCTCGCTCGAGATCGTGCCGCCCTGCATGTCGGCACCGATCACCTGGTGCGCCCAATATTGGTGGGCGATCTCGTGGGCGATCACATAGGTCGTGAAGTCGATCTTCTCGGGATCATTGGTATTGGCGACAAAGCCGATGGATTCCGAATAGGGCATCGTCCCGGCGAAGGCCTGGGCAAAGCTTGCATAGCCCGGGAACTCGATGATGCGGGCATGGTCGAACTGGTAGGGCCCGAAGTTCGCCCGGTAATAATCGAGGGAGCTGCCCATGGCCTTCAGCATCTTCGGGACGTTCCAGCCGTGGGCCGGGTGGTAGAAGACCGACAGGCTGATGCCGTTATGGAGCCGCTCCGCGACGCGGTAATCGGCCGACTGGATCGAGAAGAAGTTTAGGATGGGCGCCGGGCTGACGAAATGCGCCGTCCGCCGCGTCCCGTTCGTCACGTCGGAGAGGCGATTGCCAGGAGCGATCGGAACCTGGCCGGCATCGGTCGTCAGGCGAATGTCCGACATTACCCAGTCGGCGTTGACATAATTGGCCTTCGTCGCGGCAAGCTGCTCGAGCTTCGCCGGCCTCAGCTCCGCTGGAAGTCCCTGGCGACGGCGCTGGGTGCGGTCGCTGAGAAGGCCCTGGCGGTTCATCCCGATGATGGGGGCAAAGCCGAAATTGTTGATGAAGGTCCCGTTCTCGATGACGTCTGTCTGGGGCGACTGCGCACGGAACCCGCGGTGCCAGATGCGCGAGGCAAAGCTCAGTCTCGCCGCCTGGCCTGGAGCGAGCGGCTGGGCAAAGCGGTAGATCCGGTAGCCAAATTCCTTGTCATCCGAGACCAGCCGTGCACCCTCGATGTCGAGCCTTTGATATTCCGCCTCGCGGCTTCCCGAGCGGACATGGACATCTCTTATCGGCGCGTTCGTGTCATTGCGCAGCAGGTAGCTTCCTTCTGCCACCAGCCTTCGCTCACGGGGGAAGAGCTCGACGTCGAGCTTGACCTCTGTCACGACCGGCCGTGGAAGATCCTCATATTTGAGATATTTGCGCTCATATTGCGCCGAGAAGGCTTCCGCGTCGTCCGACGTTTCATAGCGGTTGAGCTTGCTGATGTTATGATAGGCGAATGCTCCCGTCGCGGCCATGGCCAGCGCCGCGACACCGGCGATCGCGAGCGGCACGGCGCCGGCCTCACGCCGGGCGCGACGCAGCCGGACCATGAGCCCGAGCTCGGTCCCGCGTGGCCACATCAGGTGGCCAGCCACCGCGAGGATGACTGCAAAGCAGAGCCAGTAGAACTGCAGGGTTGCAGCGCCCTTCCAGAAGCTTCCAACGCCCATGAAATCGCTCAAGGGAACGGAGGGCGACGAGGCATAATTGTAGAGCGGATTTCCATAGCCCATGTTGGCCAGGAAGATCGTTCCCACGAACCAGACGAAGATGAGTGCCCAGCCTACATATTTGTTGGGGCTGAGCAGCTGGAGGAAGACCGCGAGGATCGCGATCAGCAGGCCGTCGATCGCGGCCGGAACAATGAACCAGCCGACATATTGCGGGATGCCGACGAAATTGGCGCCTTCCACCAGCTGGTAGAAAAGGCCCGTCACCATCGCGGCGAGATTGACCGCGAGCAGGACAATGAAAATCGCGATGATCTTGGGAACGGTGATCACCCAGCTCGGGACTGGCGTCGAATCCAGTATCTAGTTCAGCTTGCGATCGCGTTCGCGCCAGACGAGCTCGCCACCATAGAAGGCGGCGATCATGATGAGGATCGCGGAGAAGCCGCCGCGGACCGAGTTGATGGTCGCCGAAAGCGTCGGATAGTCCGAGGTCCCGTAGGTCTGCTGGCCGAGCCAGAGCGTCGCGGCGGTATTGGCGACCGCGAACAGTGCCAGCACGATGAGGCCCGGGCTCGTCAGCACCTGCCGCACTTCGACCCTGAGCCGGACCATGAACTGCGCGAGGCGCGACGGGCTCGCGTCGCGGGCAGTGATCGCCTCGCCGCCCAACATGGGCTGGACGGCAGCGGCGCGCTCTTCGCGAGCGCTGGCCTTCGCCAGCCGGCGAAGCTTGCGCCGTGACGGCGCGCGCTCGGTCATCGTGAAACGCCAGGCCGTGACCGCGAGGAACAGGAGGCCCCAGCCGATGGTCAGAAGCCGGTTGATCAGCATCGTCCCGTCAAGATCGACCAGCCGGCCGTTGAGCTCGGCCTGGGTCCAGTAGCGCGTCGCCTCGCGGAGCGCGCCATTGCCGAGCGGTTCAAACAGCGCGAACGGCTGGCGATACTCGATCTGCTGGCCGGCGATGCTGACGGTGACGAGATAGCCCATCACCAGCAGGACCGCCCCGAT
The DNA here is from genome assembly GCA_032907585.1 of Sphingomonas sp. GTDB lineage: Bacteria > Pseudomonadota > Alphaproteobacteria > Sphingomonadales > Sphingomonadaceae > Sphingomicrobium. Next base: position 18,189 of record JAJJPO010000057.1, on the reverse strand, counting down.
GTAGGAAGCCATCATCGAGCGCATCACGGTGGCAAGCGCGAAGAGAAGGGCGCTTGCCATGAAGATGTTGGGGATCGAGAAGAGCGCGAAGTTCCAAAGATAATAGGACAGGCGCTGCGGCCCGACCGTCTCCGGGTCGACCCACGGCATCATTGATCCAAGGCCCATCCCCAGCGGGACGGACAGGTAGCCGAGCCAGGCGATCGAAAGGCCGCCGAGGAAGCGGCCGAGGATGATCTGGGTGCGGGTGACCGATGTCGCCCGGACGATCGGCGCAAAGCCGCTGCTGTCGTCCCGGACGATCGCATTCGCGACGAAGGCCGTGATGACGAACAGGTAGAACAGGGTGAGCAGCGCCGAGGCTACCGCGATCGCGTAGGGCGAATTTTCGTGGATCGAGCCCGGCGTTCCGATGCTGACATTCTCGCTCGCCGTCAGGCCGAAGCCGAGCAGGAAGAAGATGGCGGCCGATACCCAGAAAACCGGGTTCCTGAGCTGGTAACGGATTTCAAATCCGATGATTCCCGCGAGCATGACGCTACTCCTCGCTCAGGCCGCGCGGCGAAGGTTGGACAGCGTCGAGAAATAGACGTCCTCGAGGCCGCCTTCGACCGGCTCGAAGCCGGGGGGCGCGCTGTCGGAGAGTATGTGGATGATGGTGTTGCCGGCAAAGAGCCTGGTCGAGATGACCTCGTGCTCGGCCTGGTATTGCTCGAGCTCGGCATGGTCTATGGTCTTCTTCCAGACCTTGCCCCGCGTGGAGGCGATGAGGTCCGCGGGCTTTCCTTCGAGCTGCAGCCGGCCGTTGGCAAGCACCGCCATGCGCGGGCAGAGATCCGCGACGTCGTCGACGATGTGGGTCGAGAGGATGACGACGACATTGTCGCCAATCGCAGCGAGGAGGTTGAGGAAACGGTTGCGTTCCTCGGGATCGAGGCCCGCGGTTGGCTCGTCGACGATGATGAGTTCGGGGTTGCCGATCAGCGCCTGTGCGATCCCGAAGCGTTGGCGCATGCCGCCTGAAAAGCCGGCGATTGCCTTGTCGCGCACTGCCCACAGGTTGGTCTGGTTGAGCAGCGTCTCGACGACGCTCTTGCGCTCGCCCTTGCCCGTGATCCCCTTGAGGACCGCCAGCTGGTCAAGCATCGCGTAGGCTGACACGCGCGGATAAACGCCGAAATCCTGGGGAAGATATCCAAGCCGCCTGCGCAGCAGTTCTGGCTGGGCAAGGACATCGATCTCGCCAAAGCGGATGCTGCCCGACGTCGGCTCCTGGAGCGTTGCAATGGTACGCATCAAGGTGGACTTGCCCGCGCCGTTGGGCCCGAGCAGGCCGAACATGCCCCGCGGGATGGACAGGCTCACGTCGTCGAGCGCCACTGTTCCATTCGCATAGGTATGCGAAAGCTTTTCGATCTCCAGCATTCTTGCCCCCTAATCCGGTTCGATGACGCTAGCCGCGCCTTGCTGCCGCGGGCAAGTCCACGATCGACCGACCGACGAACGACATGCACCGGGACATCCAGGCGATGAGTGCCCGCTGTTCCTCGCCGCGCAAATCTCCTAGACGCGCGGCCATGACGCTGATCCTCGACCCGACCAACATCGATCTTCCAACGCTCCGGCGGCTTTGGCACGGCGAGCCGGCAAGGCTGGACGGGGCGAGCCTCGATCGGGTCAGGGCCTCGGCGGCATCGGTGGAACGCATCGTCGCCGGCGGCGAGACGGTCTACGGGATCAACACCGGATTCGGGCTGCTTGCCAATACGAGGATCCCGCCCGAACGGCTCGCGGAGCTCCAGAAAAACCTGATCCTTTCCCACTCGTGCGGGCTCGGCGACCCGCTCCCGCGCCGGGTCGTCAGGCTGATGGTCATCCTGAAGCTGCTTGGCCTTGGGCGCGGCTATTCGGGCGTCCGGCCGCTCATCGTCGAGCGACTGCAGGCGCTGCTCGACCATGATGCGTTGCCGGTCATCCCGGCCCAGGGGAGCGTTGGCGCGTCGGGAGACCTCGCGCCGCTTGCCCACCTGATCGCGGCCCTGCTCGGCGAAGGACAGTTCGACATCGGCGGCGAAACCGTGCCGGCCCGCGACGCGATCTCGAAGCTTGGAATGGAGCCGCTCGCGCTCGGCCCCAAGGAAGGGCTTGCGCTAATCAATGGAACGCAGGCTTCGACCGCCATCGCGCTCGATGCGCTGTTTTCCGCCGAGCGAATGCTCGGCGCCGCGATCGGCGCCGGCGCCATGTCGGTCGACGCGCTGAAAGGCTCGGTCAAGCCTTTCGATCCGCGCATTTCCGAGTCTCGCGGGCAGCCGGGGCAGATCCGGGTCGCCGCGGAAATCCGCTCCCTCCTCGAGGGGAGTGCCATTCTCGCGAGCCATGGCCGCTGCGGCCGGGTCCAGGATCCCTACAGCTTCCGCTGCCAGCCCCAGGTAATGGGCGCCTGTCTCGACCTGCTCACCGCCGCGGCGCGGACATTGACGATCGAGGCTGGCGCGGTAACCGACAACCCGATCGTGTTCGAGGATGTCGACGAGGCGATCAGCGGCGGCAATTTCCATGCCCAGCCGGTTGCGTTCGCGTCCGACATGATATCGATGGCAATGTGCGAGGTCGGCTCATTGTCCGAGCGGCGCACCGCGGTGCTGATCGACCCGAAGATGAGCGGCCTTCCGGCATTCCTGACGGACGATGGCGGGGTCAATTCGGGAATGATGATCCCGCAAGTGACACAGGCGGCCCTGGTCGCCGAGAATCGCAGCCTCGCCTTTCCGGCCAGTGTCGATTCGGTGCCGACCAGCGCCGGGCAGGAGGACCATGTCTCGATGGCGCCGATCGCGGCGCGCAAGGCGGCAGCGATCACGCGCAACGTTGCCGGGATCGTTGGCGTCGAGCTGATCGCTGCTGCCCAGGGGGTCGACTATCACCAGCCGCTTGCCACGTCCGACCGGCTCCGGCAGCTCCATTCTGCCGTTCGGGCGATCAGCCCGAGGCTCGGAGCGGACCGCTACTGGGCCGATGAAATGGCGAGGCTCCAGTCGGCGCTGCTGGAAGGCGGGTGCAATCTCTTGCCGACGATCCTCGACTGAGGGCCTTGGGCCAGCTAGCGAACCCTGACCCACTCCGCCGATCTGCAGATGATGGCGAGCACGCAGCCCGACACCTTGAGCAGGTCCTCGGAGATCTGGCGGATCCTGCCGGTTGCATGGATGTTCCGATCGGCGACGAACACGCGCGCCCGGTAGCGGCCCGGGCCGTTCGGCTTGATGTCCCGAATCAAGGTCGCGCCAATGAGCTCGGTCCCGCTACCCCGCCGGGCGCGGGCCTTCTGCTTGTCCGATGCCTTGATCACCGTCCCGCAATAGCCCTCGCCGCAGGGCTTGATCTCGATCTGCATATTGCCCTTTTCCCAGCGCCCCTCGATGGGGCTGCGAGCTTCCGCCGGGGCCGCGGCGAGAAGGCCGACGAGGCTCGCGACGGGGACAAGGGCGGCTCGGCTCATGGGGCGGGAGGATGCGCTAGCTTGAGACCCGCGTCCACTTTTCGTCGTCGCACAATATGCCGCCAAGAACGCAGCCTTGTACCTGCATCACGTCCTCGCTGAGCTGCCGGACGGTCGCGGTGGCATGAATGTTGCGCTTGGGCACGAAGGCCTTGCCGCGGAACTTGCCATCACCCACCGGCTTCAGCCCGGTAAGGATCTGGGTCCCGACGAGGTTTGGAGTGCCGCCCTTGCGGGCCTTGGCCTTGGCCTTTTCACTCGCCCGAACCACACGTCCACAATAGGCGCTGCCGCAGCGCTCCACCTGGACGACGACATTTTTCTTGTAGTTGGTCCAGCGCCCCTCGAGCTGCTGCGCCGAGGCAATGGCAGGCGTTGCGAGAAGCATGGACACCGCGAGAATCATGCTGGTCTTCATGGGCCGCCATTTGCCAGCGCAATGTGACCGAATTGGTACCCTCAGCTTGACCCCCGATGAACGGGGATGCGCAAAATCTGACCAAATTCCAGAAAGCAATATTGCAAGTCATTCGCACTAGCGTTAGTCGGCCCCCTGAAAGGGAGGAAATCTTGCGCTATTCGATACACGCGGCCTCGGCCGCACTGGTCATGCTTGCGCCTGTCACGCCGGTCCTCGCGCAGGACGGCGCGGGCACCGAGTCCGCATCCGGGGCTTCGGCTGACCGGGACGGCGAAATCGAGGAGATCGTCGTGACGGGAGCGCGCACCCGCCTCCCAATCACCGCGCTTCCGCTGACCGTCGACCTGGTCGGAGGGAAAGCGCTCAGCGACCAGGTGGCCGTCTCAGGCTCGGTGATCGAGGCAATCTCTGCAAAGCTCCCCGCATTCTCTCCCGGCAGGGAAAAGCTGAGCGGCTCGGGGGAAACGCTGCGCGGACGCTCACCGCTTTACGCCATCAACGGTGTTCCCCAGTCGACCCCGATCCGTGACGGCTCGCGCGATGGCTATACGATCGACCCCTTCTTCATCGACCGGGTCGAGGTCATCTATGGCTCCAACGCCCTTCAGGGCATCGGTGCGACCGGCGGTGTCGTCAACCAGGTGACGGTTTCCGCGCCCGCCGGCGATGGCTTCCACGGCCGGACGCTGGTCCAGGGAACTGCACAGGACGGCTTCGATGGCGAGGCGCTTGGCGGAAAGGTGGCCGGGCTTGGAAGTTACAGGTCGGGCCCGCTCGACGTCACTGCCGGGGCAAGCTTCGAGCGACGCGGCGTCTTTCTCGACGGTGATGGGCGCCGGATCGGCGTCGATGGCACCCAGGGCGACATCCAGGACAGCGACAGCTGGTCGCTGTTTGCCCGCCTTGGCTACCAGCTGTCTCCCACCGCCCGGATCGAGATCCTCGCCAACCGGTTCGAACTGGAAGGCCGGGGCCATTATGTCACGGTCAACGGGAACCGGCTGACCGATGAAACGACCACCAGCGTCAGGGGTGATCCCGACGGCGCGCCGGCGGCCAACCGGGCCGAGCTGATCAGTGCCTCCTTCACCGAGTCCGATCTCGCCGGCGGCCTGCTGACGGCCCAGGGCTTCTTCAGCCGGACCCGCGACATCTTCGGCGGCGGCACCTTCGCCACCTTCCAGGACATCAGCATCGCTCCGATCGGGACCCTGTTCGACCAGTCGGTCAACCGTAGCCGCAAGATCGGCGGCAAGCTCAGCTACGAGAGAACCCTCCCGGGCTTCGAGGACCTCACCCTGATCGGCGGTCTTGACCTCATCCACGACCGCACTGCCCAGACCCTGCTCAACACCGGCCGGGCATGGGTGCCCCAGTCTGACTTCTTCAGCGTCGCTCCCTTCCTCCAGGGCAATCTCAAGCTGCTTGACGGAAAGCTGCGCCTCGCCGGCGGGGCGCGCTACGAAAAGGTGAAGCTCAAGGTCCCGGATTTCACGAGCCTCGCATTCTACGGCTCCCGCGCCGTCGATGGCGGCAGGCCAGGCTTTGAAAAGGCGCTGTTGAACGGGGGCGTGATCGTCGAACCGCTGAGCGGGCTTCGCGCCTATGCAAGCTATGCCGAGGGATACACGATCGCCGACGTCGGCCGCATTCTTCGCGGCATCAACACGGACGGGGTCGATGTCGACGATTTCCTTTCGCTGGAGCCAGTGGTTTCCAACAATCGCGAGATCGGGGTCGAGTGGAACCGGTCCTGGCTGACCGCCAGCGCGTCCTACTGGTGGTCATCGTCGCGGCTCGGCTCGATCCTCGTCCGCAACCCCGACGGGATCTTCGACGTGGTCCGGGCGCCCATCGAACTGGAAGGGCTGGACGTCGCGATCGATGCCGAGACCCCGATCGAGGGCCTCACGGTCGGAGCAGCCTATTCCATGACCCGGGGCAGGACCGACGGCAACGCGGACGGGAAGGTCGATGTCGACCTCGATGGAGCCAACATCTCCCCCGACCGGGTCAACATCCACGCCGCCTACGCTCGCGGGCCGTTCGACGCCCGGCTCGCGGCGCGATTTTACCTCGAGCGCGAGTTCGACGGGGAGCCGGAAGCCAATGACTTCGAGGGATATGCGCTGCTCGACGCAGCGGCGGGCTACCGGCTCGGACGTCACCGCCTGTCGCTGTCGGTGATGAACCTCCTCGACAAGCGCTACATCAGCTATTTCAGCGACACGAGGGCGCCGACCGGCTCGATCACTTCCGACACCACCTATTTCGCCGGGCGGGGACGAACGTTCACGCTTGGCCTGACCAGCGACTTCTAGGGTGAAGCTGCTCTCCTTGATCCATCGCTGGGCGGGAGGCTTCCTCGGCCTTCTGCTGGCCCTCCTTGGGCTCAGCGGGACCATCCTGCTCTGGGAAGGAGAGTGGATTAGCCTGCCGCATGCCGGCGACCCGCTGGTCGAGCAGGTAGAGACGATCGGCCGGATCGCCGAGCGGGAGGTTGGCGAAGGGGCCCTGCGGATCACCTTCGCAAGCGAAGAAATCGGCCTGCACCACGTCGCTGGCAAGGACGGCGCCGGAAGCTATGTCGCGCAGGACGGGTCGACCATCGCCCGCTGGTCAAGCCAGTGGGAGCGGCCCGAACTGTGGCTGTTCGACCTGCACCACCATTTATTCTCGGGCGCGTCGGGAGAACTGGTGGCCGGCTGGGCCGGAGTTGCCGGGCTGCTGTTCGTCATTACCGGAATGATCCTCTGGTGGCGAAGCCGCCGGGCCTTCCGCTGGCGGCTTTGGCCGGACCGCTTCCAGCCAGGGCCTATTGTCGCTCACCACCGGGACCTTGGCATATTGGCAGCGCCGCTGCTTCTCCTATCGTTCCTGACCGGAACGGGGATGATCTTCAGCGGTGCGGCCCAACGGGTGCTGAGCCCGCTTGGGACCATCGAGGCCAGTGCCCCGCCGGTCATCGACGGCGGCTCGGGCCCGGCCCCGGTCGCATCGATGCTGGCAGAGGCAAAAAGGCGCTTTCCCGACGGGGAACTTCGTCGGCTCACCACTCCCTCGAGAGCCGGCCAGCCATGGTCGATCCGGATGCGCCAGCCGTTCGAGTGGACTCCAAATGGCCGGACCACCATCTATTTTGACTGGAAAGGCAGGCTCGTCCGGGTCGACGACCCGGCAGGGGCGGACCGGGCTTCCGCCATCAACGACGCCTTCTACCCGCTGCACTCGGCCAAGGTCGGCGGCATTGCCTGGAAAATGGTAATGAGCATTTCCGGGTTGAGCCTCACCCTGCTCGGCTCGCTTGCGACCTGGTCCTTCTGGGTACGCAGGTCGAGGCGCCGACGACCACCGGGGACCGCGGCCGCCGCGCTCGGCACCGCTGCAGCCTGAAAGCAGGGAACCGGCCCCGCGCGAGTGGCGGGGCCCGATGGTCTCAGTCGAGGTCCGCCGCGCTGTGGCGCTCGGTTATGAAGGCCGGATCATTGCTCGGCTTTCGGTTGACCCGCCGCCCGCGCTGAACCGCGGGGCGCGCGGCCACCTCTTCCACCCATCGACGGAAATGACGGTAAGAGCCGGTCTCGAGGAACTCGGCTGCTCCAGCATAGGCCTCGCCGAGGGATATCGCCCCGTACCAGGGGAAGATCGCCATGTCGGCGATGCCATACTCGTCGCCCGCGGCGAAACGATGCTCGGCAAAATGACGGTCGAGCACGTCGAATTGCCTCTTTGTTTCCATAGCGTAACGGTCGATCGCATATTGGATCTTGACCGGCGCATAGACAAAGAAATGGCCAAAGCCTCCGCCGACGAACGGAGCGGAGCCCATCTGCCAGAACAGCCAGTTCAGCGCCTCGGTCCGCGCGGCAGGGTCTTTTGGTAAGAACGCGCCGAACTTCTCGGCAAGGTAAAGAAGGATGGAGCCGCTTTCGAATACCCGTTGCGGCTTCGCCGGATCGCTTCGGTCGAGTAGCGCCGGGATCTTCGAATTTGGGTTGATCTCGACAAAGCCCGAGCCGAACTGGTCGCCTTCGCCAATGTCGATGTACCAGGCGTCATATTCGGCGCCATCGTGACCGGCAGCGAGCAGCTCCTCGAGCATGATCGTCACCTTCTGCCCGTTGGGAGTGCCGAGCGAATAGAGCTGCAGGGGATGACTTCCGACCGGCAGTTCCCTGTCATGGGTCGGACCCGCTACCGGCCGGTTGATCGATGCGAACTGGCCGCCGCTTGGCTGGTCCCAGGTCCACACTGGTGGAACTACATAATCGGCTGGTAGCGCTGTTATCGTTGCGGTCGGTGCATCGGCCATTCTGGGCTTTCCTTCCTGTCGCTGGGCCATCCAGATGGGTATGCGAAATGCAACTGGCAAGGTTTGGCAGCTGCCTTGATCGGCGCCGGCAATGCAGTAGATTTCGACGCCCGTAACGAGTGGGCGTGGCAGTCGGCTCCTCCCTCGCGGGCAACGGCGGGAGAGAACCTTGTGACAGCCTATCTGGTGGTATTCCTCGGGGCCGGGATCGGCGGGATGATGCGCCACGGCGTCAATACCGCCGCCGCTCGCCTGCTCGGCTACGGATTCCCGGCCGGCACGATGATGGTCAATGTCGCCGGGTCCTTTCTGATGGGGGTGCTTGCTGGCTATTTTGCACTGAGGACAGGTCTGCCCCAGTCGCTGCGGCTTTTCCTGACGACAGGATTGCTCGGGGGATTTACGACTTTTTCCGCCTTCAGCCTCGATGCCGCGCTGCTCATCGAGCGCAACGCCTTTGGCATGGCCGCCGGCTATATCTGCGGCTCACTGTTCCTGAGCCTGGCCGGCCTGTTCGCCGGGTTGGCGCTGTTCCAGGCCCAGGCGCATCTCCCCTGAACCGGGGCTGCTAGTCGACGAGCAGCTCCTCGGGGCGCTTGTGCAGCCTGCGGACCACCAGCGCGATCACCCCGCCGACAATCGCGCCGGCGATCGAGGCGCCGATCGCGTTGGTGACCCATTCCACGACCGACCCCGCACCGCCGCCGCCGATCGCCTCGCCGGCGTGGAGCGCTATCTCGTGAACGAAGTGGGGAATGGCCGGGAAGCCCAGCTCTTCCATGCCGTGAAGCAGGATGCCGCCGCCAACCCATAGCATCGCTGCAGTGCCGATGCCGGCAAGCGCGGTCAGCAACTTGGGGACGACATGGACGAGGCCCAGTCCGAATGCCCTTGCTCCAGCGCTTTTCCGCTTCGCCATGTGAAGGCCGATATCGTCGAGCTTCACGATGAGGCCGACCGCGCCATAGACGACCGCGGTGATGACGATGCCGACCAGCGCCAGCGCGGCAGCCTGCTCGACGAGGTGGAGGTCGCCAAGTTCGTTGAGCGCGATCGCCATGATCTCGCCGGACAGGATGAGGTCGGTGCGGATCGCGCCGGCGACCTGCACGTCTTCCAGCTCGCGCTGCGTGTCTGCCTGGAGCAGCTCCACTTCGTGGTGCTGGTCATGGAGAAGCTTCTCCATGATCTTCTCCGTTGCCTCGAATGCGAGGTAGGATCCCCCCAGCATCAATATGGGCGTGATGAGAAAGGGGGCCAGCGCCGAGAGGGCGACGGCACCGGGAAGCAGGTAGAGCAGCTTGTTGCGAAAGCTTCCCTTGGCGATTTTCCAGATGATCGGGAGCTCGCGCTCCGGCGACAGGTTGGAGACGTAACGAGGCGTTACCGCCGTATCATCGATCACCACGCCCGCCGCCTTGGTACCGGCCTTGGCGGTGGCGCCGGCCACGTCATCGGCGCTGGCCGCCGCAAGCTTGGCGATCATGGCGACGTCGTCGAGCAGTGCGATCAGCCCGGATGGCATGGAGTTCCCCTTTGGTAAGCCGGCCTGCTGGTTAGCGGGCGAAGCCGGCCCTTGCCAGCACCCATGTTCTTGCCGCAGAGCGCGGCCATGCTCTCGATCGATTTTATCAGGAACAACCGGCCGCTCGTCGAACGCGCGATCGAAACCAAGGGCGTCGACCTCGACCTCGACGCGCTGCTGTCGCTGGACGCCGAGGCCCGGGCGCTGAAGACCGGGATCGACAACGAGCGCGCTGCTCGCAACGCCATCAGCGCCCGGTTCAAGGATGCGGCGCCCGAAGAGAAGGCGAAGCTCGGGGCCGAGGCCAAGGCGGCCGGCGCCAGGGCATCCGGGCTCGAATCCGAGCTTGCCGAGAAGGAGGCCGCGCTGAAGGCGCTGATGCTGAGGCTTCCCGGCATCCCCTACGAGGGCGCGCCGGTCGGCCCGGACGAGAGCTTCAACATCGTCGTCCGCCAGGAGGGAAATCCGCCGCGGTTCGACTTTGAACCGCTCGACCATGTCGCGCTCATCGAGAAAAATGACTGGGCCGACCTCAGCCGTATCGTCCAGGTCTCGGGGAGCCGCACTTACTGCCTGAAGGGCCGGCTCGCGCTCCTGGAGACAAGGTTAATGGGCTGGGCGCTCGGCGAGATAGCCAAGAGCGGCTTCACGCCGATCACCGTCCCGGCGATCGCCCGCGAACAGGCTTTTCTCAACCAGGGACAGTTTCCCGGCCATGTCGAGGAAACCTACGCGCTTCCCAATGACGAGCTCTATCTCGCCGGCACTGCCGAGGTCGCTCTGACCTCGCTTCATTCCGGCGAGATCATCGATGGCTCGAAACTGCCGATGCTCTATGCCGGCTTCTCGCCCTGCTTCCGCCGCGAGGCCGGCAGCGCCGGGAAGGATGTCCGCGGGCTGCTTCGCGTCCACCAGTTCCTCAAGGTCGAGCAATATGTGATCTGCGAGGCCGACGAGGCACGGTCGGCCGAATGGCACGCGAAGCTGCTGGCGCTAGCCGAGCAGCTGCTCAGCGCGCTCGAGATTCCCTACCAGGTAATCGAGACCTCGACCGGCGACATGGGCCTTGGCAAGTACCGGATGAACGACATCGAGAGCTGGGTGCCGAGCCTCGCCAAATATCGCGAGACGCATAGCTGCTCGACGCTCCATGACTGGCAGGCCCGCCGCGCGAACATCCGCTACCGGGACGGCGAGGGCAAGGTGCGCTTCGCGCACACCCTCAACAACACTGCGCTTGCAAGCCCGCGGATCCTCGTCCCGCTGCTTGAAAATCACCAGACGGAAGACGGGAGGGTCATCCTGCCCCGCGCAATCCGGCACCTGATGGATGGAGACGAATATCTCTGAGGCCCTCGACCCACTTCCGCAGTGGGAAGGAGATGATGCGCCGCCCAGGGGCCTCCAGCTGAAGGAGCTTGCCTGGAACGGCGCGCGCCTCGTCCGTCACTTCGCCAAGCGCGGCCCGCGCGGCCCGCTGGATGGCGAACCGGTGCTCGTCATCCCCGGTTTTCTCAGCAGCGACGAGACGACCTTCGCACTGCGCAAGGAACTCGCCGAAGCCGGATTTAGGGTTCATGGATGGAAGCTCGGCTGGAATCTCGGAGCGCGCGCGGACACGATCGAGCGGATCCACCAGCGGGTCGAGAGCCTCGGCTATGACAAGCCGATCCTGATCGTCGGCTGGAGCCTCGGCGGCGTGTTCGCGCGCGAGTTCGCACGTCATTACCCTGACATGGTCAAGGCAGTCGTCACCCTTGGCTCCCCCTTTTCCGGCGATCCGCGCCAGAACAGGGTGTGGAAGCTCTACGAGCTTGTTGCCCGGCACCCCGTCACCAATCCCCCGATCCCCCGCATCACCGACAAGCCCCCGGTCCCCCATCTCGCGATCTGGTCCCGGAGGGACGGGCTCATCGCGCCGCGCGCTGCGCGGGGCCTCGACCATGAGCGCGACCGGGAGGCCGAGCTCGACTGCCACCACATGGCTTTCGGGGTGAGCATCGAGGCGGCCCGAAAGGTGGCCTTGGAGATCAGGAAATTCCTCGAAGAGCTGCCTTCCCGGCCGGCATAACCGTTGGTTGCGGCAGCGGACCGCTGCCCTGAACGGGGCGGCGGGCGCCTCCATGCTGCTGGAAAATGACACGAAAAGACCTGTTTCGTTCTTGTTTCGGCAACGTTTTCACCTCATCTTGGCGTCATGTACAAGTGGGACCGCGCCCCGCTCGCGCCCATTGGAGGGCACCTCTCGCCGGACGACGCGCCGCCGCCCGCCTGGCGGCGGCTCGCGGAAGTTGCCTGGCACCTGCCGCGCATGCTGTCGGGCCTCGGGCCGCTCGGTCCGCGCGGGCCGAATGATGGCCCGCCCGCGCTGGTGATCCCCGGCTTCCTCGCCACCGATCGAACGACCATGGAACTTCGCCGGGCGCTCGCTCGCGCCGGCTGGCGTGCGCATCCCTGGCTGCTTGGAGTCAACACCGGCGCCAAGCCCAATACGATGGACCTGCTCCAGAGCAGGCTCGACCTGATCGCCGAGGAATCCGGCCAGAAGGTGCTGCTGGTCGGCTGGAGCCTTGGCGGAATGTTTGCCCGCCAGCTCGCCTGCCGGGCGCCGGAAGGGGTGAGGGCGGTTGTCACCCTTGGAAGCCCGTTCAGCGGAGATCTCAAGGGCAATACCAATGTCCGGGCATTCTACGAATGGGTAGCCGGCCACGATGTCAACACGCCGCCATTCGAGCGGATCATGGGCAAGCCCCCGGTACCGACTCTCGCCATCTGGTCGCGCCGCGACGGCATCGTTGCGCCGGCCGCCGCCCGCGGTCTTGCAAATGAAGTCGACAAGGCGATCGAGGTTGATGCCGGCCACATGGAACTGGTGGTGTGGCGACCGGCGCTTAGCCGGATCACGCGCGAGATCCACAAGTTCCTGACCGAACAGGAAGGCCATGAACCGGTCATGGGGACTCTCGCCGCCTAGACCGTCCCCTTTGCCCTAGGCGTCGTCGCCCATGCGAAGCGCGGCGATGAAGGCTTCCTGGGGAATGGACACCGAGCCATATTCGCGCATCCGCTTCTTGCCCTCCTTCTGCTTTTCGAGAAGCTTGCGCTTCCTGGTCGCGTCACCGCCATAGCATTTCGCGGGGACGTCCTTCCTGAGCGCGGCGATCGTCTCGCGGGCGATGACCTTGCCGCCGATCGCCGCCTGGATCGGAATCTTGAAGAGGTGGCGCGGAATGAGGTCCTTCAGCCGCTCGCACATGCCCCGCCCGCGGCTTTCGGCGCTTGCCCGGTGGACGATCATCGACAGGGCGTCGACAGGCTCCGCATTGACGAGGATGCTCATCTTCACGAGGTCGCCCTCGCGATAGCCGATCTGGTGATAGTCGAAGCTGGCGTAGCCGCGGCTGATCGACTGCAGCCGGTCATAGAAGTCGAACACCACCTCGTTCAGCGGAAGCTCGTAGCGCAGCTGGGCGCGGGTGCTGGAGCCATGGCCGACATAGGTAAGGTCCTTCTGGATCCCCCGCCGGTCCTGGCAGAGCTTCAGCACGGCGCCGAGATAATTGTCGGGCACGTAGATGGTCGCCTCGATCCAGGGCTCCTCGATCGTCTCGATGCGGTTGGGATCGGGCATGTCGGCCGGGTTGTGGAGCTCGATCGTTGTCGCCGGCTCGTTCTTCGAGTGGGAAAGATGCAGGCGATAGACCACCGATGGCGCGGTGGTGATGAGGTCGAGGTCATATTCGCGGGTCAGTCTTTCCTGAATGATCTCCAGGTGGAGCAGTCCGAGGAACCCGCAGCGAAAACCAAAGCCGAGCGCGGCGCTCGTTTCCATTTCGAAACTGAAGGAGGCGTCGTTCAGCCTGAGCTTGAACAGGCTGTCGCGCAGCTTCTCGAAATCGGCCGCATCGGTCGGAAACAGGCCGCAGAATACTACCGGCTGTACTTCCTTGAAGCCGGGCAGCGGCTGGTCGGCCGGCCTTTTTGCATCGGTGATGGTATCGCCGACCCTCGCCTCGCTGATTTCCTTGATCTGGGCCGTGATGAATCCGATCTCGCCCGGCCCGAGATCGGAAAGCTGTTCGATCTTTGGCGTCATGCAGCCGACCCGGTCGACGAGATGGGTCGTCCCGGCCTGCATGAAGCGGATCTGCTGGCCCTTCTTCAGAACCCCGTCCATCACCCTGACGAGGATGACGACGCCGAGATAGGGGTCGTACCAGCTGTCGACGAGCATCGCCTTGAGCGGAGCATTGGCATCGCCCTTAGGCGGCGGAATCCTGTCGACGATCGCCTGCAGTATCTCGTCGATGCCAATCCCGCTCTTGGCGCTCGCCAGGACAGCGCCCGATGCATCGAGGCCAATGATGTCCTCGATCTCTTCGCGGACCTTCTCGGGCTCGGCGGCGGGAAGGTCGATCTTGTTGATGACCGGGACGATCTCATGGTCATGCTCGATCGACTGGTACACGTTGGCCAGTGTCTGCGCCTCGACGCCCTGCGCCGCATCGACCACCAGGAGCGCACCCTCGCAGGCGGCAAGGCTTCGCGAGACCTCGTAGGCGAAGTCGACATGGCCGGGCGTGTCCATGAGGTTGAGCTCGTAGGTCTCGCCATCGGCGGCTTTCCACTTCAGGCGCACGGTCTGCGCCTTGATGGTGATTCCGCGCTCCTGCTCGATCTCCATATTGTCGAGCACCTGTTCGCGCATCTCCCGGTCCGTCAGGCCGCCCGTGCGCTGGATCAGCCGGTCGGCGAGCGTGCTCTTCCCATGGTCGATATGCGCGATGATCGAGAAGTTGCGGATCTTGTTAAGTTCGGTGCTCAATTTGGCTGCTTCACGCTGTGGGATTTTTCCGCCGCCGCCTAGCAGCTGGCGATGATACTGTCATCGCCCGCATTCCGGCCGGCCTGTCATCGAGTGTCTCGCTTCCCCCGGCGAGAAGTGTTACGGGGCTGTACCTATTAACTCAGGGGGCAAATTAATGCGTCGAATGACTTTCGCTGCGGCGGCCGCTGCGGTTGCCATCTGTGCCACTCCGGCGGTGGCCCAGACCAGCAACACGCGAGCAAGCGAATCCCGCAAGATGCAGACCAACGCCACGCAGCAGATTCCGACCTGCGCCCGCCCGCTCGGCGTGCTGGCGATCGTCGAACCCGAAACCCAGTGGTGGCGGGAACTCAACCTCGGCAGCCCGGAAGCGATCATCAAGGTGTTCGTGCAGCAGTCGCGCTGCTTCACCATCGTCAACCGTGGCCGCTCGATGCAGAGCCGCGCCATGGAGCGCGCGCTGGCCGACCAGGGCGAGCTCCAGGCCGGTTCCAACCTCGGCAAGGGCCAGGTGAAGGCCGCGGATTATTTTCTCGAGCCGAACATCGTCACCGCGAACCGTAACTCGGGAGGCGGCGGACTTGGCGCCGCGGCCGGAGCACTTGGCGGCCTGTTCGGCGGCGGCGGGGCCTTCGTCGGCGGGCTCGTCGGCGGAATCAATGTCAAGAAGGGCGAAGCCAACGTCACCTTGTCGGTGGTCGACGCAAGGACCACCGAGGAAATCGTGGTCGAGGGCTATGCCCGCAAGAAGGACATCAGCTGGGGCGCCGGTGGCGGCGGCGGCTGGTGGGGCGGCTTTGCCGCCGTTGGCGGCCATGGCTACCAGAATACCGAGATCGGGCAGGTGATCGTGCTCGCCTATCTCGATGCCTATACCAAGCTCGTCGGCCAGCTCGGCGGCCTGCCCGCCAACGCATCGGCGGCGGCGCCGGTCGCGCAGTAAGGACAGGCCCGCGGCCCGGTTCCGGCCGGGCCGCGCGGTTTGTCGATCATTGCGCGCCGTTGATCGAACAGATTTGCATCGGGCGACAAGGCCGGTAGGGTCCGCGCAAAATCCCTTCACGGAGCAAATACATGCGCTTAGCCGACCGCCGACTGTCCCTCCTGCTCGCCAGCGTCTCGCTGCTGGCGGCCTGTGCGCCAAGCGCTGCAGTTGAATCCGCCGCCAGCAGGGAACTGGTGGCCGCGGTGGCTCCGGCCGAACCGGCGGTGCCGGAGGCCGCACCGGTCTCCGCGCTCGTCGAACAGGTTTCCATCCCGCATGAGAGCTTCGTTCTCGACAACGGGTTGACGGTCATCGTTCACGAGGACCGCAAGGCCCCGGTCGTCGCGATCAGCACCTGGTACAACGTCGGCTCAAAGGACGAGCCGAAGGGCAAGACCGGTTTTGCCCACCTCTTCGAGCACATCATGTTCAACGGGTCGGAGAATCTGCCCGGCGACTTTTTCGAATATCTCCAGCAGATCGGGGCGACCGACTATAACGGGACGACCTGGTTCGACCGCACCAACTATTTCCAGACCGTTCCCCGCGGCGCACTCGACATGGGCCTGTTCATGGAGAGCGACCGGATGGGCTACCTGCTCGGGGCGGTTACCCAGGAAAAGCTCGATAACCAGATCGGCGTCGTCCAGAACGAGAAGCGCCAGGGCGACAACCGGCCCGGCGGCCTCGTCGACTATGAGGTCCTGGCCAATCTCTTCCCCGACGGCCATCCCTACCAGCACGATACCATCGGCTCGATGGCCGACCTCGATTCCGCGTCGCTTCGCGACGTGAAGCAGTGGTTCATCGACAAATATGGGCCCAACAATGCCGTCCTGGTCCTCGCCGGCGACGTCAACGCTGCCGAAGCGCGGCCGCTGGTCGAGAAATATTTCGGAGCGATCCCGCGCGGGCCGGTCAACACGCCCGCCGCGGCAGAAGTCCCGACCCTCGCGGCGCCCAAGTCGATCGTGATGAAGGACCGGGTCGCAGCGGTGCAGCTGCAGCGTCACTGGGCCGTGCCGGGCCTTCTTTCCGATCAGCTCGCGGCGCTTGACCTCGGCGGCTCGATCCTCGGCGGCCTTGCAAGCTCCAGGCTCGACCGGATCCTGGTGCGCGAGGAAAAGCTCGCGGTGTCGGTCAGTGCCGGCCACATGCCGTTCCACCGCATCGGGCTCTTCCAGGTCAACGTGACGGTGAAGCCGGGCGTTGATCCCGCCGTCGTCGACAGGCGACTGGACGAGATCATGGCCGATTACCTTGCCAATGGGCCGACCGAGGACGAGGTCCGCCGCGCCGCGACGCAGGACGTCGCAGGCCGGATCCGCGGTCTCGAGCAGGTCGGGGGATTCGGCGGAAAGGCCGTCGCGCTGGCCGAGGGGCAGGTCTACGCCGACGACAGCGATTTCTACAAGAAGACGCTCGACGCCTATGCGTCGGTAACGCCGCAGCAGATCCAGGCGGCGATGCAGCAGTGGCTCAGCCGGCCGGCCTTCAGCGTTCGCCTCGAGCCGGGCGATCGCCCGCCCTATGAAGAGGCGAAGGGGCCGAAGGCGGCAAAGGCCGACATGCCAAGCAAGAAGACGGTCCGGGCCAAGCCGGCAATCGGCCAGACGCCGCCGCTCGACTTCCCCGACGTCCAGCACGTCACCCTCTCCAACGGGGTGAAGCTGAGCTATGCCCAGCGGACCGCGGTACCGATCACCACGCTTGCCCTCGCGTTCGACGCCGGCTTTGCTGCTGACGCGCCGAACGGCCGGGGCCTCCAGAACCTCACCCTCGGGTTGCTCGAGGAAGGCGCCGACGGCCTTACCAGCCAGCAGATCGCCGAGGAGCAGGAGCGGCTTGGAGCGCAAATCTCGGCAAGCGGCTCGGCTGACCGGTCCAACGTGACCCTGTCGGCGCTGACTGCCAACCTTGGTCCCTCGCTTGACCTTCTTGCCGACGTCATCCAGCGCCCGGACTTCGCCCAGGCCGAGCTGGAGCGGGTTCGCGCGCAGACCCTGACGGCGATCTCGCAGGCCCAGAAGGAACCCAACTCGATTGCGGCCCGGGCCCTGCCGGCGTTGCTTTACGGCGAGAATCACCCCTATGGGACGACCAGCCTCGGCGACGCCGCGGCGGTCACTTCCTTCACGCGCGATGACCTCGTCGGCTTCCACCAGCGTTGGCTGCGGCCGGACAATATGGAGATGTTCATTGTCTCCAATCTCCCGCTCGCCGAGCTCCAGCCGCTGATCGAGGCTCGCCTTGGCAACTGGGCTCCGCCCGCGGTTCCCAAGGGCGCCAAGACCTTCACCGCGCCGCCGCAGCGGCCGGCCAAGGCGAAGATCGTCTTTATCGACCGGCCAGGTTCGCCCCAGTCGGTCATTCTCGGCGGCCAGCTCACCCCGGTCGACCCGTTCGGCGATGTCGTCCCCGTGAGCAGCGCCAACGACGTGCTCGGCGGCAACTTCCTGTCGCGGATCAACATGGATCTTCGCGAGACGAAGGGCTGGTCCTACGGCGTGCGCGGTTCGCTTGGCCTCAATGTCCACGCCGCTCCCTATATCGTGAGCGCACCGGTCCAGGCCGACCGTACGGCGGACTCGATCAAGGCGCTGAGCGACCAGATCA
>JAJJPO010000056.1:0-5282 GCA_032907585.1 Sphingomonas sp. | reverse complement strand
GATCGCGATCGGCTCGCCGCTGGTGGTGGTCGAGACGGAAGGGGAGGGGGCCGCAACCCCGGAACCGGCTTCGGCACCGGCGCCGAAAGCTCCGGTGGTCGAAGAGCGGATCGAGGTCGAGACGCCCGACGCGAGCGATGTCGAGGACGCCGCGAAGGCGGTCGAGACAGCGCCGCCGGCAGCGCCCGAACCGAAGACCGGAGAGGCCCCCCCAGAGCGTGACGGGGGCGGGGCAGGGCTGCCAACACCCGAGCGCCATCGCACCCGACCCTCGACCCCCACCGGTGCGGGAAGCGCCGCCAAGGTCCTCGCCAGTCCCGCCGTTCGCGCCCGCGCGAAGGAGCTCGGCATCGATCTTGGCCAGGTCCACCCGGCCGAGGGCGGCCGCCTGCGCCATTCCGATCTTGACGCCTTCCTCTCGTACGGCGGCTCCAAGGGCTACGCGCCCGCCGGCGCCACGGGTCGCGACGAGACCATCAAGGTGGTCGGCCTGCGTCGCCGCATCGCGGAGAACATGGCGGCCTCGAAGCGCAACATCCCGCACTTCGCCTATGTCGAGGAATGCGACGCCACCGCGCTCGAAACGCTGCGCGCCGACCTCAACGAAAATCGTGGGTCGAAGCCCAAGCTGACCCTGCTGCCGCTGCTCATCGTCGCGATCTGCCGCGCTCTGCCCAAGTTTCCCATGCTCAATGCGCGCTATGACGACGAAGCCAACGTCGTCACCCGGCACGGCTCGGTTCACATCGGCATGGCGACGATGACCGAGGCGGGCCTCATGGTTCCGGTGATCCGCGACGCGCACGCGAAGAACCTCTGGCAACTCGCCGCGGAGATTATACGGCTTTCCGAGGCCGCGCGCGAAGGGAAGGCGAAATCGGAGGAGCTCTCGGGCTCCACGTTCACGGTCACGTCTCTCGGCCCGCTCGGCGGGATCGCCTCCACGCCGGTCATCAACCGCCCCGAAGTCGCCATTCTCGCGCCGAACCGCATCGTTGAACGGCCGATGTTCGTGCCCGATGGGATGGGTGGTGAGCGAATCGAGAAGCGCAAGCTGATGAACCTGTCGATCAGCTGCGACCACCGCGTGGTCGACGGCTACGACGCCGCCGCCTTCGTGCAGGAAGTGAAGCGCCTGCTCGAAACGCCCGTCCTCTTGCTGGCGGATTGAGGTCACCCCCATATTGGCGGGGTGAGGGTCGCGAAAATGGGGTCGATGTGGGCGTGGTTTTCGCCGATTGGGGGTTGGCTTCGAAACCGGCGGGGAGGGCTGTTGACAGCCCGAAATCGCTGCCCTAGGGGCGCGGCTCCCAAGCGGTGCGCCGCCCGAATGCGCGGGTGTAGCTCAGTTGGTTAGAGCGCCGGCCTGTCACGCCGGAGGTCGCGGGTTCGAGCCCCGTCACTCGCGCCACTTTCCCATTTCATCTGTTGGAAAAGCGGCGTTGCCGCTACTCAGCTGCCGCCGGGCCAGGTCCCTGGGCGGGCGCTTCCTTCCTGCTTCCGAAAGGCTGGGCGCCCGGAGAGCTATCCGCACCGTTCAGTGCGAAACGCAGGTTGTCGGTCGCCTCGACCCGCTCGACATAAGGGGTCACCTTGACCTTCTCGACCGCTTCGCGCGCTTCCGGCGTGAAAAGGAGCCGAACGCGGCCATTCTTGCCCTCGATCACCCGCGCCCCGGCCTGCTCGAGCTTCTCGACTGTGGCCTCTGCCGTACGAACCGGCGCGACGTTTCGAACGACGCTGAGCGCGGCGGTGCGGAGCGCCGCCGGGTTGCCCTCGTTCCCGGACCAGCGCTGGGAATAGGAGGAGGGAAGGCCCCAGGTCCCGGGCCAGCGATAGAATATGTGGGCGCCTGCAACGAGGTTCTTGGTCAGGCTCGAGGCCCAGTAGGGAACCACATAATCGGCATGGTAATGGGTCGCGTGGCCGACCGGCGCGAAGACATAGCCGGCAAGCGCCGCCTCGGCGACCCTGCGAGCCCGGTTCCAGAGCGAGGGCAGCGGCGCGCTGCGCATCGACCCATCGCAGGTGAATGTGAACTGGCAGCCGGTGACACGGGTCGAACCCTCGTACACCACGCCGCAGATGCTGTTGGGAAATGCCGGGTGCCGGACCCGGTTCAGAACCACCTGGGCGACCGCCCGCTGCCCGTCGTCTGGCTCCTGCGCCGCCTCGTAGTAAATTGCGCTGGTCAGGCAATCGAGAGCCCGTGAGCGAGCCTCTGCCGGGGCATTGCCGAGGTAGAAGGGCGCAGCCGGCGGATTTGGTCCTGCCGACAGCGGGACCTTCGCGTTCAGTTGCAGCGCGGTTTCGGGCGCAAGGTCACGGATCTCGTTCGACAGGCGCGCAGGGCCAGCCGCCTCCGACCCCGGCCCTGGAACAACCGGCGTTGCAAGGCTCGCGTTTCCGATCGCGACCATCGCGATTGCCGCCAGCACTCCGGTGGCGATCGTCTCGCGCGGATGGCTGCGCCATGGTCGCACAGGGTCAAATCCCCTGGGATCGTCGGTGGAAACTTGCTGCATCTTCTTTTCGGGCGCGGTGATGTCGTCCTGCAATAGTGGAATTGCAATGAACCTTCGACGAACGGTTGGTATTTCAGGGCCCAAATCGGCCGGTTTCCATCCACCTCAGCAGCGGTTTCAAGGGCAAGACCCAGGCGATGCCGGCGACGAGGTAGAAGAGCGACTGGGCCAGTATCGGCCATTGCCCGACACTTGCCGAAAGCGAGGCGACCAGCACCGACCATGCGATGATAAGCGCAAGGATGGCAAAAATCCCCGCCGGCTTTCGCCAGCTCGGCCGGATCGGACCGCTCATCGGAACATCTCCAGCCTCTCCTCGCTTGCAAAGCCGTGGAGCGGTATGTCCCACGGGTCGGCCGGGATCTTCCCCTCGACCTTCTGGACCGCCCAGCCAAGACCGATCAGCAGCGCGCCATCGCTGCGCAGCCTTTCCAACACCCGGTCATAATGGCCCTTGCCCTGGCCGAGCCTCGTTCCTTCGCTATCGATTGCCACCAGCGGGACGAGGACGAGGTCGGGATGCACTTCCGGGGCATCGAGCCCTGGCTGGAGACAGGCAAAGGGCCCGGTCTCGGTCGGGTCCCCGGCGAGGAAGCGAAAATCCGCATCTCGATCCGCAAATGCCGGGTAGGCGACGATCTTGCCGGCCGCGGCCGCCTCCTCGAGGGCCTGGAGCGGGCTTATTTCCATCGGCAGCGGGCAGTAGCCGCCGACGATGCGGCTCCGGGCGAGAAGTGGCGAAATCAACCGGGCCAGCTGCCGCTCGGCGGCCGCCCTTTGTTCGGGACCAAGCGATTTCACGAAACTGCTGCGCCGTTCGCGCGCAAGGCGCCGAAGCGCGACCTTGTCGGCAGGTGCAGGAGTGAGTGACGGGACCACCATTTCGCCGTTTGCCCTAAAATCCTCTGACGCCAAGACGTCAGGTGGGCGCCGTGTACATCCGGCCAGGGCCGGGGCAGGGACAGCTCCCTTCAGGATCGATATCGCCTCAGGGATTTTCCGAAAGCTCGTACGAGGCAGTGCCCGTCGAGACCTATTTAGTGTTCGTTGCCGTTTTGCTCAAGTCGGTCGGCAAGAGATTCCAGTCGCTCGGCGAGCCGGTTGGTCCTCTCGACCAGGTCCTGGTCAGGTCCCCTCGGCACTTCGAAATCGCGACCGTCGATAATCTGGTCCGCGAGCAGCAGCGCGGCGAACAGGAGCTGGCGCGATTCGGACAGGGTGCCGAGGCCGGCCAGCGCCTCGCGGCTCTTGGTATCGACCAGCGCCCCGGCCTTGAGCAGCGTCTCTTCCTCGCCGTTGCGGCAGGCCACCTTGTAGGGACGGCCGGCGATGAGAAGCTCGACCTCAGCCACGGCCAGCGGCCTCGATGACATGGTCGAGCTCGGCGATTGCAGCCGCGACCTTCCGGCGGAGATTCTCGTCGCGGTCCGGCCGCTCTTCCATTGCTCCGCGCTCGATCGCCCGCTCGACACGCAGCATGGCGCGTTCGGCGCGTTCCACGGCTTCTTCCAAGGCCCTACTGCTCATGGCTAAGAAGGCGTAGCAGATTGGATGGGCTCCGCAAGCGTGGCGCAAGGTTGACCTTATGCGCTCCCGCGACAATAGGCACCAAACCATCGGCCAGCCGAATCCCTGTGCCCCGGCCGACCCATGGAGATCCAATGGCAACCCAACGCCGACTCGCCAATGCCATTCGAGCCCTGGCGATGGACGCGGTAGAAGCGGCCAACAGCGGCCACCCCGGCATGCCGATGGGCATGGCCGACGCCGCGACCGCACTGTTCACGAAACATCTCAAATATGATCCGGCCGACCCGCACTGGCCAGATCGCGATCGCTTCGTGCTGTCGGCGGGCCACGGGTCCATGCTGATCTACGCGCTGCTGCACCTCACCGGGCACGCCCACCCGACGATCGAGGAAATCCGCAACTTCAGGCAGCTCTCGAGTCCCTGGAGTCCCTGTGCCGGTCACCCGGAGAATTTCATGCTCCCGGGCGTCGAGACCACCACCGGGCCGCTCGGCCAGGGGCTGGCCACCGCGGTCGGCATGGCGATAGCGGAGCGTCACTTGAACGCGGTCCATGGCGACGATCTCGTCGACCACCGCACCTATGTCATCGCAGGCGACGGGTGCCTCATGGAGGGCATCAACCACGAGGCGATCGGGCTTGCCGGCCACCTCAAGCTCGGCCGGCTGATCGTGCTCTGGGACGATAACCGGATCACGATCGACGGCTCGACCGACCTCAGCCGGAAAGAAGACGTGCTGGCGAGGCACGAGGCAATGGGCTGGCACACGGTCGAATGCGACGGCCTCGATTCAGGCAAGGTCAGCAAGGCGATCGACGAGGCTGTCGCCGACCCACGGCCTTCGCTCATCCGCTGCAAGACGATCATCGGCTATGGGGCGCCCGCCAAGCAGGGCACCGCTGCGACCCATGGCGCACCCCTTGGTGCCGACGAGATCGCCGCCGCGCGCAAGGAACTTGGCTGGGACGTACCGCCCTTTGAAATCCCGGCCGATGTCGCGGCCGCCTGGCGCGAGGCGGGGAGCCGCGGGGCCGCTGCCCGTGCCGAGTGGCACCGGAGGCTGGAGGCCAGCCCCAACCGCGACCTTTTCCGCGAGCAGCTCGCCGGCGCAATCGACCAGCGCTGGCTTGCACCCTATCTCGACGCGCTCCTTGCCAACCCGCCCAAGGTTGCGACCCGCAAGGCCTCGGAAATGGCGCTCGAGGTCATCAACACCGCCTGTCCCT
>JAJJPO010000055.1:0-5291 GCA_032907585.1 Sphingomonas sp. | reverse complement strand
CTTCGAGCAATTCTCGATCCTGTCGACCACCTCTGGAAGCCAGGGCATGACCGGTGGCTTTCCAAACTCGGTGATGTCGGCGCCCGCAAAGAAGGTCTGGCCCTCGCAGCGGATGACGACCGCCTTTACCGCGTCATCGCCTTCAGCCTGATCGATCGCGGCGACGAGGCCCTGGCGCACGGCGGCGCCAAGCGCGTTCACCGGCGGGTTGTTCGAGGTTACGACCAGTACATCGCCATGGCGGCTGGTTGAAATGGGGCTGGTCGAAGGCTTGTCGATTACCTCGGTCATGTCGTGGTCCGTCCGTAGGATTGGTGGTTGAAGGGATGTGAAGCGGAAAGGCCGCCGTCGACGGCGAGCGCCTGGCCGTTCACATAGCTGGAATCAATGGAGGCGAGGAACAGTGCGACCCTCGCTATCTCGATCGGTTCGCCGCCGCGCTTTAGCGGGTTGAGCCGTCCAATCTTCTCTTCCTCGCCCTTTGCCCTCGCGCGCTCGAAGATGAGCCCTGTCATTCCGGTCTCGATGAGCCCGGGACAGATGGCATTGACCCTGATGTTGGCGCCGGCAAGCTGGGTCGCGGCGACCTTGACGAGGTTGATGACCCCGGCCTTCGACGCCGAGTAGGCCGGCCCGCCCGCGCCCGAGCGCAAACCCGCCACCGAGGCCGTGGCGATGATCGAGCCGCCGCCCCGCTCCTTCATCGCGGGAGCTGCATATTTGACGGCGAGGAACGGCCCGATGAGGTTCACTCGCAGTATCTCGGCCCAGTCCGACGCGTCCTGGTCGAAAATGCCGTCGAACCCGCCGGAAATGCCGGCATTGGCGAAGAATATGTCGAGCCCGCCATGGTTCTGGACGGTATGGGCGACGAGCGCCTCCACCTCCTCCTCGCTTCCCGCATCGCACTCGAAATCGGCGCCGCGAAGGTCCGCCCCGATGACCTCGGCCCCCTCGCGCCGGAACAGCTCGACGCTCCCCCTGCCGATGCCCGAGCCCGCACCGGTGACAATCGCGACCTTGCCGGCGAGCCGCTGGGTCATAGGCCGACCCCGATGGTCGAGCCGCCGTCCACCACCATCACCTGGCCGGTCATGAAGGTGGAAGCAGGTGACGCGAGGTATACGGCTGCGCCCGCGATCTCGTGGGGCTCGCCGATACGCCTTAGCGGGGTCGAGCGGGTCACTGCTTTAAGGGTCGCCGGGTCTTCCCAGAGCGCCCGGGCAAAGTCGGTCTTAACAAGGCCGGGCGCGATGCAGTTTACCCGGACACCGCTTGGCCCGAACTCGGCGGCGAGGTTGCGGGCCAGCTGGAAGTCCGCCGCCTTGGAAATATTATAGGCGCCGATCACCGTCGAGCTGGTGAGCCCGCCGATCGATGAAATGATGATGATCGATCCCTCGCGCCGCTCGACCATCTCGGGCGCGACCATCGAGATCAGCCAGTGGTTGGCGAGGACATTATTGTCGAGGATCTTCCGGAACTGCTCGTCGCTGATCCCGGCCATCGGCCCATAATAGGGATTGGAGGCAGCGTTGCAGACGAGGATGTCGATCCGGCCGAACGCCTCCTTCGTCTCGTCAACGAGGGTTTGAAGGGCCTCTTTGTCGGAGATGTTGGCTGCAACAGCAATCGCCCGTCCCTCGCCATGCTGGGCGTTGATCGCATGGGCGACCTCCTCGCAGGCATCCTGCTTGCGGCTCGAGATGACGACATTGGCGCCATGCTCGGCGAGCGCTGCCGCGATCGCGAGCCCGATGCCGCGCGAGGAGCCGGTGACGATCGCCACCTTGTCGGTGAGGTCGAACAGGCGCGGGCAGCCCATCAGATTTCCTCCGGGTGCTTTGCAAATTCCATCCTGGCGATCGAGCGGTTATGGACCTCGTCCGGCCCGTCGGCGAGCCTCAGGGTCCGGATGCCTGCCCAGCTTGCTGCAAGCGGCGTGTCCTGGCTTACCCCTGCCCCGCCGAACGCCTGGATGGCATCGTCGATTACCTTCAGCGCCATTTTCGGGGCCTTCACCTTGATCATCGCGATCTCGGCCTTGGCCGCCTTGTTTCCGGCCTTGTCCATCATGTCGGCGGCTTTCAGGCAAAGGAGCCTCGTGCAGTCGATCTCGATCCTGGCGTCGGCGACCCGCTGCTCCCAGATGCTATGCTCGCTGATCCGCTTTCCAAAGGCGACCCTGGACTGGAGACGCTGGCACATGAGGTCCAGCGCTTCCTCGGCCGCGCCGATCGTCCTCATGCAATGGTGGATGCGGCCGGGGCCAAGCCTTCCCTGGGCAATCTCGAACCCGCGCCCTTCGCCGAGGAGAAGGTTCGAGGCAGGAACGCGCACGTCTTCAAGCCTGATTTCCATGTGGCCGTGCGGCGCATCGTCATAGCCATAGACCGAGAGGAACCGCTCGATGGTAATGCCGGGGGCGTCCATGGGAAGGATGATCATCGACTGCTGGCGGTGCCGGTCGGCGTTCGGGTCGGTCTTTCCCATCAGGATCGCGACCTTGCACCTCGGGTCGCCTGCACCCGACGACCACCATTTCCGGCCATTGATGACATAATGATCGCCGTCACGCTCAATCCGGCACTCGATATTGGTCGCGTCGGAAGAAGCAACGCCGGGCTCGGTCATGAGGAAGGCCGAGCGAATTTCTCCGCGCATCAGTGGCCCCAGCCACTGTTCCTTCTGTTCTAATGTCCCGTAGCGCTGGAGCACTTCCATGTTGCCGGTGTCGGGCGCCGAGCAGTTGAAGAGCTCGGACGACCAGGCGATCCGGCCCATCTCCTCGGCGCAGAGCGCATATTCAAGGTTGGTGAGCTGCTCGCCCTCGAAGCGGAAGCTCTCGTCGACATGGGGGAGCCCTTCGCCGGGTGGCATGAAGAGGTTCCACAAGCCCTGGCCCCGTGCCTTTTCCTTGAGTTCCTCGATGAGGGCGAGCGGCTGCCAGCGGTCTCCTGAACCAAGCTCCCTTTTATAGTCGCCGACTCGGCTGCGGACGTGGCTGTCGATGAACTGGCGGACCCGGTCACGGAAGAAAGCCTGACGTTCCGTAAGGTCAAAATCCACCGCTTTCCTCCCGCTTGCATGGGCTGCCACTATGGTTCCAAAACGGGCTAGGACTCTCGTGCAACAGAGGCAAGTTTGATGGCCGACCTCGACCTTTTCCGCTCTGAAACCCGCGCCTGGCTGGAGGCCAATTGCCCCTCCGAGATGCGCCAGCCGATGCGCGGCGAAAAGGACCTCTGCTGGGGCGGGCGCCACTTCAACTTCCAGAGCGACGCGCAGCGCCTGTGGCTCGAGCGGATGGCCGAAAAAGGCTGGACCGTCCCCGACTGGCCGACCGAATATGGCGGCGGCGGCCTGTCACCCGCCGAGACGAGGATATTGAAGGAAGAAATGGCAGCCCTTGGCTGCCGCCCGCCGCTCACCAGCTTCGGCATCTCGATGCTCGGCCCCGCCCTCCTCAAATATGGGACCGAGGAGCAGAAGAAGCGCTTCCTCACCGAGATCGCCCGGGGCGAGATCCGCTGGTGCCAGGGCTATTCAGAGCCCGGCGCGGGCTCGGACCTTGCAGGGCTGCAGACAAGGGCCGAGGACAAGGGCGACCATTATCTCGTCAATGGCCAGAAGGTCTGGACGAGCTATGCCGACCAGGCCGACTGGATCTTCTGCCTGGTTCGTACCTCCACCCAATCCAAGCACGGCGGGATCAGCTTCCTGCTGTTCGACATGGAAAGCCCCGGCGTATCGACGAAGCCGATCCTCCTCATCTCGGGATCGTCTCCCTTCTGCGAGACTTTCTTTGATGACGTGAAGGTGCCCAAGGACCAGCTGGTGGGCGAGCTCAACAAGGGCTGGGCAGTCGCCAAATATCTCCTCGGCCACGAACGCGAGATGATCAGCGGAATGGGTCTCGGCTCGGGGATCGGTACCGGCTCCTCCGGCGTGACGCTGGGAGCCGCGCTGAAGCCCGAAGACCCGATCCTCCGTGCCGCGATCGCCGCCTTCGATGTCGACGCTCTTGCCTTTGCGGCGATGAGCGAGCGGTTCATCGACCAGCTGAAGGCGGGCGAAGCCCATCCGGCCACCCCCAGCATGATGAAATATGCAGGGACCGAGCTCAACAAGAAGCGAAACGAGCTCGTCATGGCCGCCGGCGGAAGCGATGCGCTCGAGTGGGACAGCGAACGCTCGAAGAATGGCAAGGCCGCGCGTGACTGGCTCCGCTCCAAGGGCAATTCGATCGAGGGCGGGACGAGCGAGATCCAGCTCGGCATCGTTGCAAAGCATATCCTTCGTCTTCCGGGAGCCTGAGCAAGAGCCATGATGATCCTCACCGAAGACCAGAGGCTTCTCCAGGACAGCGTCCGGCCGTTCATGGCCGAAGAAGGCGCGATCAAGAAGCAGCTCCGCCACTGGCGCGATACAGGCTGCACCGATGGCTATGGGACGGCGCTCTGGCGCCAGTTCGGGGAGCTCGGTCTTTCCGGCATCCTCATCCCCGAGAAAGAGGGCGGCTCCGGGCTCGGCGCTCCCAGGTCGGGGCACCTCATCCCCACCCCCGAGAAGGAGGGTGGCACCGGGCTTGGTGCAGTCGAGGCCGGCCTTGTGCTCGAGGAGATCGGAAGGAACCTCACCCCCTCGCCTTTCCTCACCACTTCGGTTGTCGCGGTCGAGGCATTGAAGGGCTCGGCCCAGGCCAGCCGCTGGTATCCCGGCATCGCGGAAGGAACCACGGTCGCTGCGCTCGCGATCGACGAGGGCCGCCACCATGACCCGAAAAGGATAGCACTTTCAGCGAAACGCCAGGGAAATGGCTTTCTCCTCGATGGCGCCAAGCAGTTCGTGGTCCATGGCAACAGCGCAGACCTCGTCCTCGTTGCAGCAAGAACGGCCGGAGGCCCCGGCGACACCGATGGCATCACCCTCTTTGCCGTCGAGAAAGGCGCGAAAGGGCTCGAGGTCGAGACGGTCACACTTGCCGATGCGAGCAAGGCGGCAAGAATGACGTTCATCGGCCTGTCGCTCGACGCCGATGCGGTCGTAGGCGAAGTCGATGGCGGCTGGGCAAGGCTCTCCCGGGCGCTTGGCGCGGGGAGAGCAGGCGCCGCGGCCGAGCTCGTCGGCGTTGCCGCGGGAGCGGCCGAGATGACGGTCGAATATCTAAGGCAGCGCAAGCAGTTCGGAAAGCTGATCGGCGAGTTCCAGGCGCTCCAGCCCCGCGCAGCCCATCTTTACGGCGAGATCGAGATCGCAAGGGCGGCTGCAAGGAAGGCCGCCCAGCTCCT
>JAJJPO010000054.1:0-5359 GCA_032907585.1 Sphingomonas sp. | reverse complement strand
ACGAGGGCAAGCTGAATGGCTATCGGCGCATGATCTTCGAAGACGAGCGTGCCGAGCCCGGTGAACAGCTCGGCTTCGTGCTTCACCTCGGCGACTTCATCTACGAAGTTGTCCAGTATCCCGACGAGGTGAAGACCCGGTACGACCGGACGATCTACGAGGTGGCGCGCCTCCCCGATTCAAGGAAGATCGGCAATTTCCATATCCCGATGACGGTTGAGGGGTATCGCGCCATCTACCAGGGCTATCTGCACGATCCCGACCTGCAGGACGCGCGGGCCCGCTGGCCATTCGTCTGCATGTGGGACAACCATGAATTCAGCTGGCAGGGCTGGCAAAGCGTGGTCAAGGCAGCGCAGTTCGAGGTGCCTGGCCAGACGGTCAAGGTCGCGGCCAACCAGGCCTGGTTCGAATATCAGCCGGCGCGCGTCGCAGTTCCCAGCGGTTCCCTCGAGCAGTTCGGGGCGCCGATAGTCAAAGACGTTCCGATCGAGAGGTACCGCGATGACGGAATTGGCGACGAGCCCAACAACCTGGCAGCAATCAACAGCCTGATCGCCTATCGCGCGCTGCGCTATGGCAAGCATCTTGATCTCATCGTCACCGACCAGCACAGCTTTCATGGACCCGACCCGTTCGGAAGCGAGGAACTCGGCAAGCTCGGCGACTGGGCTGATTATAACGGGATGTTCCCCGACGACGTCATGCAGATCCTCGACGGTGGCCGTGCCTATAACGGCGGCAGGCCGCCCGCGGAAATACGGTTCCAGGACCAGGTAATCGCCAATCCTCGCAAGGATGCCCCGCCCCAGACGATCCTGGGTGCCCGGCAGAAGGCCTGGTTCAAGGACAGGCTCAAGGCCTCGAGTGCGACGTGGAAGATATGGGGTAATTCGCTCGGCACGCTAGATTGGCGGGCGGACCCGGAAAATCTGCCGGCAGGCCTTACGAAGAAGCCCTGGCCGAAAGGGCATTTCGCCAATCTCGGAGGCGGCGACCATGGCAGCGCCTGGGTCGAGCGTGGCGAGATTTACGACCTTGTCCGCGACGCCAAGATCAGCGGCTTTGCGATCGTATCGGGCGACCGCCACAGCTTCTGGGCCGGCTATGCTGCAAAGGCGCTACCGCCGGCCAGGTTCGAGCCGGTTGGCCTGAGCTTCGTAGGCGCATCCATGGCGAGCCCTGGCGCGATGGAATCCTATGAGCACCGGCGGAAGAAGGAAAATCCTCCGCGTCCCCTGTTTCTTGCAGACCGGCCCGATGGCGCGAAGCCTCACTGGACGTTCAACATGCTGCTTCGGCATGGCGTCCGCTCCTGCCTCGAATATGCGAGAAGTTTCGACCTTGAGAAGGCGAAGGCGGTTCGAAACCCGGACGTCGCGCCGCACCTGGAGTTCATCGACATGGGCGCGCACGGCTATGCCAAGGTAAGGCTGACCGGCAGCGAGATGCGCACCGAGTTCGTCTGCATCCCCCGCCCGATCACGCGCAGTGAGCGCGCCGACGGCGGGCCGCTGCGCTATCGCGTCGTGCACGTCGCAAAGCTTTGGCAGCCCGGCGAACGCCCGCAGCTGGAGACCAGCGTTCTCGAAGGTGACGTCGGGCTTTCCATCTAGCCAGGCCTGGACGGGTTTTACGCGCAGGCGCAGCAAGCATTCCATTGCGGCCATCGCTGCCGGTGACATGAGCGCTCGCCGTACAATGGAGACGGCAATTGCAGCTCAACAATATTGTCTGGCTACAAGTTTTTATGCCGTGCGGCTGCAGGTTTTTTGATGTTCAGAAAGCATAAGGCGGGGCCTGATCGGCAGGCCGGGGGCGCCTGGTGCGCTTTTTCCGCATGATCTGAAAAATGGATGCCCGACGTGGATTCGAACCACGATTGACGGAGTCAGAGTCCGTAGTCCTACCATTAGTTTATGCCGTGCGGCTGCGGGTTCTTTGATGTTCAGAAAGCATAAGGCGGGGCCTGATCAGCGGGCGGGGGAGCCGCCCGGTGCGCTTCTTTTGCAAAACTGGAAAAAAGCTGGATGCCCGACGTGGATTCGAACCACGATTGACGGAGTCAGAGTCCGTAGTCTTACCATTAGACGATCGGGCAATGTCTTGCCGGGCGGGCAGATAGAAAGCCGGGCTCCCACTGTCAACGCCAACTGGCTGAATTCCCGCCAAGCCGGGCGGTTGCTTCCAAAAGCTTATTCAGGTTAAGCTGGCACCAAGTCAGCCGCCGGTATTTCCCGGCGGTGAAGGATAGAATGGGCGAGAGTATGGCGCAGCAAGTCGCCAGTGCGCCGAGTCCCAGTTATTCGGGGCCGGCAGGCGGACAACCGCCTTTTCCCCGCCGGGGACCGCATCGTGACATCTATGGGGCGCTGGACCTTGGCACCAATAACTGCCGGCTGCTGATAGCGCGCCCCAACGAGGGTGGCTTTACGGTGCTCGACGCCTTTTCCCGGATCGTGAGGCTGGGCCACGGCATGTCCGTGCGCGGCATTCTCAGCCAGGAGTCCATGGACAGGGCGGTCGAGGCCTTGTCGGTATGTGCCGACAAGCTGGTCCGGCGCCACGTGACGCTTGCACGGTCGGTTGCAACCGAGGCCTGTCGGCGGGCGGCGAACGGGCGGGAATTCGTGGCGCGGGTAAAGCGCGAGACCGGCATCGCCCTCGAGATCATCTCTCCCCAGGAAGAAGCGCGGCTCGCCGTTCTTGGCTGTCACAAGCTTCTCGAGCCTGGCGACGGCCCGGCGCTCATCTTCGACATCGGCGGTGGATCGACCGAGCTGGTGCTGGTCGAGCAGGGCGAGACGGCGCCGCGCATCCGCGCATGGTGGTCGGCGCCGTGGGGCGTCGTATCCCTGACCGAAAGCGAGGGCCGGGAGGCAATCGAGGGAAGCGACCGGGTCCTCGCCTACGGGCGAATGCGCGAGCGGGTTCTTCGAAGCTTCGCCCATTTCGTCGAAATGCTTCCCGAGAGGCTCGAAAATGTCCGGCTCCTTGGGACCAGCGGCACGGTCACCACGCTTGCAAGCGTCCATCTGGCGCTCCCGGCCTATGACCGGCGCCTCATCGACGGGCTGCACGTCCCGGTCGGCGACATGCGCCGCATCTCGACCATGATCGCCGAGATGGATTTCGGCCAGCGGAGCGGCCTTCCCTGCATCGGTACCGACCGCGCAGACATGGTCGTCGCCGGGTGCGCAATCCTCGAGGCAATCCTCGACATCTGGCCGGCCGAGACGCTGGGGATCGCCGACCGGGGCATTCGCGAGGGCATATTGCGTTCGCTGATGGCCCGGGACGGGTACCAGCTGTGAGCCGCGGAGGGCAGGGGCCAAGGCAGAGGCTGAAAACTGCCAAGGGGCGCAAGGTAAGCTCGACCCGCTGGCTCGAGCGACAACTCAACGATCCCTATGTCCGGAAGGCAAAGGCGGAAGGCTATCGAAGCCGCGCTGCCTACAAGCTGCTCGAGCTCGATGAGAAATTCGGCCTGCTGAAAGGCGTCGAGGCGGTCGTCGACCTTGGCATTGCGCCCGGCGGCTGGAGCCAGGTGGTCCGCCGACGCTCGCCCAAGGCCAGCATAGCGGGGATCGACCTTCTTCCAACCGACCCGATCGAGGGCGTTTCCATCCTGCAGATGGATTTCATGGACGAGGATGCGCCTGCCCGGCTCAAGGAAGCGCTCGGGAGGGAAAGCGCTGACCTTGTCCTTTCCGACATGGCGGCAAACACCGTGGGCCACCCCCAGACCGACCATCTTCGCACCATGGGGCTGGTCGAGGCCGGGATGGAGTTCGCGACCGAGGTGCTCCGCCCTGGAGGAGCCTATGTCGCCAAGGTGCTTGCAGGCGGGGCCGACAACAAGCTGGTCGCCGAGCTCAAGCGCCATTTTGCCACCGTCAAGCATGCCAAGCCGCCGGCAAGCCGCAAGGATTCCTCGGAATGGTATGTAATTGCCCAGGGGTTCAAGGGCAGGGCCGAAGGCTGAGCTAGATCGCTTCGATCAGCTCCGCCGGAATGGCTGTCGCGGTTCCGCGGTCTTTCCTGGAGCGAATTTCCTCCCAGGAGCTGACAAGGCAGTCGACCACGCTCGTGAGCGTTTCGACCGGGAGCGCATAGGGAAGGCGCACGAACCTATCAAAGCCCCCTTCGACCCCGAACCTGCTGCCCGGGGCAATTCTGACTCCCTGGCGGTGGGCTGCGGACGCGAGCGCCGAGGCCACAGGGAGGGGCATTTCTGCAAAGGCAGAAAGCCCGCCGGTCGGCACGCGAAAGCGCCACTCGGGGATCCGCGAGGCGATAAGGCCAAGGAGATGATCGCGCTGGGTCCTCACCATCGCCCGGCGCTCGGCAAGCGGCCTGTCCGGTTCCTCGAGGAGAATGGCCGCCGCCAGCTGCTCGACCAGCGGGCTTCCCATGTCGACCCCTGCACGCGAGGCCGCAAGCGCTGCAATGAGGTCCCGGTGGCCGCGGATCCAGCCCATCCTAAGCCCGCCCCAGAAGCTCTTTCCCATCGAGCCGATGGAGATGATCTGCCGGGAATCGCCAAAAAGCGCGAGCGGTGGGGGCGGGGGCTCCTCGAGCCACAAGTCGACCATCGTCTCGTCGACGATGCCAAGGCAGCCGGTGCGGGCCATGATCGCGGCCGTTTCCCTGCGCTGCTCGAGGCTCATGCAGCGGCCGGTAGGATTGTGAAAATCCGGAAGCAGGAATGACAGCCTGGCTTCGCCTTGCCGGATGGCCGCCTCGAGCTGGTCGAGGTTCCAGCCGCAGTCCGGAAGTGCAACCGGGATCGGCTGGCACGAGGCGTTCCTGATTGCCTCGATCGCCTTTGAATAGCTGGGATTGTCGATCGCCACCCTGACCCCCGGGCGCGCGAGCAGGCCGAGCAGCAGGACGAGGCCATGCTGCGCGCCCTGGGTCACCATGATCTCGTCCGGCGACGTCGGAAGGCCGCGCCGCTCATAATGGCGGGCAATGGCGGAACGAAGGTCGGGAAGGCCGGCAGGCTCGTAACCGATGCCCGGGAGGTGGCGCGGAAGCTCGGCCAGGGCCCCCGTATAGGCTGCATGGACCTCCTTGGGGGCGGGAAGGGCGGCAATCGAAAAATCAATCTCGCCGCCGCCGCGCTCGGCGTGGAAGCTCATCGACGCGCCGCCGGGGAGGCGGGTGACGCTCCCCGAGCCGTGACGGCTCTCAAGGAATCCCTCGTCCTTCAACGCCGCATAGGCCGCGCTGATCGTCGTCCTGCTGACCCCGAGCTCGGGTGCGAGGTTGCGCTCGCCGGGCAATCGGACCCCGATCGGCAGCTGGCCGTCGAGGATCAAAAGCTTCAGCGACTGCTCGATTTCGCGGTAGGCGG
>JAJJPO010000053.1:0-5403 GCA_032907585.1 Sphingomonas sp. | reverse complement strand
CCCGGGTCCCAGTTATAGTCGACGAAGTGATGGAAGCTGCTCTGCGCAACCGCAGGCCCGCCATGATCGCCCGGTTCGAAGGCAACCGCGATGTTGAACGGCCTGCCGGTGGCCTTGCTTCTTCCCTTTGCAACGACCCTGGCGCCTTCGCCGTCCGGCGCGCCGACCCCGCCCTCGTGTGGGTGAGCCGGGAGATAGCGGATCGCGCCGGTTGGCGAACCCTTCCTGGCGAGGATGGGGTGAACCGGACCAACGACTTCGATTTCCTGGAAGTCGCCGTTGGCGCCCGAGTGGAAATTGGGCCAGTCGATCGACTTGGTGAACGGGTCATCGCGCTCTCGCCGCCTTGTATCCGGGTCCTGCGCCCGTGAATGAAAATAATGGGCCTTGCCGACCCCTCCAAGCGTGCAGACGGACGAACCAAGGTCCATGTGATCGCGCGTGACGAGAAGCCCTCCCCCGCGCTTGCGAAAGCGGCCGATGGCCTCGCAATCCTCGTTTGCAAGGCCATTTCCGCTATCCACCGCAAACAGCCACAGCTGGTCGAAGTCGCCTTTGTCGATGGTCGACAACAGGGGGTCAGGCCCTTCGCTTGCTTCGCGGTCACGCATTGTAACAGCGTAAAGCGGGCTACCGTCCGCGCCGTGCTGGTTTCGAAGGAGCGCCGCGAGCCGGCTGAAGCGACTGATCGACCAGTCGTCCCGGGCCGTGGCTATGGTCGTCTGGAGCAGGATCTTCACCGGCCTAGCCATTTCGAACCGCTTCCCATTCCTTGAGCCGCTCGGCGATGAGCGCAGCGCGACGCTGGTCATCGCGGCCTTCGACAACTTCGACGTCCGCGGGCTCGGCTCGCCAGTAAATGCCGACTGTTCTCGCGTTTAGATCCGGGTCGCTGTCGGACCGGGTCGTGAAATAGCCGTTGGCGCGTCCCTCTGATTCCAGCCTTATCTCGCCGGTGCCGTGAAGCTGGGGCGTTCCGACCTCGAGCGGGCGCTCGCCATTCCAGTAGTAAAACAGGGTCGTCGCGTCGTTCTTCACACGGACGGCCTCGGTCCAGTAGCGGGCACAGAGCAGGCCGTCAGCCTGCCAGGACCGCCCGGTCATCGCGAGCGCCCCATCCTTCTCCCTGGTGACCTTGAGAAGGCTCAGTGCCGCCGGGTCCTTCTCGGTCCGGGCGGTCAGCGAAAATTGCCACCATTCGCCCTCGATCCGGGCCGCCCGGCCTTCGCTCTCGATCGCGTTCCTGAGCTTCTGGTTCACCGAGCGCATTTCTGCCGGCGTCATGTCGCCCGAATAGCGCACGCTGGTAAGGCCGAGCAGGTCGGTCGGAAGCTTCGCCCCGTGGGCGTGGAGGATGAAGGTCCTGCGCATTCCCAGTGCTCCGCCGAACAGGCCTGCTTCGAACACGACATTGTCGCGCGGCGAGGCCTGGCCCGAAGCCGCGTCTGGCGCGGACGATGCCTGGCTCGTGGTCCAGTCGTCGGCGGCAAAGACGAACGCCGCGAAGTCGACTTCGCGCGTCAGTTCCATCAGGCGCTCGAGGGTCGAGACTCCCGGATTGAAGCTCGTCGTGCAAGGTTCGACATCGGCGATTTCGCCAAGTCCCCTGGTGAGCGCCTGGACCAGCTTTTGCTGTTGTCCCGAGGAACCGAGGAATATGCGGGGTCTGCTCATTGCCGACTCTTTTCGTGAAAATCTGCCTTCAAGCTCATTGTCCGCGCCCTGCCTGCCTCGAGAGGGATCATCTCGGGCCGGCCATCGAGCCGGCCGCGGACCGACTCGCGGATCTCGATGCTTTTCACCAGCCAGAAGGAAGCGAACACCAGAACGCCCGCTATCTCGACGAGAAGCGTCGTATAGCCGGTCGGCACAACTGCCGAGATCTGCCGGAGAAGTGCGACGGAAGCGGGCGTCGACACCATCAATATGCCAAGGACGAGGTAAAGGCGTTCGAACTTTCGCCGGCGCTTGGCATCGTCCATCAGGCAAAGCGTGTCGCGCGCCCGGAACACGCAGTCGTAAGCCACCATCACGAAAAAGATGGTGGCGCATACCGAGTGGAGCGCCGCGCTCGTCGAGCCCGCAGCGGCAGCATCCGTCGGCCAGTCCATCGGGAAGAAGGCGACCAGCACGGCCGAGATCCCGGCGATGTTGAGCGCGACATCCTCCTGCAGCGAATGGCCGCGATAGAAGAAGAGGAAGGCGCCGATGGCGCAGAGCATGCCAACGAAAATGTCGCGCATCGTCCCCGCGCCGTAGCGCGTCGGGTAGAGCGGAGAATAATGATAATATGCGCTGAGCGATCCCTGCAGATTATCGAGACCGCCGCCGACCACGATCACCAGCGGGAAGGCAAGTCCAAGGACGCCGATGCCGCCCCTCATCACCGCATAGCTGGTAGATATGGCGAGCGGATCTGCCGGCCGGGCGAGTATCTGCGTCCTTGCCGACGAGAATGACGTCACCATGGCGAGGGTGACGCTCCAGGCCGACCTTGGCCCTGCATCTCCGGGGCCAGCAAGCCGGCCCTGCCGGTCGCGCCACAATCTTCCTGGCAATGGCACCGCCACGCCTCTCCTCCAGCCGCATTTGCATGTCGCCTGAAGATAAAACGCCTGCGCCGCCGCGCGTAACTATGCCTAGGGCTAGTACGGAAAAAAGCACCGATGATCGGGAGTGGCGCTGGGGATGGTCCAGGTGGCGGGAGCCCGCTCTTGATGAGCTGCCCGAAGTCAGCGAAGCGCGATCCAGTGGCGCACCCGTGGCGGCGATTTTCCGGAGTGGAGCGCGTTGACCTCCTCCTGCAGCAGCCGGTCCGCCTTCGTGACCCTGTCATGCTGGCGCATATGTTCAAGCCAGCTGTCGACGATGAAGGTTTCGATGACGAGGTTCCGGCGGGACACGTCTCGCCAATATCGCCAGCGCATTGCCCCGTCCCGCAGCCTCAGCGCCCGAAGCCGACCGAGCCGTTTCACGAAGAGCTCGTCGTTGGCTGGAGAGACTTCATACTCGATCGTGACCAGCACCGGGCCATCGTCGGCCGCGGGTTGGATCTCCGTTGCGGGATCGGGCCAGTGGCGTGACGGGCTGAAGTCCTGGTCGGGATCGAAGACGAGCCGATAGCGGAGCGACGCGACGAGGCCGAGAGCGAGGAGGCCCGAGGCCAGTAGCATGCTTTCCTGGAGCCCTAGGAGCGTCGCGACCGTTCCCCACAGGAAAGCGCCAAGCGCCATCGAGGCGTTGAACACCATCAGGAAGATGCCAAAGGCCCGCGCCTTCACCCAGGGGGCCGCGTCGAGCAGCGCAGTCGACTGGAAGCTCGACGTCATGAGGTTCCAGCCAAAGCCGGCCGCAAACATGGCGACGAGTGCCGCCGAAG
The DNA here is from genome assembly GCA_032907585.1 of Sphingomonas sp. GTDB lineage: Bacteria > Pseudomonadota > Alphaproteobacteria > Sphingomonadales > Sphingomonadaceae > Sphingomicrobium. The sequence continues at coordinate 2,024 of JAJJPO010000053.1, read as the reverse complement.
GAATGGTCGCCAGTCCCGCGACCGCCAGCGCCCCGGCGAGGAGCAGGGAAGCGCCCCGGGTCATGGCGTCGGCCGAGAGAAAAAGCCGGAGCTGGTGGTACATTAACGCCGCGGTGATGGCCCCTGCACCGATGAAGGTCAGCAGCAGGCCGTAACCGGCCGGCCCGAGGCCGAGCTGGTGGCGGGCGAGCAGCGGGAGAAGCGACCAGAGCGCGCTCGCGCCGGTAAAGAAGACGATGCATCGCACCATCAGGGAATGAAGCCCACCTGACGAGTGGACATAGCGAAACCCTGCGCGGATGGCGCCGAGCAGATGTTCGGGAGGAAACCGCGCGGGCTGTGGGACATGCTCCCATCGGCGGATGACGGCAATGATCCCGAGGATCGAAAGCCCGTTGGCGAGAAAAACCCATTCAGCGCCGGCGGCAGCGATGACGAGTCCGCCTGCTGCCGGCCCGAGAATGCGCGCGATGTTGTTGCTGACGCCGCCCAGGCTGACGGCCCGGGTAAGCGCTGCCCTGGGCACTATTTCGGTCGTGACCGACTGGAGCGCGGGGATGCTGAACGCCGAGCCGCAGGCGGTGGCAAAGGTAAGGAGGAGAAGAAGCGCCGGGTCCATCGAGCCAGCGAGCGTGACGAAAAACAGGATCAGCGATGCGCCAAGTGCCCATGCCTGGGCAGCGATCAGCAGTTTCCGGCGGCTGACGATATCCGCAAGGGCGCCGGCGGGAAGCGACAGCAGCGCCATCGGCAGCATGGCTGCCGACTGGACCAGCGCTACCAGCAGCGGGCTCGCCGAGAGCGATGTCATGAGCCAGCCCGCGCCGACATCCTTCATGCAGGTACCGACATTGGAGAAAGTGGTTGCAAGCCAGAGCGAGCGATAAAGTGCGATCGACCAGGGCCCTGGACCCGTCGACGGCGCCTTCCTGGCCTCGGCGTCACCGACTTCGGGGGCTTCCGGAAGCGGATAGATCAGCCCGGGCATCGGAGGGTGTGCGCCTCGGCGCGAACCACGGACTGGAGCCCCTTGCCCACTCGGCAGAGACAGGAAGGTTCCGCGACATGGCTGCAGGGAGCCACCGGCCTATTGCCCTGACGTATCGACCCGCGCCACGACCGACATTCCCGGGCGCAGCCTCTCGGCGAGCGGCTGGCCAGGGTCGATCCTGATGCGGACCGCGATGCGCTGCGCGACCTTGACGAAGTTGCCGGTCGCATTGTCCGCCTTGAGGATCGCGAACTCGGACCCGGCTGCTGGCGCGAGGCTCTCGACGTGACCCTTGAGCCGCTGGCCGCCGAGCGCGTCGACAGTGAAGGAAGCTTCCTGCCCCACCCTCATCTTTCGGGTCTGGGCCTCGCGGAAATTGGCGGTCACCCAGGATGTCTTCGGCACGAGAAACATGAGCTGGGTCCCGGCCGAGACATATTGGCCCTGGCGCACGCCGACCTCGCTGAGCTGACCAGCGCGCGGCGCGCGTATTACCGTGTGTTCGAGATCGACTTCGGCGAGGCGCACCTGGGCCCTTGCAGCCTCGACATTGGCGCTGAGCCCGGCCCGGCCCACTACCACGCTTCTCACCTCCTGCCGGCTGATCTCGCGAGCCGCCATGGCCTGGCGAAGCTGGGCCTGGGCAGCGCGGAGCGCCGCCTGCTGCTGGTCGAGATCGGCCTTGGTTACCCAGCCGCGGGCCGACAATGCCTCGATGCGCCTCGTATCCGCCTGGACTCGCCGCAGCTGGGCCTCGGCATTGTAAATGGCGGCGTCGCCAGCCAGCTCGCCGGCCTCGCGTGAGCGCTGGGCCTGCGCGGAATTGTCGAGGTTCGCACCCTGGGTGAGAACATTGGCGCGGGCCTGCGCGACCCTTGCAGAATAGATGCGGTCGTCGATCCGGACGAGGACCTGACCTGCCTCGACATGTTCAAAGTCGCGGACGGCTACCTCGGCCACATATCCTGACACCTGGGGGCTGATCACTGTCGTCTGGCCGCGGACATAGGCATTGTCCGTCTGTTCGAAGCGG
>JAJJPO010000052.1:0-5409 GCA_032907585.1 Sphingomonas sp. | reverse complement strand
GCTTCGCTCGGAGAATGCGCATTTCACGGCGCTCGCCTGCGCCAATGACGACATGGCGGCGGGGGCAATGCTCGCCCTTCACCGGGCAGGCATCGCGATCCCCGACCCGGTCTCTGTCACCGGCTTTGACGATACGCCGATGTCCGAGATCATCTGGCCGCCGCTCACGACCATGCGCCAGCCGATCAAGCAGTTGGCCGAGAGGGCCGTTCACCTGCTGGTCGGGCCCGAGCCCCGCGAGGGCGAAGCGCCGCCCAATGAACTGATCGACCACGAGCTCATCGTCCGAAGTTCGACCGCCTGTGTCCTTTGAGCAACGCCCGGCGGCTTGACAGCAGGCCGGTCTTTGCCGCAGCAATTGGAAGCGCTTCCAATTGGGGGCAGGCGCAGGCCAACGCATCGCGAAGAATGCGGGGCTTTACCGGAACCGAGGGGATTTGGCGGAATGAGCAATTTCCGTGGTGTGCGAACTTCATATGCGCGCTTGCTTGGCTGTGCCTGCTCAAGCGGACTTCTTGCTTTTGCGCTGGCATCGCCCGCCCATGCGCTGGCGGCCCAGGACAGTTCCCAGCCCGCAAGTTCAGCGGAAGAGCCCAAGGACGCGGTTCCCACTCCCGGAAACCCGGAGCCCGCCGGCGATGACGGCCAGGAGATCGTCGTCACCGGCATTCGCGCCGGCGTCCAGGGGGCGGTCAACATCAAGCGCCGTGAGCAGGGGATCGTCGAGGCCGTCACTGCCGAGGACATCGGAAAGCTCCCAGACATTTCCATCGCCGAATCGATCGCGCGCCTGCCGGGCCTTGCTGCGCAGCGCGTCGGCGGCCGTGCCCAGGTCATCTCGATCCGCGGCCTTGCACCCGATTTTACGACCACGCTCCTAAACGGACGCCAGCAGGCGAGCTCCGGCGACAACCGCGCCGTCGAGTTCGACCAATATCCCTCCGAGCTTCTGCAGAGCGTCGTCATCTACAAGACGCCGGATGCCAATATCGCCGGGTTCGGCCTTGCTGGCACCGCTGACCTGAGGACCGTTCGGCCGCTTTCCTATGGAAAGAAGGTGATCGCGCTCAATCTTCGCGGCGAAGTGAACTCGGGCGACCAGCTAAACGACGACGTCAAGAAGTGGGGCATGCGTGCTTCCGCAAGCTACATCGACCAGCTGACCCCCGAACTGGGCATTGCGCTTGGCGTCGCCTACCTCGATTCGCCGTCGAGCAACCGTCACACCAAGGGCTACAGCTACGAGGTTTTCCCGGCCGAGATTAACGGCAACCCGGTAATCGACCCGGCGAGCGCCGCGAGCGCCATGTTCCTCAATGGCCAGGAAATCTTTGCCTACTCGCGCACCAACAAGCGCCTCGCCGGCATCGGCATCGTCGAGTGGGAGCCGAGCGACCGGGTCCACACCATCCTCGACCTCTATTATTCGCGCTTCAAGCAGCGCGAGACGATGCGCGGCGCGCAATGGTTCTCGAACGTCTGGGCCGACAGCCAGACCCTGACCGATGTCGTCACCGAGGAGCGGGGCGGAACCGAGGTCGCCATTTCGGGAACCGCCAATGGCGTCGCCCCCCAGCTTCGCAACGATTACAATACCCGCGACGACTGGCTCTTCTCGGCCGGCCTCAACAACGAGTTCAAGCTCAGCGACGAGCTCTCGCTGCTCACCGACCTCAGCTACTCGCGCAACAAGCGCAAGGAGAGCGTCACCGAGACCTATGCCGGCTTTGGCTGCTGCGTCACGGCCGCCGAGCAGAACGGCAACCGGGTGTTCGATTCCATCAGCTGGGACATCAGCGGCGATGGCTTCCCGCAATATTCGGAAGGGTTAAACTACGCCGACGCCAACCAGGTATCGCTCGGCGACCGCGCTCCCTGGGGCGGCTGGGGTCATGATGGTCTCAACAAGGCACCGAACGTCAGGGAAAAGATCTTCGCGGCCGATGGCGGCCTTCGCTACGAACCGATGGGAAGCTTCCTCGAGGCGCTCGACATCGGCGTCAACTATACGAGCCGCGACAAGAAAAAGCGGGTCGACGAGTGGGATCTCATGCTCAAGAACGACCGGCTCCAGACGCTGGTCGATCCTGAATTCCTGGTCGATCCGACCAGCCTCGATTTCGCGGGATTCGGCAATGTCCTTAGCGTCGACCTCCGGCGCGCTCTCGACCGCTACTATGATTTCGTCGAGCTCGAGGACGCGGCCCATTTCGACAAGGCGTGGAAGATCAATGAGGACGTTCTGACCCTGAAGGCGAGGGCGCAATTCTCCTTCGGCGACCTTCATGGCAACATCGGCGTCCAGGCGGTTCACCAGAAACAGGAATCGACCGGCCAGCGGATCAACTTCACGCTTACGCCCACCGAGATCACGAGCGTGACCGAGGGCGACAGCTACTGGGATATCCTGCCCAGCCTCAACGCCTATTATGACTTTGGCGGTGGGCATCGCTTGCGCTTTGCAGCGGCCAAGGTGCTCGCCAGGCCGCGCATGGACGAGATGCGGGCCAACCTCGTTCCCGGATTCAACACCAACCCGTGCGGCGGATTCCCCGGCTGCGCGCCCGGCTCGACGGTCAGGCCCTGGTCGGCAAGCGGCGGCAATCCGAACCTCCAGCCCTGGCGGGCGAAGGCGCTCGACCTCAGCTATGAATGGTATATCGGGCCGGCGAGCTACATCGCCGTGGCCGCCTTCTACAAGAAGCTGGACAACTACATTTACACGAGGGTGCTGCCATTCGATTTCAGCATCTTCCCGCTGCCGACGCACCAGATACCGGATGACGTGACGATCAGCCCGATCGGCACGGTGACGATGCCGGACAACGGCCCTGGCGGAAACCTCAAGGGCATCGAGGTCAGCGGCGCGCTCGAGCTGGGACGGGTTGCCCCCTTCCTTGACGGGTTCGGGGTCACGGGGAGCATCTCGAAAACCAAGTCGAACCTCAATCCCACCGACAATGCCGGCGAGGAGGTCAGAATCCCGGGCCTCTCGGGCACGGTTGCCAACCTCACCGGCTATTTCGAGAAACATGGCTTCCAGGCGCGCGTCAGCTATCGCTACCGGTCGGCCTTCAAGGGCGAGGTGGTGCAGCTGTTCACCAACCGCGGCTTTACCCAGATCCTCGCCGACAAGCAGGTGGACGCCCAGGTGGGTTATACCTTCCCGGAGGGCACCAGGTTCGAGAACCTCGGGTTCCTCCTGCAGGTCTACAACCTCACCAATTCGCCGTACCGGACCAGGATCGGCATCGACGAGGGCGGCCCGACCACGGCCGATGGAGGCACCTTCATCGAGACCTATGAGAAATATGGGCGCCAGGTGCTCTTCGGAGTCAGTTATCGCTTCTAGGTGAAGGTCATCTCGTGAGTTCAATGAAATTTCTGGCCGTCCTGCTTGCAGGCGCGGCGCTCGTTGCCCCGGGGTCCGCCCAGCAGGCCGCGAACACGAACTGGCCAGCGGCCGAAGTTGCCGTCGAGGTGCCGGCCGTCGACGAGGAGCGCATCCGCGCAATCGTCGCTGGAATGACGCTAGAGCAGAAGATCGGGCAGATGACGCAGCCCGACATCCGTTCGGTGACGCCCGACGAGGTCAGGCGTTATTACATCGGCTCGGTGCTGAACGGCGGCGGGGCCTGGCCGGCGATGAACAAGCATGCATCGGTCGACGACTGGCGGAAACTCGCCGATGATTTCTACCGCGCCTCCATGTCGACCGACATGAAGGTGAAGCTGCCCGTGATCTGGGGCACCGACGCGGTCCACGGTCACAACAATGTCTTTGGAGCGACGCTTTTCCCGCACAACATCGGCCTTGGCGCGGCGCATGACGCCGACCTCGTGCAGCGGATCGGCCGGGCTACAGCAGAGCAGGTTCGAGCGACCGGCATCACATGGGCATTCGCGCCTACGCTCGCGGTAGTATTGAACCCCCGCTGGGGGAGGACCTACGAAAGCTATGGTTCGGACCCCGCGCTGGTCCGTTCCTATGGCGAGGCAATGGTGCTCGGCCTGCAGGGCAGGATCGGAAGCCCGACCTCGGTCCTGGCCAGCGCCAAGCACTGGCTCGGCGACGGCGGAACCTTCCGCGGCGTCGACCAGGGCGAGACGCGCTCCACCGAGGCCGAGCTCGCCGCGGTACATGGCGCGGGCTATTATGGGGCGCTTCGCGCTGGCGCACAGACGGTGATGGTCAGCTATTCAAGCTTCACCGATACCGGCACCGGCAAGGCCTGGGGCAAGATGCACGGCAACGCCTATCTCGTCGGCGACGTGCTGAAAAAGCGCATCGGCTTTGATGGTATCGTCGTCAGCGACTGGAACGGGATCGAGCAGGTCCCCGGGTGCAGCAAGTGGCATTGCCCGCAGGCAATCAACGCGGGCATTGACCTTGTCATGGTCCCGGATGACTGGAAGCAGTTCATCTCGGCGACCGTGGCCGACGTTCGTGCCGGCCGCATCCCGATGAGTCGCATCGACGATGCGGTAACGAGGATCATCAGGGTCAAGATGCGCTCGGGCCTGTTCAATGGGTCGCCCGCCGCAGGGCCCGGACCTTCAGGCGATGTCCTCAACTCCAATGCCACGCGGGAACTCGCCCGCGAAGCGGTCCGAAAGTCGCTTGTCCTTCTGAAGAACGAGGGCGGGGTTCTCCCGCTCAAGCGCGAGGGCCGCGTGCTGGTGGTCGGCAAGGGCGCCAACAGCGTGCCGATGCAGGCCGGAGGCTGGTCGATCACCTGGCAGGGTGACCAGACCACCAACGAGGACTTTCCAAACGCCCAGACCTTCCTCTCGGCGATGCGCCAGTCGCTTGGAAGCGACAGGGTCGATTACAGCGTTGACGGGACAGGCGTCGACGTCGGCCGCTATTCTGCGGTGGTGATGGTCGCAGCCGAGGAACCCTATGCCGAGATGAAAGGCGACATCGTCTTTCCTGCATCGATCCGGCACAGCGCCCGCCATCCCGCCGACATCCAGGCCCTCGAGCGCGTAAGCGGCAAGGGCGTCCCGGTCGTGACGCTGCTTTATTCGGGGCGGCCGGTCGCGGCCAACGACCTCATCAACCGCTCAAACGCCTTCGTCGCCGCCTGGCTTCCTGGCACGGAAGCACTTGGACTTACCGACCTTCTCCTCGAAGGCGCTGATGGCAAGCCCGCCCATGATTTCACCGGGCGACTGTCGTTCGACTGGCCGGCAGGAAATTGCGTCGGCAAGGTCCAGTTCCCGCGGGGATATGGCCTGTCGCTGAAGGACCGGTCCGACGCAGGACCGCTACCCGTCGAAGCGCCGGTGGTGGCATGCCCCGCCGATAGTCGTTAGTTTTCCCGGCGATGCGCAAGATTCTCATCGTCGGTGGCGGAACAGCGGGCTGGATGACGGCCGCCCTGTTCGGCAAGCTCTTCCAGGGAC
>JAJJPO010000051.1:0-5413 GCA_032907585.1 Sphingomonas sp. | reverse complement strand
CGGCCGATCCCAAGCCTTCTCGCCACCTCGGTCATCCGGCCCCGGTAATGACCAATGGCAAGGCGAATAATGTCCGCCTCGATTTCCTCGAGGGAGCGAATATGCCCGTCCTGGCAATAAAGGGTAACGCCGGGCGCTCCCGACATGGCCGCGTCTGCCGACACCTTGCCGATGTCTGGAGACACGTCGCTCCGGCGCCCGGAAAAGCGGGACTGGATGGCGATGTGCGGGAAATCTTCGGCGGTCAGCGAATGTCCCTCGGCCTGGAGCGCGGCGCGGAAGAGAACGCCGGCGAGCTGGCGGACATTGCCCGGCCAGCCATAGCGCATCAGCACGGCGAGCGCGTCATTGCCGATCGACAGAGACTGCATGCCGGGTTCCCCGGCGAAGCGCGCGAGGAAATGGCGAGCAAGCGCGGGGATGTCGGCGCTGCGATCGCGGAGCGGCGGAAGGGAAACCTTGGTCGCGCCGATCCGCTCGGAAAGCCCGGCGTGGAAATCTGCCGGAAGCTCGCGGCTCGCGGTCGCGATGAGCCGGACATCGACCGAGTTGGATCCATTGCATCCGACCGGTCGGACTTCGCCGGTGGCAAGGACCCGGTCCAGCTTTTCCTGGGTCTCGCGCGGCAAGGCTCCGATCTCGTCGAGGAGCAGCGTTCCGCCGTCTGCCTCCACGATCCGGCCGACGCGTTCCGCAAAGGCGCCCGGAAATGCACCCGGCATATGCCCGAGCAGCTCGCTGTCGATGATGTTGGCGGCAACCGCCTTGCAATCGACCTGGACGAATGGCCCGCGGGCACGAAGGCTCGCATGGTGGATCGCGCGGGCGAAGGTTTCCTTCCCCGATCCGGCCTCGCCGACAATGAGAATCGGCAGCCGGTTGCGGGCGGCCTTGGCGGCCACTGCAAGCGCTGACCGGAACTCGGGCGTTGCGCCGACCAGCTGGTCGAGCATCAACTCGGGAGCGATCTTCTCGGAGAGCGGCGCAAGTTCGCCGGCAGCGCGCCGGCGATCGGCGTTTGCTGAAAGAGCGTCCAGCAGCCGCTCGGGAGCGATCGGCTTTGCAAGATAATCGGAAGCCCCGGCCCGCATGGCGTTCACTGCCAGCGCGATGGATCCTCGCTCGGCGAGGACGATTACGGGGAGATTGGGGCGACACCTGCGAAGCGCAGCGATCAGTTCGGGTCCTTCCTCTTCGGACCAGCTCGAGAGGATTGCAGCGCGGACTTCTCGGCCGTGAGGGCCCTGAAGGATCGCCGAGGCAGTCTCGGCACATGACGCACCGACCGTTGTCCAGCCGGCCCTCGAGGCAATCGCCGACAGCTGTCGGCGCTCATTGGCGTCGGCATCGACGAGCAGCAGCGATCGGAGCACCACTTCTTCGCGCATGAACATGGCTTAGCGCAAAGGAGTAAAGCTGGTCTTAAGACGTTTACAAAAAGGCGCTTGGGGGTCGGCGACGGTCTTGTTAAGACGGCCTCCAACCAGTTTTTACTGCTAATGGGGATTGAAAGAATGGCCGACGAGAAGGTCCACCCGACCGCCACCGAGATGGATTACCCGGCACATTTCCGGAACTACGACGGGTTCGTAAAGATGCTGAAATATTCAGCGATCGTCGGGTTCATCACGGTAATGCTCGTCCTCTACGTGATCTACAACTAGGGCCACGGCTTGAAAATCGCGGTCCTCAGGGAAGCCGGGGTAGAGACCCGGGTCGCTGCCATCCCGGAAACGGTGAAGAAGCTCGCCGCCCTTGGCGCCTCGGTCGCCATCGAGAAGGGCGCGGGCGACGCGGCATCCGTTTCTGACGAGGATTTCCGGTCGGCGGGGGCAACCCTCGGGTCCCGCTCGGAGGTGCTCGACGGCGCGGACATCATCCTGTGCGTGATGGGGCCAGATCCCGCCTCGCTGCAGGGCGCCAGGAAAGGCGCCGTGCTGATCGGTGCGCTGGATCCCGCGAAGCGTCCCGACGCGATCGATGCTTATGCGAAAATTGGCCTCGACGCCTTGGCGATGGAGTGGATGCCTCGCATCACCCGCGCCCAGTCGATGGACATTCTTTCCTCCCAGTCAAACCTCGCCGGCTACAAGGCGGTGGTCGACGCCGCTTCCCTGTACCAGCGGGCATTTCCAATGATGATGACGGCAGCCGGGACGGTCAGCCCGGCAAAGGCCTTTGTCATGGGAGTCGGGGTCGCCGGTCTGCAGGCAATCGCCACCGCGCGGCGGCTGGGCGCGCAGGTCAGCGCAACCGATGTGCGGTCCGCGACGAGGGAGCAGATCCTCTCGCTAGGTGCGAAGCCGATCTTCGTCGAGAGCGTTGCCGGGATCGAGGGCGAAGGCAGCGGTGGCTATGCAAGCGAAACCAGCCCCGAATACCAGGCCGCCCAGGCCGAGCTCGTCTCGGGCCATATTGCCAAGCAGGACATTGTCATCACGACCGCGTTAATCCCGGGGCGGCCGGCGCCGCGCCTCATCAGCGACGCGCAGATTGCGACCATGCGCCCTGGAAGCGTCATCGTCGACCTCGCGGCGGAGGCGGGCGGCAATGTCGAGGGATGCGTCGCCGGCGAGACGGTGACCCGCCATGGCGTGCTGGTGGTCGGAGCAGTGCATCTCGCTCGTTCCCTTGCGGCCGATGCCTCGGCGCTATTCTCGCGCAACCTCGCGAACTTCCTCACTGCCTTCTGGGACAAGGAGCAGGGAAGGGCGGTCCTTCCTGAGGATGACGAGATTATTTCCGCGATCCGTCTGACCAGCGGCGGCAGGATAATCCACGAGCGTTTGGCAACGGGCCAGTAACGACCAGCTATAAGGCGGCCTCAGGCCCGCACTGACGGGGCGAGGCGCCATTGCCACCGCCCCCCAGGAGCAGCAACAGCCTCTTTCGGAAACGCCAAATGACGATCTGCGCCGAGTCGCAGATCGTCTAGGAAATTGGCAGAAAACCAGCCAAAACGGCCGGTTTTTATTTATCCGCTTCCGCCGGCAGAACCCCAGCCGGAACCGAACAGCCACGACCAAAGACCACGGGTCGGGCGAGCCTTCTTGTACTTCATGATCGTCCCCTGTCGTCATACGGCGACTCAAGTCGCTGAAAGGGACATTAACCCTAATGGAATTGGTTAGCAACTTATTAACCATAACCATTCTGGACCTAGCGAAGCACAAGTATTTCGATGGTTTTTAAAGAAAGTGGTTCGAAGCAGCGCGGCCGGCAATTTGCCGATCGCCGCGCCAGGTCGCCTCGCCGCGGCGCGGCGAGGCCGGCGCGGACATTCTATTCTTGGATCAGGTGACGAGCGCGCGAACGATACCCGACGCGCTTGGGGCTCAGGCGGCGCGGCGCTTCCGCTCGCTCGAAAGCCTCCTGGCGAGGTCCGTGTAGCTGCAGGGGCGGCCAATGATGAAGCCCTGGGCGACCTCGCATTTCATCGCCACCAGCATGTCGAGACTCTCGCGGTCCTCCACTCCTTCGGCGACAACCGTCCGGCCGAGCGAGTGGGCAAGGGCGATGGTCGACTGGACCATGACGAGGTCCGAGCGATGGTCGCGCATCGACTTCACGAAACTCTGGTCGATCTTGATCTCGTTTGCCGGGACCTTCTTCAGATAATCGAGGGTCGAAAGGCCGGTACCATAATCGTCGATCGACACGCGAACGCCGAGATCGCGAAGCCCGAACAGCGGGCTGATGTCGGCTCCGTTGGCAAGGGCAGCGGTCTCGGTCAGCTCGAGCGTGAGCCGCGAGGCATCAAGGCCATGGCGATCGAGGACTTCGCGCACCTTCGAAGGAAGGGTCTTGTCGGCGAGCATTCTCGCGGAAAGATTGACCGCCATTTCGAACTTGCCGTGCTCGCGGTTGATGCGGGCCGCTGCCTCGACTGCCCGCTCAAGTACGAACAGGGTCAGCTTCTCGATGCGGTCGTTCTGCTCGGCGGCAGCGATGAACTCCATCGGGCTGATCGGCCCCTTCTCGGGGTGCGTCCAGCGGGCCAGCGCCTCCGCGCCCCGCGTGCGATGGGTCCGAAGATCGAGCTGAGGCTGGTAGGCAACCCACACTTCGCCATTGTCGATGGCATCATCGAGCTTGCTCAGCAGCGAAAGCCGCCACTCGGCGTCCTTGAGACGTTCCGGGTCATGATATTTCCAGCGCAACCCCTCGGCATGAGCTTCGTCCGCCGCCACGAGAGCGCTGTTGAAACGGTTGGTAGGCGACCGGCCGCTGCCGATTTCGACGCCGAAGCTGATCGCGATGTCGAACCGCTTGCCGTCCAGCCTTGCGGGGCTCCGGAAGAGCGCTGCAAGTGCCTCGACATGGTGGCCGATCGCGGTTCCCGCCGGAACCGTCCAGGCGAAAATGCCCTCGTCGCCCTGGTAGACGGTAGCAACTTCGGATCCGACCTTGAGGCGGGAGGCGACCTGTTCGACCAGCCTTCGTTCATCTCCAGGCGACAGGGTGGAGACGATCTGCGGATAGTTGATGACCCGGGCGACAACCAGCGGACGGCCTCGTTCATGGGCGGCCTTGCGAAAGGCGACGAGGTTGGGAAGTCCGCTCGACGCGTTGGTCAGCCCACGCCGTTTTGCCATTTGCAGCAGTAGCCCGGAGCCAAACCAGCAAAGGACGAAGAGGCCCGGGGTCACGTCCGCGAAGACCTGGCCCCGCTCGAGGAAGACGGGTGCCACTACCATCGTTCCCAGTCCGCCGAGAATGGTGGCGGCTTGTACTTTGCCGCTGCGCCTGAAGGTCAGGATCGCAATTCCCGCAGCGAGCAGGAACGCAGGTAGCCAGCCAAGATCTACTGGTTTGCCAGCCCTAAGCGTCTCGCCGCCGAGAATGTGAATATAGACGCCGCCCTCGCTTCCGAGCCCTGGGATGGTAAACCTGTCGCCGAGGCGTCCCGAGGTAATTCCAACAACGACCGTCTTTCCTTCAAGGGCCGCCCGTTCGACACGGCCAGCCATGACGTCGGCCGCGCTGTATAACGGCACGGATCGAAGCGAAAAGGCGTAGTTGATCCTGAACTGCTCGTCGGTCGCAGGCGTCTTTCCGGCAAGAACTGACGCGAACGATGGTATCAGGGTCGAACCATCCCGGAGAGCCAGGGGCAGCTGCCGGGTTTCGTTGGCATAGTTATAGCGGACGGCGATGGTCCCGAGCCGGGCATGTTGGGAAAATTCTGGCAGCGGCTTCAGATTTTGGGCTTGCCCTTCTCTCGACCCGACCCTGGGCAGGTAAGCGAGCGTGATGTCCTTGCTTCGCTCTACTGCCGAAGCAAGCAGCCGGTCCTCGGCCGGGTCAGACCGGTCCGGGAACAATATGTCGTGAACCTGCCGGGTGGGTCCGGCCCCTTCGATCGCGTCGATCAACTGGGCATAGCGCCCGCGGGGCCAGGGCCATCGCCCGA
>JAJJPO010000050.1:0-5419 GCA_032907585.1 Sphingomonas sp. | reverse complement strand
CGAGAGCGCCTGCGACACGCCCCAGCGTTGCCTCATCCGGCGCGTTGGAGAAGGACATAGTAACCGTCGTAGCCAATTCGACGGCTGATCCGCTCCTTGACTGCAATCGTGCGGCCAGTCGGCACTTGAGTTGATTGACCGTGGCTATAAGCCTCGTCGAACGACGAAGGCGCCACCGCCTTTCCCAACCGTACGAGTGCTTCGGTTGCCAGGCGCCTGATGCCTACGACAGGCGCGGGCTTACCAGTTAACGGCGAGGTTTCTGCCCTGGCATAAAGACCGTAGCCGATTTGGACGAGCGAGCCGTCGCGGGTCTTCCTTCTAAGCGCGCGCCCAACGGCGTCATAGCTGCCAAGCGAGGCAAAATCGCCACGCAGGAACACGTTGCGCCGAGAGCGGCGCACCTTCCATTCGATCCCATCCCCGATCGTATTAGTAGAATGCGCAGCATTGCTGCCTGATCTTCGGTAGCGTCCCCGACCGACGCGTACCAGCTTCCCGTCATTGATGAGCTGACGCAGCACACGACCGACAGAATCATAGTCCCCGCCCACCGTGAGATCCGCACGCGCAAGCGTTTCGCCCGACGCGAAACAATCCAAAATCCGGGTTGCCAACCTGCTCATAGCTCAATCAAAAATACGACGTTTCCGACATACAAATAGTACGCAAATCATCGAAATCCAATTTGATTCAAGCGTGTTGAATGCAGGCCATTGGCGCCCAATCAAATGGTCTTTTCGACGACTTGAACGCACGGTGCTCGTAACCCGAAAGCGCGCCCACAGGATCAGACGTTTAGACGGTAAAGCTCTCTCCGCAGCCGCAGGAGCCCTTGGCGTTCGGATTCTCGAACACGAAGCCGGCCGCAAAATCATCCTCGCGCCAGTCCATGGTGCTGCCGATGAGATAGAGGATCGAGGCGCCGTCGACGTAAAAGGTGCCGCCAGGCGTCTCGATCTTCTCGTCGAACGCGTTTTCGAGCGACACATAGTCGACCGAATAGGCAAGGCCCGAGCAGCCGCGCCTCGGCGTCGACAGCTTGACCCCGATCGCGCCTTCCGGCGCGCGGGACATGAGCTCGGCAATGCGCTCCTCGGCGGCCTTCGTCAGCAGGATCGCCGCCGGGCGGGCGCGGGTGGTTCCTTGCTGCGTCATAGCATTCCAAGTTCGAGGCGGGCCTCGTCGCTCATCTTGGAGGGATCCCAGGGTGGATCCCAGACGAGCTTGACCTCGGCATCGCGGATACCCGGAACCGCGAGGACGCGCATCTCCACTTCGCCGGGCATGGATTCGGCGACAGGGCAATGCGGCGTGGTGAGAGTCATGAGAATATTGGCGTCGCCCTCTTCGCTGATCGTCACGTCGTAGATGAGGCCAAGTTCATAGATATCGACCGGGATTTCCGGATCGTAGATCGACTTGAGCGCTTCGATCACCGCTTCCAGCAATGCTCCGTCGGCACCGCCATTGGTGGGCTCGGGCTTCTTCTCGGCAAGAAAGCCGGCAAGATAATCGCGCTTGCGCTCGAACTCGGGCGTTACCCGGGCGCGCGGCGGCGTGTCGACGCTTCCGACTTCCTCCATCTCGATCTTCTCCTCGCCCATCATCCAAAAATCCGTCTAACCGTGTGGAGCCCCTTCACTAGCGCCTCGATGTCATCACCGTCGCTGTGGGCCGCGAAACTCGCGCGAGCGGTGGCCGGGACTCCGAGATAGTCCATCAATGGCTGCGCACAATGGTGGCCGGCTCTCACCGCGACACCGCCATCATCGAGGATCGTGCCGATATCGTGGGGGTGGACGCCTTCCAGCGCGAAGCTGACGATCCCGGCGCTGTCCTCGGGGCCGAACAGGGTGACGCCCGGGATTTCCCGGAGCGCCGCACGGCATTCGGCGACCAGGGCGCATTCATGGGCGTTGAGCGCATCGAGCCCGATGCCGCGGGTCCAGTCGATCGCGGCATGGAGCCCGACCGCGCCGACGATGTGCGGCGTTCCAGCCTCGAACCGCGAAGGCCCATCGAGGTAGGTCGTCTTCTCGAAGGTCACCCGGTCGATCATCGAGCCGCCGCCCTGCCACGGCGGCATTGCGCCGAGTATTTCCCTGCGCGCCCAGAGCGCGCCGATCCCGGTGGGACCATAGACCTTGTGCGCGGAGTAGACGTAGAAATCGGCGCCGATCGCCGCGACGTCGACGGGGATACGGGCGGCCGCCTGGCAGCCGTCGAGGAGCAGCTTTGCACCGACGCCATGGGCGAGCTTGGCGGCACGCCTCGCATCGAGGACCGAGCCAAGCACGTTCGACACATGGGCAAAGGCAACAAGCTTGTGCTCGCCTGTCAGCATCGCCTCGGCCCTGTCGAGGTCGATCCGGCCATTGCCGTCCAGCGGGCAGACATCGATGAAGACGCCGGTCCGCTCGGCGAGGAGCTGCCAGGGAACGATGTTGGAATGATGCTCAAGCTGGCTGAGCAGGATCCGGTCGCCCTGCTTCAGGTTGGCGAGGCCCCAGCTCTGGGCGACGAGGTTGATTGCTTCGGTCGCGCCGCGGGTGAAGACCAGCTCGTCTTCCTTTCCGCCAATCAGCGAGGCGGCGGCGGCACGCGCCGCCTCGAAGCTCTGGGTCATGGCAGCCGAGCGCTCGTAGACACCGCGGTGGACGGTTGCATAGTCATGGCCATAGGCGCGGGTGATGGCATCGATCACCGGCGCGGGCTTCTGGGCGGTCGCGGCGCTGTCCAGATAGTGCCATCCCGGCGGGATCGCCGGAAACTGGTCGCGAAGCGCGAGGGCCGAGTTGAGGGGCGCCTGGTCGGTCACTGGGCCACCTTTCCAAGTACCTCGCGCGCGAGGGCAGCAATGCCCTGGTCATCGCCTTCGATCGCGTCCCAAAGGCCG
Organism: Sphingomonas sp.; assembly: GCA_032907585.1. Classification (GTDB taxonomy): domain Bacteria; phylum Pseudomonadota; class Alphaproteobacteria; order Sphingomonadales; family Sphingomonadaceae; genus Sphingomicrobium. Next base: position 2,520 of record JAJJPO010000050.1, on the reverse strand, counting down.
GCAACAAAGCCCTCGAGCAGCAATGCGCGGGCCGCGACCGGGTCGAGGCCGCGGGCGGCAGCGTAGAACAGCTGCTCGCGATCGAGCTCGCCGACGGTCGCTCCATGGGCGCATTTCACGTCGTCCGCGAAAATCTCGAGTTCCGGCTTGGCGTTGGCGGTTGCGCCGCGATCCAGCAGCATCGCCTTCACCGACTGCTCGGCGTCGGTCTTCTGGCCCTCGCGGGCTACCTCGATCCGGCCAAGGAAGCTCCCGGTCGCCTTGTCGCCGAGCACGCCTCTCACCGCCTGGTGCGAGGAGGCGCCCGGCGCCTGGTGCCTGACCGTGGTGACGATCTCGAGGGTAGCGTCCCCGCCGCCGACGTTGGCGGCGTAGAGCTCGAAATCGGAGCCTTCGTGCATCGTCACGTCCAGCTCGAAGCGGCCATAGCGGGCCGCGCTGTTCAGGGTGAACAGGCGAAGGCTGCCGCCGGGACGAACCTCTATCCGGGCGCGCCGGACCTCGATTTCCTCGCCGCTCGGGAGCCAGATATGCTCGAGGCTCCGCCCGGGCGCGACCTCGATGGTCGAGGGCTCGGCAAGCGACGCCCACACCGCGGCCAGCGCGTCGATATCGGCATAGCGATAGGCCTCGAGCCGCCGGGTGGGCAGGGCGGTCACGCAGCGACCTCCTGGTAGCCCTCGCGTTCGAGCTCGTGGGCCAGCTCAGGCCCGCCCGAGCGTGCAATCCGCCCGCGGGAGAGGACATGGACCCGGTGCGGCGTCACATAGTCGAGAAGCCGCTGGTAATGGGTGATGAGAAGGACCGATTTTCCAGGCATGCGCATGATCGCGTTGATGCCCTGGCCGACGGCCTTCAGCGCGTCGATGTCGAGCCCGCTGTCGGTCTCGTCTAGGATCGCCAGCCTCGGGTCCATGATGCCCAGCTGGACCATTTCGGCGCGCTTCTTCTCGCCGCCGGAAAAGCCGACGTTGACCGGGCGCTTGAGCATTTCCGGGTCCATTCCGAGGAGGCCCGCCTTTTCCTTGGCGAGGCGGATGAACTCGGCGCCGCTCAGCTCCTTTTCGCCGCGGCCGCGGCGCTGGGCATTCAGCGCCTCGCGCAGGAACTGGAGATAGGAGACACCGGGGATCTCGACCGGGTACTGGAAGCCGAGGAACATGCCCGCGGCAGCCCGCTCGTGGGGCTCGAGCTGGAACAGGTCCTGCCCGTCAAAGGAGACGCTGCCCTCGGTCACCTCGTAGCCGGGACGGCCGCCGAGCACATAGGCAAGGGTCGACTTGCCAGCGCCGTTGGGGCCCATGATCGCGTGGATCTCGCCCGACGGGACCTCGAGCGTCAGCCCGTTGAGGATCGGCTTTCCGGCGACATTGGCGTGGAGGTTGTTGATCTTCAGCATCAGTTCCGGGCCTTCCCGCTCGGGCAGTGAGACAGATAGTGGCGGCGCATCGCGTCGATGGTCTGCTGGCGGATGCCCTCGAGCATCCGCTGGTCATTGAGCGCACGCTGGCGGTCGTCGAGCAGCGCCTGCTCGAGCCTGATCGCCCGCTCTTCCTCGGCACTGGCCTTGGTGTCGGTTTCGCGAAGGGCACGCTGCCGCTCGGCCAGCGCCAGCCGGGCCGCGACGATTTTCTCCTGCTCTGTATAGGCGTCGAGCAGGTTCTGGCTTCGGCGCGCGGACTCGGCGGAGAAAATCGGGCTGACCTCGTCGCGGTCGCACCTCGCCACCGCGTGGTCGAGCGCCTGGAGCTCGGCCGAGGCCGTAAGAAACAGGAACGCCAACATCATCCGACCGACCCCTCGAGCGAAATTCCGAGCAATTTCTGGGCTTCCACCGCAAACTCCATTGGAAGCTGCTTCAGCACCTCGCGTGCGAAGCCATTGACGATGAGCGCAACCGCCGCCTCGGCGTCGAGCCCGCGGGCCATGGCGTAGAACAGCTGGTCCTCGCTGATCTTCGACGTGGTCGCTTCATGCTCGATGGTCGCAGTGGGGTTCCTCACCTCGATGTAGGGAATGGTGTGGGCACCGCACTCGCTCCCGAGCAGCAGGCTGTCGCACTGGGTGAAGTTGCGGACATCGTCGGCGCCGGGCAGCACCTTCACCAGCCCGCGATAGGTGTTGTTCGACCGCCCGGCGCTGCTCCCCTAGGAGACGATGGTCGAGCGCGTGCCGGCGCGGATATGGACCATCTTCGTGCCGGTGTCGGCCTGCTGGAAATTATTGGTGAGCGCCACCGAGTAGAACTCGCCGACACTGTCCTTTCCCTTGAGGATGCAGCTTGGATATTTCCAGGTGATCGCGCTTCCCGTCTCGACCTGGGTCCAGCTGACCTTGGAGCGCGCACCCGAGCAGAGCGCCCTCTTGGTGACGAAGTTGAAGATGCCGCCCTTGCCCTCGGCATCGCCCGGGTACCAGTTCTGGACCGTGGAATATTTCACCTCGGCGTCGTCATGGGCGAAGATCTCGACCACCGCCGCGTGCAGCTGGTTCTCGTCGCGCATCGGCGCGGTGCAGCCC
>JAJJPO010000049.1:0-5457 GCA_032907585.1 Sphingomonas sp. | reverse complement strand
AGCTTGGTGTCGCGGGCCATGACCTCGAATTCCTCGATGTGGATCGAGGTGAAGACGTCGTCCTTGACGATGCGCTCGCTGATGAGGATCGAGTCCTCGTAATTGTAGCCGTTCCACGGCATGAACGCGACGAGCGTGTTACGCCCGAGCGCCAGCTCGCCGAACTCGGTCGACGGGCCGTCGGCGATGATCTCGCCGGCATGAACCGTGTCACCGACCTTCACCAGCGGGCGCTGGTTGATGCAGGTGTTCTGGTTCGAGCGCTGGAACTTCATCAGCGTGTAGATGTCGACGCCGGACTCGCCCGCCTTGAGCTCGCCCGTCACGCGAACGACGATGCGGGTCGCGTCGACCTGGTCGACGACGCCCGGACGGCGCGCGGCGATGGCAGCGCCCGAATCACGGGCCACCGTCTCTTCCATGCCGGTCCCGACGAGCGGGGCCTCGGCCTGGATCAGCGGAACCGCCTGGCGCTGCATGTTCGAGCCCATCAGCGCCCGGTTGGCGTCGTCATTCTCGAGGAACGGAATGAGCGAGGCTGCGACCGACACCAGCTGCTTGGGGCTGACGTCCATCAAGGTGATGGTGTCGCGCGGTGCCATCAGGAAGTCGCCGTTGTGGCGCGAGGAAACGATTTCCTCGACGAAGCCACCCTTGTCGTCCAGCTCGGCATTGGCCTGGGCGATGGTGTGCTTGGCCTCTTCCATCGCCGACAGGTAGACGACCTCGTCGCTCACCTTGCCGTCGATCACCCGCCGATAGGGGGTCTCGATGAACCCGTACTTGTTCACCCGGCTGAAGCTGGCGAGCGAGTTGATGAGGCCGATGTTCGGGCCTTCCGGCGTCTCGATCGGGCAGATGCGGCCATAGTGGGTCGGGTGGACGTCGCGGACCTCGAAACCGGCGCGCTCGCGGGTAAGGCCGCCCGGCCCGAGGGCCGAGACGCGGCGCTTGTGGGTGACCTCGCTGAGCGGGTTGGTCTGGTCCATGAACTGCGAGAGCTGCGAGGAGCCGAAGAACTCGCGGACGGCGGCAACCGCCGGCTTGGCGTTGATGAGGTCGTTCGGCATCACGGTCGAGACATCGACCGAGCTCATCCGCTCCTTGACCGCCCGCTCCATGCGCAGGAGGCCGACGCGATATTGGTTCTCGAGCAGCTCGCCGACCGAGCGCACGCGGCGGTTGGCGAGGTTGTCGATGTCGTCAATTTCGCCCTTGCCGTCCTTGAGGTTCACGAGCTCCTGGACGACGGCGATGATGTCCTCGCGGCGAAGCGTGGTGACACTGTCCTCGACGTCGAGGCCAAGGCGCATGTTGAGCTTGACGCGGCCGACCGCCGAGAGGTCGTAGCGCTCGGGGTCGAAGAACAGGCCATAGAAGAGCGCGTCGGCGGTCTCGCGGGTCGGCGGCTCGCCGGGGCGCATGACGCGGTAGATGTCGGCAAGCGCGCTGTCGCTGTCCTCCGACTTGTCGGCCTTCAGAGTGTTTCGGATCCAGGGGCCCGTGTTCACATAGTCGATGTCGAGCAGCTCGAGGCGGTCGACGCCGGCCTTGTCGAGCTTCTCGAGGTTCTCGGGCGAGACCTCGTCGCCGGCCTCGCTGTATATCTCGCCGGTCTTCTCGTTGATGAGGTCATAGGCCGAAAAGCGGCCGAAGATCTCTTCGGTAGGGATGATGAGGTTCTTGAGGCCGTCCTTGGCGGCGGCATTGGCCTTGCGCGGCGTGATCTTCTCATGAGCCTTGAACACCACCTCGCCGCTGTCGGCATCGACCACGTCGTGGTTCGGCTTCTGTCCGCGCCATGCCTCGGCGGCATAGGGGATCTGCCAGCCGTTCTTGCCACGGACATAGGTCAGGCGGTTGTAGAAGGTGTTGAGGATTTCCTCGCTCGACAGGCCGAGCGCGTGCAGCAGCGCAGTCACCGGCAGCTTGCGCTTGCGGTCGATGCGGACGTTGACGATGTCCTTGGCGTCGAATTCGAAGTCGAGCCAGCTGCCGCGATAAGGGATTACCCGTGCAGCGAAGAGATATTTGCCTGATGCGTGGGTCTTGCCGCGGTCATGGTCGAAAAGGACACCCGGCGAACGGTGCATCTGCGAGACGATGACGCGTTCCGTGCCGTTGACGATGAAGGTGCCGTTCTCGGTCATGAGCGGCATGTCGCCCATGTAGACGTCCTGCTCCTTGATATCGATGACCGACTTGGCCTCGGTATCGGGATCGATCTCGAAGGTGGTGAGGCGCAGGGTCACGCGCATCGGGGCAGCATAGGTCAGCCCGCGCTGGCGGCACTCGTCGGTGTCGAACTTGGGGGGCTCGAGCTCGTAGCGGTCGAAGTCGAGATGGGCGGTGCCCGCAAAGTCCTGGATCGGGAAGACCGAGCGCAGCGTCTTCTCGAGGCCCGAGACATAGCCGATCGAGGGGTCAGACCTTAAGAACTGCTCGTAGGACTCGCGCTGGACCTCGATGAGGTTCGGCATCTCGCTGATTTCGTGGATGTTTCCGAAAATCTTCCGGATGCGGCGCGAATTGGTGTTGCGGGCCATGGTTGGCACGTCATTCTGCTTGGTCGCCATCTTAATCCCTGCGCTCGGGCCACGCGTCTTGGCACGCGGGCCTTGATGAAGTCCGGCGCGGCTCCTGCGAATTCCTTGCCATACGTTCGGACCGCTGCGCGGATCGGTCCGTGTCCCGGCGAGGACAGGAAAAGCTCCGGGCGCACGAAGCCGTGCGGCGGAGCCGGTATTTGTTGGATTGAGCCGATATACGCCTTCTTCGCCCGGTTGCAAGGGGCCCGGGCCACGAAAAAATGCCGGCGAGGACAAGGGGGGCAAAAAATCCTCGCCGGCGAAAGGCTCGCGCCTGTTCGGCGCAATTTAGGCCCCGATCATCACCGTCGAGCCGAGGTCGGTGACCGAGTAGAGCCGCTTGGCAAATGCCGACGGCAGCCGGATGCAGCCGTGGCTCGCCGGATAGCCGGGCAGGTGGCCGGCGTGGAGAGCGATGCCATATTTGTCGATCCGCTGCATGAATGGCATCGGCGCATTGTCATATTTGCGGCTGCGGTGGAACGTCTTCTTGGCAAGCACCTCGAAGATGCCGGTCGGGGTCGGCTTCTCGTCGGTTCCAGTCGATACCGAAGAGACTGCGACGAGCTCGTCGCCTCGATAAAGGAAGGCAAGCTGGTCACTAAGGCTGATGACGACCCGCGGCTCGCCATCGAAGCTTCCCTTCCGCCAGAGGAACTTGCCATTGGCAGGGCGTTTTCCGTCGAATATTTCCAGCATGTCCTGGCGCGCCATCATGGCAGCGTCGGTGGCTTCGGCCCTCGCCTCGGGGGTTTCCAGCGAGGCCAGTGCCGGGGCGGCCGGCGCCAGGGCAAACGCCCCCGCGGCCGCCAGCGCAAGCGCTAGCTTCTTCATGTTTCAGTCTTTCAAAATGCAATTGACGTTTGCCTAGACAATGCATTTCGCCGCCGGCGGGTTCCTCTATTCGGCGCAGCGGATTTTCCCGGGCCCCGGCTGCCGGACGGCCCCGCGGGGGGATAGCGGTACCGGCGTGCCCACGAAAAAAGGGCGGTCCCGCAAAAGGGCCGCCCTTCTCTTCGTTCCCATCCCGGAAGGCTGGGCTCCCGGGACAGATATGCGTTGAAGCTTACTTGAGCTCGACGGTGCCGCCGGCTTCCTCGATCTGCTTCTTGATCTTCTCGGCCTCTTCCTTGTTGACGCCTTCCTTGACGGCCTTCGGAGCCGACTCGACCAGCGCCTTGGCTTCGCCGAGGCCCAGGCCGGTGATGGCGCGGACTTCCTTGATGACGTTGATCTTCTTGCCACCGTCGCCGGTGAGGATCACGTCGAATTCGTCCTTTTCCTCGACCGGGGCAGCAGCGGCGCCACCGGCGGCGGGGCCGGCAACTGCGACTGCAGCGGCAGCCGAAACGCCCCACTTCTCTTCGAGAAGCTTGGCGAGCTCTGCAGCTTCGAGAACGGTAAGAGCCGACAGGTCGTCGACGATCTTGTTGAGGTCAGCCATTTAAAGTCTCCTAGTGGGCCAGTGGCCCGATGTCGTGCGTGGGTTGGGTAAAAACTTAAGCTGCGGCCTTGGCGGCGAGAACGCGCGCCAGCTGGCCACCCGGCTCCTTGGCGATGCGGGCAATCTTCGTCGCGGGCGCCTGAATGAGGCCCACGAGCGTGCCGCGCAGCTGGTCGAGCGAGGGAAGCTCGGCAAGCGCCTTGATTCCGTTCACGTCGAGCAGCGTTTCGCCCATCGCGCCGCCAACGATCTCGAGACGATCATTGGACTTGGCGAATTCCACCGCGACCCTTGCGGCCGCGACGGGATCGACCGAGGTTGCCAGCGCAGTCGGCCCGACCAGCATTTCGCCAATCGAACCGTAGCGGGTTCCCTCGAGCGCGATCTTGGCAAGCCGGTTCTTCGCAACCTTGAACTGGGCTCCGGCGTCGCGCATCTTCAAGCGAAGGTCGGTCGACTGGGCGACCGAAAGACCGTGGTTGCGGGTGATGACCACCAGCCCGGTCTCGTTGAAGACGTTCTTCAGCTCGGCAACCAGATCGGCTTTTTGCGAACGATCCATGCCATACTCCCAAAAGTTCCGCCCGCCGGACCATCCGGCGCACGGTTTGGAGCCGTGGAATATCCACGTCTCCGAGATGTCCGGGGGATGGATCGAGAGGCGCTGGCCAGGGCCGGCGCACGACCGGGACGACAAGGCGACCCGTTCCTGAATTCCTGTCCCCGTCTAGGCCGCGGATTAAGCACCCGGGAATTCGGGCACAGCGACTGTCTCGGACGAGTGCGGTCCATGAACTGCCGCCCTTTGGCGATAATCCTGGGTCCGCGCCTTCCCCGAAGGAAAGGTGAGGCGCTCCCTACTCAGCAGCCGTGGAAAGTCAAGCCGTTAGCGCCATGCTACCTTATGAAGTAGCCGACGACCTTCCAGCCGGCTTCCTCCCTGGCGAGCACGACGGTCTCGGTGGCGTTCGCCATGTTTTCGAAGCTGGTTTGAAATTCCACCACTTCATATTCGCCGTCGGGAGCGCCCGGCAGTGACGATGATTTCGTGACCTTCTTCAGGACCCGCGAGGATACGGCGCCCAATGGCCCGCGCACGGGGCTGATGGTCGTTGCCCAGCGTGGCTGGGGCATCTGGGACCTGAAGAGCGTTCCCGCAGCGCTCCAGCTGTCATCCCATCGCTTTGAATCGATCAGGCCAACCCAGCTGTTGGCCGCGTCCAGCCCCTGCTGCTGGGCTGGTGGTTCGGCTCCGGCGATTGCAAGAGCAAGGAGGAAACTGAGCATTTTGAAGTGGCTCTCTCGGTATGTGATCAAGAAGTGCAACGTTGCACATCAGGCGGACCGGGAAAACAGTTTCCTCGCGCGCGAATTCCAGTGCTGGAGTGACGTCCTCTCACCTGGCTGCTCAAAAAAGGTCGGCAT
>JAJJPO010000048.1:0-5482 GCA_032907585.1 Sphingomonas sp. | reverse complement strand
TGGGCCGGGCCGGCACCCACCGCCGAATCGACCGTGATGCGCGCCGCCGGCCGAGAAGTGGCAGCGGTCGAGGGAGACCCGATGCTCGACAAGCTGACGACCGCGGCCGACTGCCGACGCGCCGAGGCGTTCCTCGGCGGCTCGCTCGTCCCCCGGACGGGCCAGGGGTTCGACGTTCACGCCTTTTCAGGCGAAGGCCCGCTGATGATGGGCGGCATTGCAATCGACCATGACAGGGGGCTTGCCGGGCACAGCGACGCGGACGTCGTGCTTCACGCGCTTACCGACGCGCTGCTCGGCGCTGCCGGCCTTGGCGATATCGGGCAGCATTTTCCGCCTTCCGACAAGCGATGGGAAGGTGCCGACAGCAGCCTTTTCCTGGGCCATGCCGCCCGCCTGGTCCGGGAGTCCGGCGGGATCATCGATTTCGTCGACTGCACCGTCATCTGCGAAGCACCGAAGGTCGGCCCGCACCGCGATGCCATGCGCTCGCGCGTTGCCGAGATCCTCGGCCTCCCGGTCGCGGCAGTAAGCATCAAGGCAACCACCACCGAGCGTCTCGGCTTTACCGGCCGGCGGGAAGGCATCGCTGCCCAGGCGCTTGCCAATATCCGGATGCCCGCGGCGCGCTTGTAGCACCCGGCCACTCTGCTAGATTCAGAAAGACCCGAGGAGGATCAATTGGGTAAGTTCGTCGCCCGGCCAAGCCTGCCGCACTGGATTTCGATGGCTGCCCGGCCAGTGCCGGGTGAATGAGAAGATGGAACGCGACTTTCTTCTTCCCGATGACCTCGTGGAAAAGGCCCGCGAGGTGGTGGAGGCCAATCGCAAGGCGGGGCGCAGGGTAGCGGTTGCCGAGAGCTGCACGGGCGGCCTCGTCAGCGCTGCCCTTACCGAGATCCCGGGTTCATCCCAGATGTTCGAGGCGGGCTATGTCACCTATTCGAACGATGCAAAGATGGCCGAGCTCAACGTCTGCGTCGACGTGGTCGAGACATTTGGGGCGGTGAGCGTGGCCACGGCCTGGGCAATGGCCCAGGGCGCACTCGAGGCATCGGGAGCAGACGTGGCGGTTGCGATCACCGGCATTGCCGGGCCCGATGGCGGAACCGAGCAAAAGCCGGTCGGGACCGTGGTGTTCGCCCGGGCCGAGCGCGTGGCGGGGCCAGACAAGATCGTTGCCGACCAGCAGCTGTTTGATGCCAGCGCGGGCCGGTCGGGTATTCGCCGTCAGGCGGCGCTCTGTGCGCTCGACCTGTTGATGCCGTAAAGTTCCTCGGCACGTTTTTCGAACGCACCGGTCATTCGTCGAAGCGCCCGGTCGAACATCTGGCCGGCGATGCTCTCGAAGATGCGCGACCGGAAGGCGAAGTCGACGGAAAAATAGACGTTGGACCCGCCCTCCGGCGCTGGATCGAAACGCCATTCATTCTTCAGATACTTGAGCGGCCCCTCGATATAATCGACGCAGATATGGCCCGGGCGTTCCTTGGTCACGCGGCTGGTGAACCGCTCCTTGAACGCGTTGAAGCCGACGATGAGGTCGGCAACCATCTCTTTTTCCGTGTCGGACCGGATGCGTACCGCGCTGACCCAGGGCAGGAACTCGTCATAACTGCCGACGTCTGCGACGAGATCGAACAGCTGGTCGGGGGTATAGGGAAGATGACGGGTCTCGCTGTGCCGAGGCATCAGGCGGGCAGTCCCCCTGCCCTCGCCAGCTGCGCCTGACGGGCCTCCTGCATCCGCTTGAAATCATCGCCCGCATGATAGCTCGAGCGGGTGAGCGGCGAGGCAGCCACGAGGAGGAAGCCCTTGGCGCGGGCGATCGAGGCATAGGCCCGGAACGCGTCGGGCGTCACGAACTCCTCGACCTTGGCGTGCCTCGGCGTCGGCTGGAGATATTGGCCCATCGTCAGGAAATCGACGCCGGCGCTGCGCATGTCGTCCATGACCTGGTGGACTTCGAGCCGCTGCTCGCCGAGACCAACCATCACCCCTGACTTGGTGAAGATCGAAGGGTCGAGCTTCTTCACCTGCTCCAGCAGCCGGAGCGAGGCGTAATAGCGCGCCCCGGGACGGATGGTCGGGTAGAGCCTCGGCACCGTCTCGAGGTTATGGTTGTAGACGTCGGGCCGGGCGGCGACGATCGCCTCGATGGCCGCCTCGTGCTTGTTGCGAAAATCGGGCGTCAGGATCTCGATCGTGGTGTTGGGCGTATTGCGGCGAAGCGCCTCGATCACCTTCACGAACTGCGAGGCGCCGCCGTCAGGCAGGTCATCGCGGTCGACGGAAGTGACGACGATATGTTCAAGGCCCATCTTGGCCGCGGCGGTCGCGACATGTTCCGGTTCGAGCGGATCGACCTTGCGAGGCATGCCGGTCTTGACGTTGCAGAAGGCGCAGGCCCGGGTGCAGACGTCGCCGAGAATCATCACGGTCGCGTGCTTCTTCGTCCAGCATTCGCCGATGTTGGGACAGGCTGCCTCCTCGCAGACGGTGGCAAGGTTCAGCTCGCGCATCAGCTTTCGCGTCTCGGCATAGCCTTCGCTGACGGGAGCCTTCACGCGAATCCAGTCGGGCTTGCGCTGCCGGGGCTGCTGGGGAAGAGGAGCGTTCATGCCGGCCAGATAGCGATTTGGCCGGCGACTTGCCACCCCTGCCCCGCGCGACTAACCGCTGGCTGGAAAATAGGGGAGATGCGATGGAAGGCTTTGGTAATCTGCTCGAGGGATACCGGCGGTTTCGGTCCGGCCGGTTCGAGACGGCGCGAGAGCGCTGGCAGCAGCTTGCCGAGAGCCAGGCACCAAGGGCGGTGGTCATCGCCTGCAGCGACAGCCGGGCCGATCCCGCAACGATTTTCGATACTGATCCGGGCGAGATCTTCGTTATCCGCAACGTCGCCAACCTGGTGCCCCCCTTCGAGACGGGCGGCGGACGGCACGGCGTCTCGGCCGCGCTGGAGTTCGCCGTCACCCAGCTCAACGTCCCTGAGATCGTGGTCATGGGCCATGAGCGCTGCGGCGGCATCGCGGCAGCGCTCACCGGGAAATTCCATGGCGCCGCCGCCGGCGAAGGCGGTTTCGTTCACAAGTGGATGAGCCAGATAAAGGAGCCAGCGGCCGCAATCGGCGCCGAGCTCGGCACCAGCGAGGAAGCGCATCGCCAGCTGGAAGAAGTGTCTATACGCCGCAGTCTTGCCAATCTTCGGACCTTCCCGTTCGTCAGCGACCGGGAAAAGGCCGGCAAGATAAAGTTGCTCGGCTGTCGCTTTTCGATCTGCGACGGCGTGCTCTGGCTGCTCGACGAGGCGGAAGACGAATTCCGCCCCGTCTGAACAACAGGCGCTAAGCTCTTAGCACCTCACGTTATAATCGTAGATCGGGTTGCCGTACTGATCGACGTAATAGCAGTAGCCGCGGGTATCGCGATAATATTGGCGGCCCTTGATGACCGCGCCCGCAACACCGCCGAGGACCGCGCCGACGACCGCGCCGGTCACCGGGTTCACGCCGGGAACGACCGCGCCGACTACGGCGCCGGTGGCGCCGCCGATCGCCGCGCCGGTGGCGACCCGCCTGCCCTGGTCGTCATAGCGATAACCATAGGGATCGCTTGCGCAGCCTGCTACAGACATGCTGGCAGCCAATGCCGAAACTAGAACCAGACGATTCATGACTCACTTCCTCCTGATCACTCGCCCCTGCCCTTTGCCGGGAACTAAAAGCGTCCGGACGCCGATTTCGTTCCGTTCCCGTTGCGTTATGAACAGCAATTAAACAGAAGCTGGAAATCGATGCCCGACCGAAATGATTACGCCGAAACCGAGCTTAACATTGCCTTGCTGATCGACGCGGACAATGCTTCGCCCGAACACCTGGACGAAGTGCTGCTGGTGCTGGGCGAGCTGGGCACGATCAACATCCGCCGGGCCTATGGAAACTGGGCAAAGGCATCGCTCAAGGGCTGGGGCCAACTGACCCAGCTCCACTCGATCGTCCCGATGCAGCAGTTCGACGTCGTGAAGGGAAAAAGCGCGACCGACATGCGAATGACGATCGATGCGATGGACCTTCTCTATCGCGGCCATGTCGACGGCTTTGGAATCATGTCGTCGGATTCGGATTTCCTTCCGCTGGCCCAGCGGATCCGCGAGGACGGGCTACCGGTCTATGGCTTTGGGACGACCAAGACGCCGACCAGTTTCCAGCAGGCCTGCACGCGCTTTTTCGACGTGGCTGCCCTCGTGAGCGACAAGGACGAGGCGCTCGAGGCGCCGCCCGCGGCCAAGGGCCAGCGAGCCGTCGACGCCGAACTTCTCCAGGTGCTCGGCGCGGCCTTCAAGGCTTCGAAGCGGGACGAGGAAGGCTATGCATCGCTTTCCGAGATGGGCCAGCGCGCCAAGGCAGTTTCGAGCTTCGCGGTCCGCAATTATGGCTTCACCAGGCTTTCTGAACTGATCAGGGCCGTTCCCAATTTCGGAACCAAGATCGGCGAAGATGGCCGGCTGATGGTGAAACGCCTCCGCTAGGATCGGAACGCAACGAGGTCCGGGCACCTGTGCGTATCGATGCGACCACCCCAGCGCCTAGCGGGTCAGCTTCTTGTAGGTCATCCGGTGGGGGCGATCGGCCTCCGGCCCAAGGCGCCGGCGCTTGTCTTCCTCATAGGCCTCGAAGTTGCCCTCGAACCATTCGACGTGGCTGTCGCCCTCGAACGCAAGGATATGCGTCGCAAGGCGGTCGAGGAAGAAGCGATCGTGGCTGATCACCACGGCGCAGCCGGCGAAGTTCTCGAGAGCGTCCTCAAGGGCGCGCAGCGTCTCGACGTCGAGGTCGTTGGTCGGCTCGTCGAGCAGCAGGACGTTGCCGCCTTCCTTGAGCATCTTTGCAAGGTGGACCCGGTTACGTTCGCCGCCCGAGAGCTGGCCGACCTTCTTCTGCTGGTCCTGGCCCTTGAAGTTGAAGGCGCCGACATAGGCCCTGGTCGCGACCTCGTGCTTGCCGAGCTTGAACATGTCGAGACCGTCCGAAATTTCTTCCCAGACATTCTTTGACGGGTCGAGCGCGTCCCTGCTCTGGTCGACATAGCCGAGGTGCACCGTGTCGCCGATGGTGATCGAGCCGCTGTCCGGCTGCTCCTGGCCGGTGATCATCTTGAACAGGGTCGACTTGCCCGCGCCGTTGGGGCCGATCACGCCGACGATGCCACCGCGCGGCAGCGAGAAGCTCAGGTCCTCGAACAACAGCTTGTCGCCATAGGCCTTGGAGACGCCATTGAGGTCGATCACGTTTCCGCCGAGGCGCTCGGGCAACTGGATCAGGATCTGCGCCTTGCCGGGCGTGCGGTTCTCCTGGCTCTCGACCAGTTCGTCGAAGGCGCGGATACGGGCCTTTGACTTGGCCTGGCGGGCCTTGGGGGTTCGCCGGATCCACTCCAGCTCCTCGGAGATCGCCTTCTGCTTGCCGGCATCCTCGCGCTC
>JAJJPO010000047.1:0-23695 GCA_032907585.1 Sphingomonas sp. | reverse complement strand
GCTCGATGGTCGATGGCCTGGTGCAGATCATCACCGGCAAGAGGTCGACCAAGGACCTCGGCGGGCCGCTCAAGATGGCACAGATCGCCGGACAACAGGCAAGTCTCGGCGCATTTGAGTTCGTTCAGCTGATCGCGCTTTTCTCCATAAATCTCGGGTTCATCAATCTCTTGCCAGTCCCTGTGCTGGATGGTGGACATCTTGTTTTCTACGCGGCGGAGGGAATTCGGCGCCGGCCGGTCAGCGAGAGGGCCCAGGATTGGGCGTTCCGCGGGGGACTGGCGCTGCTCATCGCACTCCTCCTGTTCACTACAATCAACGACTTGGCGTCTTTTGGGCTATTCGAACGACTTGGGCGCTTGATTGGATAGAGCTGTTGGGGCAGGGCTAGGGCATCATCTTGCGGCGCCGTGGGCAGCGGGCCGCTCAGCAAATGTTAGGCGGGGAAGCGTGAGTTCCAGCAGCATTCGAACAACCAAGCGGATGGGTCATGTCCTACTGGTAGGCACCATCCTGTCTGGATGGGCCGCGCCGGCCCTGGCCCAGGAAACCCCGGCAGCCACGCCCGCGGAGACGCAGCCGGCAGCGCCGGTCGAGACCCAGGCGGCACCGCCAGCGCCGGTAAGCGCAACCATCCGCTCGATCCGCGTCGTCGGTTCCGAGCGGCTCGAGCCGGAAACTGTCCGCAGCTATTCGAACCTCGTCCCGGGGCAGCAATATACGACGGAAACCCTCGACCAGGCGCTGAAGGACCTCTACGCGACCGAGCTGTTTGCCGATGTCGTCATCACCGGCGCCGACACGGGCAACCTCGTCATCACGGTGCGCGAGAACCCGGTCATCAACCGGATCGTCCTCGAGGGCAACAAGAGGATCAAGAACGACAAGATCGCGCCCGAGATCAAGCTCGCGCCGCGCCAGATCTACACCCGGTCCAAGGTCCGCGCTGACGTCGACAGGATCATCGAGCTCTATCGCCGGCAGGGCCGATTCGCGGCCTCGGTGGAGCCGAAGATCATCCAGCTCGACCAGAACCGCGTCGACCTGGTGTTCGAGATCAGCGAGGGCGACAAGTCCAAGATCCGGGCGATCAACATCATCGGCAACGACCAATATTCGGACGGCCGGCTGCGCAAGGAGATGTTCACCAAGGAAGCCGGCGGGCTTCTCGGGTTCATCAAGTCCAATGACAGCTATGATCCCGACAGGCTTGCGGCCGACCAGCAGAAGCTCCGCGCTTTCTATCTGACCGAGGGCTATGCAGACTTCCGGGTCGTCTCGGCACTTGCCGAGCTGACGCCTGACCGCAGGGACTTCATCATCACCTACGTGATCGAGGAAGGGCCGCGCTACAAGTTCGGAACGGTCGAGGCCGAGAGCGACCTTCGCGACTTCAACGAGGACGTCGTCAAGGCACTCGTGAGGATCAAGCCCGGCCAGTGGTTCAACGCCAAGCTCGTCGAGGACACGGTAACTGCACTCAACGAGGTTGCCGGCGCCCGCGGCTATGCCTTTGCCGACGTATCGCCGGACTTCCAGCGTGACGCCGAGAAGAAGGAAATGAACCTGACGTTCCGGGTCGGCGAGACCCCGCGCGTCTATGTCGAGCGCATCGACATCCAGGGCAACACCGTTACCCGCGACAAGGTGATCCGCCGCGAATTCCGGATCAACGAGGGCGACGCCTTCAACGCCTTCAAGGTGAAGCGCAGCCAGGACCGCATCCAGAGCCTCGGCTTCTTCCAGGAGAATCTGGAGATCAAGCAGTCGCAGGGGTCCTCGAACGACCGGGTGAACCTTACCGTGGACGTCGAGGAACGCTCGACCGGCGAGCTGCAGCTGTCGGCCGGCTATTCGAGCCTCGAGAAGTTCATCCTCTCGGCCTCGGTTGCCCAGCGCAACTTCATGGGCAAGGGGCAGGTCCTCCAGACCGGCGTCACCTATTCGCGCTATTCGAAGCAGATCTCGGCAGGCTTCACCGAGCCCTATCTCTTCGACAAGAGCATCCTGCTCGGCGGCGAGCTCTTCTACCGCGATTACAACAGCTTCCGCTACGATGGCGATGGCGATCGCAACCAGACCTATGGGCAGAAGTCGATCGGCGGTGCGCTGCGTCTCGGCTTCCCGATCACCGAATATGTGAACTTCGGGACCCGCTACTCGCTGGTGCAGGACGATATCTCGCTCGACCGTGACCTGTTCTTCACCGATCCCGATCTCGTCCTCGACCCCGACGGCCCTGACGGCCCGCTCACCGGGTCCGATGGACCGGAGCCCGCGGAGTGCGACCCGCTCAAGGCCGGCCGCTATCTCTGCCAGGAGCTCGGCAAGCGGCTGACCTCCTCGATCGGCTACACGGTCGCCTATGACGACACCAACGGCATCCGCGCCACGCGCGGCCAGCGGCTGATCCTCAGCCAGGACTTCGCCGGCCTCGGCGGCGACGTCAAATATCTGCGCTCAAGGGTCGATGCGACCAAATATTTCGGGCTTCCGGCCGGCTTCGTCCTCTCGATCCACGGCGAGGGCGGCTATATCCACCCGCTCCAGGACGCCGACGAGCCCGACCAGGACCCGATCCGGATCAGCGATCGCTTCTTCGGCCCTACCATGCGCGGCTTTGACATCCGCGGGATCGGTCCGCGCGTCATTCGCGTTCCATACGAGACCGAAACCGTGGTGGCCGACGTTGATTCCAGCAATGCGATCAGCGACGCGCTCGGCGGCCGCGCCTATTACATGGGCCGCCTCGAGATCGAGTTCCCGACCAACTCGGCCCTCAAGAACCTTGGACTTCGCCCCTCGGCCTTCGTCGACGTCGGCTCGGTGTGGAAGCTCGTCCGGCCAGACCTGCTCGACATCCCGGGCAGGTGCGCTGGTCCTGACGGCGACGACGAGGGATCGGTCGGCGACGTGATCACGCTCGACCCCGGCCAGACCTGCCTTTCCGCGGCGACCGCGGCCGGCCGGGACGACGCTGCCCAGTTCGCCTTCATTCCCAACTCCGGGTTCAAGGAATTCTACCGCGGCGACTCGATCAAGCCGCGCCTTTCGGTCGGTGTCGGCGTCAACTGGGTTTCGCCTTTCGGTCCGCTGCGAATCGACATTGCCAAGGCCCTGCTCAAGCAGGACGGCGATGAAACAAAGCTCTTCTCATTCAACGTAGGAACACAATTCTGATGAAGCATTATCTTGCAGCTGCGATGATCGCGGCCTCCACCATTGCAGCGCCGGCCATTGCCCAGCGCGCGCCCGCGGCAGTAGTCGTCGTGGTCGATTCCGAGCGCGTCTACCGCGAGTGCAATGCCTGCCGCACGGCCCAGACCCAGCTTCAGTCGCAGGTCACCACGCTTCGCAACCGGCAGCAGACCCTCGAGACGCAGCTTCGCCCGGAAGGCCAGTCGATCCAGCAGGCGATCCAGGCCCTCAACGGCAAGCAGCCCGACGCTGCGCTACAGAACCGTATCAAGGCTTTCCAGCAGCGCCAGGAGCAGGCCAACCAGGAACTGGCCCGCAGCCAGCAGAACATCCAGTCGATCCAGGCCAACGTCCTTCGCCAGATCAACGAGAGGCTGCAGCCGGTGATCAACCAGGTGATGACCCAGAAGGGCGCCAACCTCGCCGTCGACGTTGACGCAACGCTCGCCCACGCGACCCAGGTCAATGCGACCAACGAGGTGCTGGCCGCTCTCAACGCCGCGCTTCCCTCGGTCAGTGTCACCCCGCTGCCGCAGCAGCAGACGCAGCAGACCCCCCAGGGAAGGTGAGCGAGGAAGTCTCCGGCGCCGCGATCGGTCCGCTTGACATCAGGCGGGTGATGGCGGCGCTGCCCCATCGCTACCCGATGCTGCTGGTCGACCGGGTCGAGCGGATCGTTCCCGACGAGTCGATCACCGCGATCAAGGCGGTGACCATCAACGAGGGCTTTTTCCAGGGCCATTTCCCGGGCCGCCCGATCATGCCGGGCGTCCTCATCGTCGAGGCGCTTGCCCAGGCCGCTGGCGTTCTCGCGGTGGAAAGTCTTGGCCTCGCGAACAGCGGCAAGCTGGTTTATTTCATGGCGATCGAGGGAGCCAAGTTCCGCAACCCGGTCGAGCCGGGCTGCCTGCTCCAGCTCGATGTCGAGTTCGTTCAGAAGCGCAGCAGCGTTTGCAAGTTTGCCGGCCGGGCCTCGGTAGATGGCAAGCTTGCCGCCGAGGCAAGCTTCACGGCGATGATTGCTGACCCGCCAGCGGGCTGACCTGCCAGGCGCCGTCCGCGGGACGGACCCTGAAGATTTGTTCGAAGCGCTCGTTGGCGACCATGCCGGCGGGCGCTTCGTCCATCTTGAGCGTCCCCTCGGAAACCAGCAGCGCCCGGTCGAAGTGGCCAAGCAGCGAAAGATCATGGAGCGCGACCAGTACCGCCTGGCCGCCGCGGGCCGCATCACGGAAGATGTCGAGGAACCGCAGCACCCAGTAAGGATCGAGGTTGGACAGGGGTTCGTCGAGGAGAAGGACCCGTGGGCGCGAGGCGAGGGCGCGCGCCGCGAGGACCCGGGCGCGTTCCCCGGTGGAAAGGCGATTGACCGGCCTGTCGGCCATCTCTCCCAGTTCCATCAGGCCAATGAGCTCCTCGACCCGCTCTTCGTCCCGCACATCCAGGCCGAGCGCGATGACGGACCGGACCGCGATCGGCCAGCTTATGTCGCGCGAGGCAGGGAGGAAGGAGAGCAGCCTGCGGCGGCGGGGAAGGGGAGCACCGTCGAGGTCTTCACCGTCGATGGTGACCCGGCCCTCGGCCCCCTCGATCCGCGCCAATGCCCTTAGGAGGCTGGTCTTTCCGCCGCCGTTGGGCCCGATGAGGGCAACCATCTCGCCGCCCCTGACGGCGAGCGAGGTCGGGTTGAGCCGCCCGGCGATGGCGATGTGCTCGGCGACCAGTGACGTCATGCCGTCACCCTCCGCCGGACGGTCACGACCAGCCAGATGAAGAGCGGCGTCCCGAACAGGGCGGTAATGACGCCGACGGGGATTGCGCGGTCGAGCGGGACGGCCCGGACCACTAGGTCGGCTGCAAGCAGAAGGACGGCACCGATGGCAGCCGCCGGGAGCATCGCCCGCCCCGGGTGGCCGAGGCTGAGGCGGCGCCCGATCACCGGCGCAACCAGCCCGACAAACCCGATTGCGCCTGCAACGGCGACGCAGGCGCCGACCGCGATGGCGGAAAGAGCGATGACTTCGAGCGCCAGCGCACGTGGCTTCAGCCCGAGTGAAGCAGCGACGTCCTCGCCAAGCGCCGTGAGGTCGATCGCCCCTGAGCGACGCAGCAGCAGGGCCGAGGCAATTGCCGCGGGCAACAGCGCCGCGGCAGCCTGCGCCTGGCTCCGGTCCGCAAAATTGCCCATCAGCCAGTCATAGGCGTCGTAGAAGGCGAACGGGGACGGTGCGAGCGCGAGCGCGAGGCTGGTTGCAGCGCCTGCCGCCAGAGAAATCGCGAGACCGGCGAGCAGCAGGGTCGCGGTGTCGGAGCGCCTCCCGGCAATGACGACGAGCAGCGCCAGCGTCGCGATTGCCCCGGCGGCCCCGCAGGCGGCGAGCAGAAGCGGCTGGGTCATGCCGAGCCAGTAGCCACCGATGACTGCGCCGAGCGCGGCCCCGCTCGAGGCGCCGCTGATGTCCGGCGAGGCGAGCGGATTGGCGAAGACTGCCTGGAGCGCGGCGCCGGTGATGCCGAGCACCGCGCCATAGCCGATCACCAGAAGCGTGCGGGGCAGGCGCAGTTCCAGAAGGATGAGCTTTCCAAGCGATGGATCGAGCGAGCTGGCCTCCAGCAGCGACTCCAGCGGCAGCAAGAGGTGCGCCGCCGTGAGAATAACGAGCAGCAGCAGGAGAAGCAGCCTCACGACCGGTTCCTCAGCTGCTCGATCACGCCGACCATCAGCGGTCCGCCGCAGGTCCATGGCCGGCCATCGACCTCGATGACCGTCGATCCGCGAGGGGATGCCAGCGGGTGGTTGAGCCAGGACTGTCCGAGGGAATATTGGGCTTGGCGGTAGGTGGAGCGCAACAGGACCCTTGGCGGCCGGGTTGCAAGCAGCTCGAGGCTTGCGCGGCCGCCGGGGAGGGGCCGTTGCCGGAAGCCGGCAAGTGACATCCACTCGGCTTCCAGCGATTTCTCGCCGAAGCTGTTGCCGCCGGCGCCGAGGAAGATGGCGTCACGCTGCGCTGGCGTTGCCGCGCGCAGACGGGCGAGCCTTCGCTTCCAGGGCAAGGCCCGCGCCGGCTGGCCGAGGGCCGAGGCGACACGGTCCATGTTCGCCGCGACATCATCGATCGAAAGCGGAAAAGGAAGATCGAGCGTGCGAAGGCCAAGGGTGCGGGCGATTGCAGCGGTCGCCCGCCCGCTTCCTCCCATGGTGATTACAAGGGTCGGGCGGGTATCGAGCACGCTTTCGAGCGTCCCGCGATTGGCCTTGAAGCGCCGGGCCTGCCGCCAGAGCGGGCTGTCGGCAGGGTCTCGCGTCAGCCGGCTGACGCTCGCGATTTCCCGAGGTCTTGCGAGCAGCAGCAGATATTCATCCGCGCACATGTTGAGCGACGCGGCGCGCAGCGCGCTAGCCGCCAAGAGCGAAGCGAAGCCCGGCATGGACGCTCCTTCCTTCAGTCCGGTAGCCGACCGCGTCCTGGTAATCATCGTTGAACGCGTTGGCGACGCGCAGGTGAGCGGCGATGCTATCGGTTAGCCGATAGGCAATGCGAGCGCTCGCGAGCCAATAGGGGTCGAGCCGCACCCGCTGCGCTGGAAACAGGTCGAAATCCGTGTCGAACCGCGCGCCCGAGTAGGAAAGGACCGCGCCGTAGCTCAGCCGTCCGCGTTCGCCGTCGACCTGGAAGCTTGCGCCATGGGCCGGCCGGCGTGGCTCCTTGGTCATCTTGCCGCCTTCGGGAAGTTCGCTGGCGTCTAGCCATGCATAGGAAAAGCCAATCCGTAGCGCAGGCGAAGGATGGTAAAATGCCTCGGCTTCAATGCCTTGTCGCCTGCTCTTTCCATCGGCATTCACCGTCGTGGAAAGGAAGGTCTGGGGATCGAACTCGTCGATGATCTCGTCGCTAAGCCGCTGACGGAAATAGGTGAGGGAGCCTCCGAAGAGCCTTCCCGAGTGGCGGAGCGAGATCTCGCCCCCGCGGCTGGTCTCGGGCTTGAGCCCGGGATTGCCAACGAAGGAGCCGGGGAAGAAGCCATAGAGGTCGAAGAACGTCGGCTGGGCAATGCCTTCGCCATAGCTTGCAGCGAGAGACCAGCCGCCGCCGAGTTCTGCTCTCGTCGAGGCCCGAAGGCTGGTAGCATCGCGAAAGCGGGAGAAAATGTCGTGGCGGACGGCGAGGGCCGCGTCGATCATCCCGCCGCTATCCCATTTCCACTCGGCCGCGATGGAATGATGTGCCCTCGAGCGATCCTGCTCGGTAAATCCGCCAAATGCCTCGTCGCGGGCCCTGAACGTCTCTCTTTCGCTCTCCAGCGCGAGAATGAGCCGGTGATTTCCGACCCGGTGACCGGCCTCGAGCCCCAGGGTCCTTCGGGTTGCGCGGGTCCGGTTGAGAAACTCGTCATCAAGCTCGTTGCGGTTGGACGATCCGAGCAGGCTGGCCGAGCCCCTGGCATAGCTACCCCCGCGCTCGCCCAACTCCACGAAGAGGCGGCCTGCGGCGAGGCGATTGCTGGTTTCGTCCAGCGTATCGGCGTGCCGGAATGTCACGGGATCCAGCCCGTCGAACTCGCTTTTCCCCATGAGCGCGAACCCCGAGGCGCCGAGCAGCAGGATCGGCGACAGGCTGTAACGGCCGGACGCACGAAAGCCGATGTTGCGGTAGCCGTCGCGGTCGCCGCCATTTCCAAAACTGTCGATGCCCTCGCTCTTCTGGCCGGCGATTCCGAAGCTCAGCCCTCGATCGCCATCGCCGAGCCCGGTTCGGGCAGCGCCGCGCCAGGTGCCGAAGCTGCCGCCCTCGACGAGAAGCCGTGCCGGCGACGAGCCAGGGGCATCGCCGGTGACCGCGATCACCCCGCCGATCGCCTCGGAGCCCCAGAGCGCCGACTGGGGGCCGCGGATGATCTCGATCCGGCTTGCAAGATCGGCGTTCAAGAGCTCGAACCTCGGCTCGTTGCCGGCTGCGGGGTCGTTGGCCCTGATCCCCTCGATGAAGAGAAGGCTGTGGGTGGCCTCGGCGCCGCGAATGCGCACCTGGGTCAGCGATCCGGCAGGGCCGCTGGTGGCGACGGAAACGCTGGGGATATTGCGAAGCAGGTCGCTCACCATCGGCGCGCCGATATGCTCGATCTGCTTTGCGTCGATGAGCGAAACGGTCGCGGCCGTGGTCGACGCCTGCTCTTCCGCGCGCGACGCGGTCACGACGATCGCCGGGTCAATAACTACAGGAAAATCAATCATCTGGATCCCTTCCTTTCCATGACAAGTCGTCACGGAGGGAAGGATCGCGCGCGATTCTCCCACGTCCCGCGGCTGGACCCGGCCGGGGAGCGGACGACGGGCCAGGGCGGGTATCTGACTGTCCCCCGCCATCGCGGGAGATCACAGTTGCGGGCACAGTGCCGGATGTTCGCCGGCTTCCCCCTTCGCCCGCGGCATTACACCACGGGAACCCTGGTCGCTGGAGGGCGACCTGCTCGCGCCAGGGGCAACTTGTCAAGCCGGTCGGCTTGGGCTAGGGGCCCGGGCTCGAAACCTCGGCTGGTCGGAAACCAGCCAATCACAAGGAATTGACCATGAAGAGCGGGACCCATCCCGATTATCATTTCATCACGGTCGAGATGACCGATGGCACCAAGTTCCAGACCCGTTCGACCTGGGGCAAGGAAGGTGACACGCTTCACCTCGACATCGATCCGACCGCTCACCCGGCCTGGACCGGCGGCCAGCAGCGGATGCTCGACACGGGCGGCCAGGTCGCGCGCTTCAACAAGCGTTTCGGCGGCCTTACCCTGGGCAAGAAGTAAAGCCTGGCAGTGCAGGCGCCGGTTATCGCGACCGAGCGCCTGCGGCTGCGACCGTGGGCGAAAGCCGACTTTCGACCTTATCACGCCATTTTGCAGCATCCTGAAGTGCATCGGCATTTCGGTCCCGAACCCATGGGCCAGGAGGAATGCTGGCGCAGGCTGCTGGCCTCGGTTGGCGGCTGGCAGGTAAATGGCTTTGGCACCTGGGCGGTCGAGCGGACGAGCGACGGCAGGCTTGTCGGCACAGCGGGCATTTTCACGGCCTGGCGCGGGCTTGACCCGGAATTCGGCGACGAGCCGGAAATGGGATGGATCTTCTCCCACGAGGTTCATGGCCAGGGAATAGCCGGAGAAGCGTGCCGGGCAGTCATCGACTGGGCCGAGGCCAATCTTCCCTCGACACCGATCTGGGCGATCATTGCCCCCAAGAACGAGCCTTCGCTTCGGCTTGCCGGCCGACTTGGCTTCGAGGTCCTACACGAGACCAGCTATCACGGCGACCCGACGATCGTCCTTCGCCGCCCGGCCTGGTAGGCAGCGGCGCTACCAGCCTCCGCCGCCTCCGCCGCCGCCTCCACCGCCGGAAAAGCCGCCGCCGCCCGATCCGCTGGAGGATCCTGGCGCCGTCGAGGCGGAGCTGATCGTGCTGGCGAGGGAAGAGCCGAGCGAATTGACGAATCCGCCGCTGTCTTCCCAGGGGCTCGACGTGCCAGAATACCAGGCAAACCCCTGCGCCGTGCCGCCGCTTGCCGCTGCCGCGGCGAGAAGGCCGGTAAAGCGGTCTGCGCCGCGGTTCGCGACTCCAAGAGCGATGGCATAGGGAAGGAAGCGCTCGAACAGCTCGAGCGTGTCCCTGGGCGCCTGCATCCGGTCGAGGCGGTCCTGCTCGGCGACCGAGAGATAATGTTTGAAGCCGGCAATCCGATCGAGGACCTTGCGTCCTTCGCCCGTCGGCGCCGACATCCACCAGAAACTGCTGACAACGAAAGGAAGACCGATGAGCGGGATCGCGAGCGGGATCCAGTTCCCCGTCTTCAGCGCCTCGGGAATGACCGGCAGGGCGATGAGGACTGCAGCGCCGCCGATGATCGCGGCGACGAGGTGAATGAGGCAGCGGCCC
Organism: Sphingomonas sp.; assembly: GCA_032907585.1. Taxonomy (GTDB): domain Bacteria; phylum Pseudomonadota; class Alphaproteobacteria; order Sphingomonadales; family Sphingomonadaceae; genus Sphingomicrobium. The sequence goes on along the minus strand of JAJJPO010000047.1, from coordinate 13,578 downwards.
GATCCCCTGTCGTTGGGCGCTGCGTGGAAGAGGAGTGCTGCAATCGCCATCCCGGCGCTGGAAAGCAGGACGAGCAGCCGGTTCCCGGCGCCCTCGGCAACGACCACTGCCGCTGCCGCGATCCAGATCGCTGCAAGGAAGATCACGACCGCAGCTGCGATCCATCCAAGGTTTCGAAGGAAGAGCTTGCCGTCATAAGCCTCGGAAAAGCGGTCGCTCAGCGCCTTCTTGGCAGCGGCGAAGGCCGAATGGTTTTCCTGCTCCATCGCGATCGAGCTGTTCGGGCTCACCAGCGCCTCGAGCGACGCCTGTTCGGGAGCGTTCAGCGGACGGGTCTCGCCGGTTGGAAAGCGCTCGACCCGGCGCTTTCCGCTCCCCAGCCAGCCGCCATCTTCCTCGACCAGCCGGACATGGCCCTTGACCGCTGCATCGACCAGCGATGCCGCGAAGGCCCGGTTATCAAGGCTGCGCTCGACGATGTAGCGCATTGCGGCCGGCGAAAGATCGTCGGGCGGCGAGAACAAGGGGACGATGGTTCCTGGCTTCGGGTCACGGCCCGCCCGGTGCCACGCATAGAGAAGATAGCCGAGGATGGCGGCAAGCCCGAGCGTACCGGCCAGCGGCGGTGCCCAGTCGGCGAGCAACCAGGCCAGCCGGGCGGAGGAAGGAGGCTCGGCAACGATGCCCTTCGGGAAGGCAACTGCGACCGTCAGGCCTTCCCTCGCGTAGAGTGGCCGCGTCGCTGCGACGCGGATCGAGCCGTCGCCGGCGGAAAGGACCCTGGCTGAGCGCTCGGTCGAACCCTGCCGCCCCGTGTAGGCCGCATGCCGGAGGAAGCTTGCGGGCGAGGGGAGGGTGATCGTCGCGGTCGTCCGGTCGATGGGGAAATCCCAGCCATTGCCGGTAACGTTCCAGTAAAGCTCGTCGAAATCGTCAAATCGGCCGATCATCCGGGTTGCCCGGTAGCGGATGGTGTAGACGTGCTCGCCGGGAGGGACGATGCGCTCGGCGCTGCCGATGCGGGTCCTAACGCCGTTGGCCAGTCTATCGACGCGGCTAGGCTCTTCATTGCCGTCGAGCCATGTCCCGACGAGGTCGAAGTCGACCTTTACCCGCCGGCCAGCCGAAGCCCTGTAGCGCGTCGGGAAATCACGGTAGATGCCGTGTCGGATGGCAATGTTTTCGACCCTGACCTCGATCGTCTCGGTGACGTCGAGCGCGCCATCGGGGCCGATGGCGACCTGGCTGTCGAAGGAAAGAATGCGCTCCTCCGCCGCGGCAGTACGAGGCGAAAGCAGGAGGAGCGCCGTGACCAGCGCGGCGATCAGCAGGCGCATCCCGCGCTAGTTCCGCTGGAACTCGACCCTCGGGGCCTGCCGGATCGACTGGTCCGCGTCCTCGTAATAGGGCTCCTCGGTAAAACCCATCGGCCTTGCGAACATCATGTCGGGGAAGGAGAAGATCCTTGTGTTAAGGTCACGCGCGGTGGCGTTGTAGTAGCGCCTCGCAGACTGCAGCTCTTCCTCGAGACCGCTCAGCTCGTCCTGCAGCTGGCGGAAATTGGCGTCGGCCTTGAGCTCGGGATAATCCTCGGCGACCGCGAACAGCCGGCCGAGCATCGCCGTCATCGCATTGTCGGCCTGGGCCGTGGCGGCGACGCTCCCCGCCTTCATGGCATCGCCGCGGTGCGCGACGACTGCATCGAGCGTCTCGCGCTCGTGGGTCGCATATCCCTTCACGGTCTCGACGAGGTTGGGCACGAGGTCCGCCCGGCGTCGCAGCTGGACCGTTATGCCGCTGAACGCTTCGTGGACCAGCGCGCGGAGGCGAACCAGCCGGTTATAGACTGCAACGCCATAGAGCAGCAGCAGGACGACTGCGCCCAGGAAAATCCACAGGATCATGGCTATGCTCCCCCCTTGGTAGGGGCGAGCATAGACCTGCTTTTCGCCGCTAGAAAGCCGAAATGCCGGTGATTGCCCGGCCGAGGATCAGCGCATGGACATCATGCGTGCCCTCATAGGTGTTCACCGTTTCGAGGTTGGCAGCGTGGCGCATGACCTGGAACTCGGCGCTGATGCCGTTCCCGCCGTGCATGTCGCGTGCGGTCCGGGCGATATCGAGCGCCTTGCCGCAGTTGTTGCGCTTGAGGAGGCTGATCGCCTCGGGGACCAGCTCGCCCTGTTCGAGCCGCCGGCCGACCCGGAGAGCCGCCTGGAGGCCGAGGCTGATCTCGGTGACCATGTTGGCAAGCTTCAGCTGGACAAGCTGGTTGGCGGCAAGGGGGCGATCGAACTGCTTGCGCTCGAGCGTGTACTGGCGGGCAGCGGCATAGCAGGCCTCGGCTGCACCCATCGAACCCCAGCCGATTCCGTAGCGGGCGCGGTTGAGGCAACCGAACGGGCCCTTGAGGCCCTGGACGTTGGGGAGCAGCGCCTCGTTGGAAACTTCGACCTCGTCCATGACGATCTCGCCGGTAATCGAGGCGCGAAGGCTGAGCTTCTCGCGGATCTTGGGAGCGCTAAGCCCCTTCATGCCCTTCTCGAGAATGAAGCCGCGGATCGCGCCGCCATGTTCTTCCGACTTGGCCCATACAACGAAGACGTCGGCGATCGGCGAGTTGGTGATCCACATCTTGCTCCCGGAAAGCCGATAGCCCCCGGCGGTCTTCACCGCCCGAGTGCGCATGCCGCCAGGGTCCGAGCCCGCGTCGGGTTCGGTGAGGCCGAAGCATCCGACGAGCTCGCCCTTTGCGAGGCCCGGGAGATATTTGTTGCGCTGCTCTTCCGAGCCATAGGCATGGATCGGGTGCATCACGAGCGAGCTCTGGACCGACATGGCGGAGCGATAGCCGCTGTCGACCCGCTCTACCTCCCGGGCGATTAGGCCGTAGCTCACATAGCCAAGGCCCGCGCCGCCATATTGCTCGGGGATGGTCGCTCCAAGGAGCCCGAGCCCGCCCATTTCGCGCAGGATATCGCGGTCGAAATCTTCCTCGAGATAGGCCTTGGTGACGCGGGGCTGGAGCTTTTCCCGGGCGTAAGCGGCGGCAGTGTCCCGGACCATCCGCTCTTCATCGGTCAGCTGGTGATCAAGGTCGAATGCATCGGCCCAGTCGAACGGCAGGATGGCAGGCTCGCCCACTTATTTCTCTCCGGCTTGGAAAACTGGGGACCCTTTAGCCGCGCTATGTCGGACGCGCCAGCCCGCTGCTGCCGCTTGCTCCGCCGAAGGTCCGCTTCAGTGTCAGGCCGAAATTGAGATGGCGGTTTCGCTCCCGGAACTCCTCGATGATTTGGTCGGGGCTTGCCCGGTTGGGGATGAAGATCCGCCGCTTGCGAAAGCCCTGGGTGGCGATGGCGTTGTCGACGTCGAGCGTGATGCTTGTCCGAGGGTCCGGTCGATACTCGACGAAGGCGGTTGCAAAGGGTCCGCCGTTCCAGTTGATGTCGAACTCGTCGGTTCGAAAGAAGGTGAAGCGGTCGCGGTCATTGACCGCAAAGCCGTACGAGATGGCGCCGATATCATGACGATATTCGATGTTCCATTCCCAGTCGGGGAAGAACCCCGAGAAATTGCGCTTCTCGCCGCTGACCGGGTCTTCGACCCGGGTTCGCTGGATCTGGCCGGTCAGCTTTAGCCGGGCACCGTTCAATCCAAGCTTCGCCAGGGGAGCGTCGAGCGTCCCCGATGCGAACCACCGCCTGCCGGTGCCGATGTTGCCAGGTGCATCGAAACAGGAGCTTGCCTCGACCGGGTCGCAGATCAGCACACGGTCCTGGAGATTGCTTGTGATGTCATGGCCAAGGTCGATCTTGGCCAGGCCATCCCCGAGGACCGGCTTTTCGAGGGTCAGGCGGAACTCCCAGGAGCGCTGGGGAACGAGATTGGCATTGCCGCCATTCACCCGGTCTGCCGAAAGCTCGGCCGAGGAAATGAAGTCATAGAAGTCGAGCTGCGCCACGGTCCTGCGAACCGAGAGCTGGCCGTGCAATCTGGACGGCCCCTTCCAGTCCAGCGTGACGCTGGGCTTGAGGAACTTCAGGCTGCGGTCCGCCTCGGTATCGCCGCGCACATTCAGTTCTGAAAATTCATAGTTGAGGCCGCCGTCGATTCGGATTGCGGGAGTAAGCTGCCGTCCCGCGCGGACATAGAGTTCGCCGCGTTTTTCCCGGACCTCCGCCTCGTCGAGCGGCAGGTCGATGCGAACCGGCTCGCCCCCCTCGAGGAACTCGAAGAGCTCGACCCGGTGATCGAGCGAATTGAGAGCGGCCTCCACGCCCGTTTCGAACGAGAAGCCGGCGATGTTAGGTTTCGTCCAGTTGAGACGCATGATGGTCTCGTTGCGCTGTGCGTCCTGCAGCTGCTCAAATCCGCCGAGGACCTGCTCGCCCCCGACGCTCCGGAAGCGGTACCGTTCGAGATAGTCGCGCTTGCGGCGGGTTGCCAATCCGACGAGCTTGATCGCACCCCCGGCCAGCGGACGGGTGATGTCGCCCCCGAGCTCGATCACGGGGTTGTCGAAATCCTGCAGAAGATCGTCGTCGCGTTCGGGTTCGCCCGTCGGAATGACGTGGTTGCGCTGGGTCAGGTCAAATTGCCCGGGCGACCAGCGGGCGTTGAGGCGGATCGCATCGTTGCTGGACTTCTCCAGCGCCCAGCTTGCCGAAACATAGGGATTGAAATCATGGTAGGTGTTGAACTTGCGACGAAACTCGATCCGTTCCCCGGTCGCGACGTCGACAAGCGTGTCGGTTCCCTCCTCGTGGTTCAGCGTGTTCGCGGCCCCGGCGGCCAGGATAACCGTCGACTGGCCCTTGCGGATCATCGCTGAAACGGAACCGTCCGGAACAATTTTTCCGGTGTAGAGGCGCCGTCCCGTGACGGTGACATTGCCGTCCACGCCGCCTTGCGATGACAGGATGATGTTGAGCACCTGGCTCTTCCCGGCAAAGTCGGCCCCGTAGATATCGCCTGGCCCGAGCTCGACACGAAGTACCTGGCTGGCAGGGATCCGCGAGAGGGTGGTCTCGAGCGTCTCGGCCTTGGAGCTCGGCCGCGCGCCATTGATGACGACATTGCCCGCGACGCCGGCAAATCCGCGAATGTCCACGGATCCAAGGTCCGTCTGGGTGCTGCCGAGGTCAAGCGCGAAACCCGGGACGCGTCGAACGATGTCGAGCGCCGTTCGCGGGGCATATTGGGCGAAGAAGCTGGCCTCGTAGGCGGTCGTGCGAGAGGTCGGGCTGGTGCCGGCAGCAGGAGCATCACCGGTCTGGGCGGCGGCAGGAAACGCAAGGGCGGCGGACAGGGCAAGCAGGCTGAGCGAAGACGGGCCACACCGCATCAAGATTTCCCTTTTGACTGTTTCGCCGGGCCCTATGCGCAATGCGGTGTCCGGCGCGAGGTGGCGTTCGATCAACCGACGAACGGTTCGATCAAGCGGTCGAGGCGCCTGCAACCGGGCGCAGAAGCACGAGCAGATGCATTGCTCGGCCTCTTCACTCACGGGGCAGGCGGCATCACCAGTGTGGACTGGGCTGCCTGCGATTGTTCGAAGTCAAGGCGAGTCAGGCAGTCGGCCGGCTGGCAATCCACATGCCCCCGATAATGGCAGCCAGGACCGGCAGGAGCATTGCCGGAAAGGGAAGCAGCAGAACCCCGATGGTCGCGCTGGCGATGAAAGCAAGGATGGCGGCACGCTTTCCCTTCTTGCTGATTGCGCCCCGGTCGCGCCAGGCGGCTATGTGAGTCTTCATCGCCGGATGCTCGACGATCCGGCGTTCGAGGGCAGGGCTGCTTCGGGCAAAGCAGAAGGCAGCGAGGATCACCAACGGTACCGTGGGAAGCAATGGCAGGAAGGCTCCCACCGCGCCCAGCGCGAGGGAAATAATTCCAATCAGAAAGTAGAATGCCCGGATCATTTCCTTCCTGACCCGGAAAAAATCACTCCTGTCAAACTCCGCGGATAGTGATCTTCGCCGAACCGCATGACTTAAATGCAAGCTAGCCTGCGTAGCACTTGCTATGGCCGAATTGGGCGTCAATCGGAGGCTCGACCTAGCCCGAAAACCTCGCAAAGCGTGGACGATGAGGGTAAGATTGAATCAATTCAGTGAGCCGTTGTGCGCAGCCGTCGCCTTTCTGCCGTCATCACTCCCGCCGGGCGACGCTATCTCTGCGCGCCTATCGTTCCGGTGGCGCAACAAATGTCCGAAGCGGGGCGCTATGGTTCGCGGCGCACGAGGGCGCGCATTTCTGGCTCGGTCAGGCGGTCAGCTACGTGCGGCCGCAGGAAAGCTGGATAACAGAGGGAGGCGCCGATCTGCTCGCCTATCGTGCCGTTGGCGCAATCGATCCGCTGTTCGACGAGCCCGCCGCGCTACAGAAAGCTTTGGACGCATGCGTCGTTTCTTCTGGCTAAGGCGGCATCGCCAGCGCCAATGAGCGCGGCGATCACAAGGCCTATTACAACTGCGGCGCGATTTTTGGCCTTGTTGCGGAAACCGTCTCGGGCGGCGACTTCGCAATGTTTGTCCGAACGCTGATCGAAGCAAATCAAGATGATCGCAAGATCAGCCGGGACGAGTGGCTCGCTGCACTCGATGCGCGCGCGACTGGGAAAGGGCTTGGCTCGGCCATTGCTCGACTTCTCGATGAGCCCGCGGCGAGCTCGGAGCCATGGGCGAGGCTTCTCAAGCTCGCGGACGTTCCCCACGATCTCGATGCGGACGGGTCGATCGCACTGCGATAACCGGTTCAATTGGCATCGGCTCTGCCAAGAGACCGGAGACACGCCTGGAAGATTGCGGCATTCGGAGAGGAGCTTGTCTTCCGAGGTTTTCTGCAAACCCGGCTTGAAAGGCTGGCGGGGTCAATTCGCGGAGCAGTCATTGTCGCGGCGCTTGCCCAGGCGCTGAACTTCGGGGCGCTTCACGCCTATCAGGGTGCCATCGGCTGATCCATGCACGGCATTGGCGCCAGGACGCCCGACCGCCCCGAGCCAGATCTGGAGCCTCGGCTTATCTGGTCAGAATGTGGAGGCGCCAGGCCGCACGTGCGACCTCGCCATCGCTGCGCGCGACGGCGGCATCTGCCGCGAGGGCATCCCGCTCGGCGTCCATGACTACAAGAAGCGGCTTTGCTCCCGCCTGGAACTCGAGACGAGCGTCCCGCAATGCGGCCTGGGCGGCATTGCGCTGATCTTCTGCGGCCAGGCGCTGTGACCGGGCCGCTTGCAGAGCTTCCCAGGCAACCACGGTCTGAACCTCGACGTCGCGGCGAGCGCTTCGCGACCGCGCTTCGGCGGAGCGAAGCCCCGCCGTGGCTTCGGCCACTTTCGAGCGGGTACGGCCGGAGTCGAAAATGGTCCAGCGTGCGCGCACCCCAGCCGTGACGGCATCCGCCTTGTAATCGGGGAAGAATTGGTCGCGGATGGACGAGCCTTCGGCAAAGGCTGCAACGTTTGGCATTCTTTCGGCCGATGCACCTCGAACAGCGGCCTGGGCGGCCGCCACCGCCGCATCTGCCTCGACAATCGCCGGATTGCCGGCGAGGGCGGCGCGTACCGCCTCGTCGCGGCTGGCGGGAGCGGCCGGCAAGCCGGGAGACTCGTCGACCGATGCCGCGGCGAGCCCGGTCAGCGACATGAAGCGGGCCGCGGCCGATTGCAGCTCTCCCTCCGCACGGGCAACCGCGGCCTGCGCTTCGGCCCGCCGGGCCTGGGCCTGGAGATATTCGGTGCGGGCAGTCTCGCCGGCCCTGAACAGCAACTCGGCCTGGCGTTCCGTTTCGGCAAGCTGGGCGGCGCCATACGATGCCGCCTGGCGCGACGTTCGCGCCGCGTAGACATCCGCGTAGGCGCTCGCCACGTCGAGTTCGAGCTGCCGCTCGCGAGCCGCCAATGCCGCGTTGCCGATCGCGAGCCCGGCGCTGGCCTGCGCTTGGCCTGCCGACAGGCGGCCGCCGGTGAAGATCGGCATCTCGGCTGTGATCTGGGCTGCGCGCGGGGCCACGCCCTCCGCCGTGATGCCGAAGAAGCCGCCCGGATTGAGATGCCCAACGCCTAGCGACCCGGACAAGCTCACGGTCGGACCGCCCTCGGCGCGGGCCTGGTCCAGGCGGGCCTGTGCGGCATCGCGTTCTGCCGCAGCGGCGGCAAGATCGGGATCCCGCCCGATCGCTGCTGCGATTGCCTGCTCCACTGTTTCCGCTCGCGACGTGCCAGCAAGTGCGCAAGCGGCAAGCAGCAGGGTCAGACGCCGCATCCGGCACCCGAGCGGAAGCCGAGCCGGCGGAAAACGGCGGTAGCGGGACAAAGGCCGGTGAACGCCGACTGGAACAGCATGAACCCGGCGAAGGCACTGAGCCACATCCAGTTGGGATGAACCCAGTGGGCAAGCGCAAGGCCAAGCAGGACAACGAACCCGCCCCATGCCTGGACGGCTCTCTCAAGCGTCATCGCGCGACCTCCTTCTCGTCGACGCGCAACTTGCGGATGCCCAGGGCATGAAGTGCGAGCTTCTCGTAGAATGGCTCGCTCTCGCCCTTGCGCACCTTGCGCAGGAAATATTTCTCGAAACCTATCTTGGCGAGATGGACCCACTTGCCCGACGCAGACCAGTTGAGGTTGCGCGGGGGGATCTGCGGCTGGGCGACAAAGGCAACCCCGCCGTCCCCGAAGTCGGCGAGGCAGACCGCGTTCCAGGTCGCTTCATGGCCAGGCTCGCGACCCTCCAGTTCCGCCTTGATGTTCTCCGCGATGGCAGTGACCATCGACTCGATCATGAAGCCTGTCTTGGGCACTCCGACCGGGACGGGCGTCGGCCCGACAGGCGGGATCGCGACGCAAACGCCCAGCGAATAGATGTTCCTGAAGGTGGGATTGCGCTGGTGCTTGTCGACCAGGATGAAGCCGCGCGGGTTGGTCAGCCCCTCGATGCCGAATACCGCCTTTACTCCCCGGAAAGCCGGCAGGAACATCGAGTAGGAAAAGGGGAGGTCATGGCTCGCCTTGACGTTGCCATCCTCCTGCAATTCTTCGATGTGCGCCATCCCAGGCTCTACCGACGTTACGCGCGCGTTGGTGATCCACTTGATGTGGCGGTTGCGCAGCTCGCTTTCGAGCAAACCCTTCGTGTCTCCCACGCCGTCCAGCCCGAGATGGCCGATATAGGGTTCGGCCGTCACAAAGGTCATCGGTACCTTGTCCCGGATCTTGCGGCGGCGAAGTTCGGTATCGAGGATCAGTGCGAACTCGTAGACCGGGCCATAGCAGGATGCGCCCTGGACTGCGCCAACGACGACCGGGCCCGGGTTGCTGCAGAACTGTTCAAACTGGTCGGCTGCAGTGGCGGCGTGCTCCGTCTTGCAGATGGAGACGGTATGGCCATCGGGCCCGATGCCCGGGATCTCGTCATAAGCGAGTTCAGGCCCGGTCGCGATCACCAGATAGTCGTAATCTATCGTTCGGCCGTCGTTGAGCTCCAGGCGGTTGCTGGCCGGGTCGACCCGCCTTGCGCCAACGTTGGTGAAGCCGATGCCCCGCTTCGCCATGACCGGAGGCAGGTGAACCTGGACATCTTCCATGTCCCGCCATCGGACCGCCACCCACGGGTTGGAGGGGTAGAAGGAAAAGGTGTCGCACTCGGCAACAACCTCGACGCTGGCCTTGTCCTTCACGGCGTCGCGGAGCTCGTAGGCGGCGATTGTCCCGCCCAGTCCGGCACCAAGGATCACGATCTTCGGCTCGGCCATGAGACGTCTCCGGTTGACTGTTTATCGTATATCACTCATATACGTGTTTCGTCGGTCCGGCAAGGACAATTCGCATTTTGAGGGATATCATATGTTCGGGTTTCGAAAGAGCGTAAAAGAAGTCACTCCGGCCGAATTGGCGGGGAAGGTTCAGGAGGGAGCCGTGACCTTGGTCGATGTGCGCGAGCCCGCTGAGTTTGCCGCTGGTCATATTCCGGGTGCGGTGAACCACCCGCTTTCCTCCTTCGACCCGTCGAGGCTCCCGGCCAACGGCAAGCCTGTCATCCTCTACTGTGCCGCGGGTGGCCGCTCCGGCACTGCGCTCGGCCGCTGCAGGGATGCCCGCGCCGACGTCGATACCCATCTGGCGGGGGGCATCGGATCCTGGCAGCGGGCCGGTTTGCCGGTAGCGCAATGACGCGTACCGCGCTGATACTCGCCAGCGCACTTGCACTTGCCGCTTGCAGCGGCAGTGAGGACAGCGAGAACGACTTGACCGCGGCGACCACGGCAGTTCCGGCGGGAGAAAGACTGCTCGTCCGGCCGACCACCATCGATGAAGTCAAGGAAGTCGGGGCAACCATCACTACCCGTGACCAGGCGGAGGCGCGCGTGCGCATAGCTGGCATCCTCACCAAGCTTGAGGTTCGCGAGGGTGACTATGTCCGCAAGGGCCAGCAGATCGGGCGCGTTGTCGATACGCGGCTGGCGCAGGAGGCGGCAGCTTTCGGGTCCCAGGCTGCCGCCGCCGGCGCGCAGGCCGCGCAGGCGCGCGGAGAGCTGGGCCGTACAGAATTTCTCTACCGTAACGGCGTCTATGCCAAGGCGCGGCTCGAAGCTGCCCAGGCGGCGGCCCGTGCGGCCGATGCGCAGGTCGCCGCTGCACGTGCCCAGCAGCGCGCCGTGCAGGCAGTCGCGAGCCAGGGCGCTATTATCGCGCCGGCGACCGGCCGAGTCCTGCGCGCCGATGTAACCGCGGGCTCCGCGGTGTCCCCGGGCATGTCGGTTGCCACCATCACCGCCGGGCCGCCGGTGCTACGCATTGAGCTTCCGGACAGCCTGGCAGGACAGGTGCGGGTGGGTACCCCAGTCACCGTTACCGGCCTTGCAGCCGCCGATGACGCGGGTGCGCCGGCAGGGAGAGTGAGCCAGGTCTATCCCGCGGTGACCGCCGGCCGCATCACTGCTGACGTGGCCGTGCCGGGCCTCGGGACGCAGCTGGTGGGGCGCCAGGTTACGGCACGGCTGGCGATCGGTAGCCGGCAGGCGATCGCGCTGCCGCGCAAGTTCATCTCCTCGCGCTTCGGAACGGATCAGGTCACCATAATTGGCCCTGACCGGCAGGCGTTGACCGTTCCGGTCCAGACTGCGCCGCTGCCCGACGGGCGCGTCGAGATTCTCTCTGGCGTGAACCCGGGTGACATTCTGGTGGCCGGCACCTCGCAATGAGCCTCGGCATCTCGGGGCGGCTGACCAGGGCCACCATTTCTTCACCTTTGACACCGCTGTTTCTTCTCGCTGCGGTGTTGGTCGGGGTCATCGCGCTCTTTTCCATTCCGCGTGAGGAAGAGCCGCAAATCAGCGTGCCGATGGTCGACATCCAGGTGATGGCGCCCGGCATGTCAGCCGCCGATGCGGTGGAACTCGTCGCCAAACCCCTCGAGACCATCGTCAAGGGCGTGGACGGCGTCGAGCATGTCTACACCCAGGCGCAGGATCATGGTGTCATGGTCACTGCTCGCTTCCTCGTCGGGTCAAAGGCCGAGGATGCCGCAACGCGAATCCAGGAACGACTTGAAGCAAACAAGGATCGCATTCCCGCCGGCGTGCCGCCGCCGCAGGTCACTGTGCGCGGGATCAACGACGTGCCGATGGTGGTGCTCACGCTCACTCCCAAGCCAGCGGCGGTCTCGCGCTGGTCGGACCAGGCGCTGTACGACCTGGCGGACCGGTTGAAGACCGAGGTCGCGAAAGTCGAGGACGTCGGCCTCGTCTTCCTGGTTGGCGGCCGCCCGGATGAAATCAGGGTTTCGCCTGACCCTGCCAGGCTCAATCTTCACGGTGTTCCACTGAGCGAGGTGATCGAGGCGGCGGGCTCCGCCAATCGCTCGATGCCCGTGGGCTCCATCCGTGACGCCGGAGGCGCCGTCGACGTTGTTACCGGGCGGCAGGTTCGCTCGGCGGAAGAACTGGGTTTAATCACGGTCCGCTCCATCTCGGGCGCCCCGGTATATCTCCGGGACGTGGCGGCAGTCTCCCAGCGGCCGGCCGAGGACCAGGCACGGAGTTGGCGCTGGGCCAAGACGGAAGGACGATGGAGCGTTGCGCCGGCGGTTTCGCTTGCCATCGCCAAGCGGCCAGGCGCCAATGCAGTGGTGGTAGCCGAGCGGATCGTCGAACGTGTCGAGAACCTCGAGGGAACGCTCCTCCCGTCCAGCGTCGATGTTGCCGTCACCCGCAACTATGGAGAAACAGCGGACGAAAAGGCCAACGAGCTCCTCTTCCACCTCGCTCTCGCTACCGTGTCGATCGTGGTTCTGATCGGCTTTGCGATCGGCTGGCGCGAGGCCGCGGTGACTGCGATCGTGATCCCGACCACGATCCTCTTAACGATGTTCGCGTCCAACCTCATGGGTTACACGATCAATCGGGTCAGCCTGTTCGCGCTGATTTTCTCGATTGGCATCCTGGTCGACGACGCGATCGTGGTGATCGAGAACATCGCGCGTCATTGGGCCATGAACGATGGCCGCTCGCGCATCGATGCCGCGGTGGAGGCCGTGGCCGAGGTTGGCAACCCGACGATCGTGGCAACACTGACGGTCGTGGCCGCTCTCTTGCCGATGCTGTTCGTGTCCGGCCTGATGGGCCCCTACATGGCGCCCATCCCGGTGAACGCGTCGGCGGCGATGATCTTCAGTTTCTTCGTGGCGATGATCATTGCGCCGTGGCTGATGATCCGCTTTGCCCGCAAGGCCCTGGATGGCGGCGGGCATCACGAGGCAGCCGACGGGGGCAGGCTCGGTGCCCTATATGGGCGGGTGGCCGAACGGGTGATTGCGACGCGCCGTTCCGCCAAATTGTTCCTCATCGCGGTCGGCCTGGCGACGTTGGTCGCGATGTCCATGTTCTACTTCAAGGCGGTGACCGTGAAGTTGCTGCCGTTCGACAACAAGTCGGAGGTCCAGCTGGTCGTCGACTTGCCCGAGGGTGGCAGCCTCGAAACGACCGGCCGGGTGCTGGAGCAGGCGGCGGCGGTCGCCCGCCGTGTGCCCGAGGTCGTGTCCATGGAAGCCTATGCGGGCACTGCCGCGCCGTTCAATTTCAATGGCCTGGTGCGGCACTATTTCCTGCGCGATCGGCCGGAAATGGGCGACCTCATGGTCACGCTTGCGCCAAAGGGGGAGCGCGACCGGTCAAGCCACGAGGTGGCGCTCGACTTGCGGCAACGCCTGGCCTCCATCCCATTGCCAGCGGGCGGCTCGATCAAGGTGGTAGAAACCCCGCCGGGACCGCCGGTGCTGGCGACACTGCTTGCCGAGGTCTACGGCCCCGACGACGCCGCGAGGCGGGCGACGGCCGAACAGGTCGCCCGGATTTTCAAATCCGTCGACTTCATCGTCGACGTCGATACCAGCCATGGCCAACCCCGCCCACAGCTGCGGCTGACGACCGACCGGGCTCGAATGGACCAGCTTGGCCTGAGCGAACGGCAGATGGGCGACAGCGTTTCCGCGCTGATGGGCGAGCAGGTGGTTGGGCTCGTTCCCCGCGGTGAGAACCGCACGCCGCTCCCAATCAAGGTGTCGCTCGACCAGAGCC
>JAJJPO010000046.1:0-5519 GCA_032907585.1 Sphingomonas sp. | reverse complement strand
CAGCCGGCGTAGCCGAGGGCGATCAGGTAGCGGCTGGGGCCCCTCCCTTCCGCGATCGCCTTCAGAACGTCGATGGTCCCGGTCAGTGCCCCGAGCCCGACTACCTGGATCGTGTCCTGGCCGCCCCAGTCACTGCTGTGAAGGACGAAGCCCCTTCCCGGCTCGACCGGCCCTCCGTGCATCACCGGGCCGTCCGCCACGTCTCCGGGCTCGAGCCCGAGCTGCTCCAGCAGTCCGCGGACGCCGATCCCGGCGCGCTGGTGGCCAACGCCGATGCCGACTGCTCCATTCTCGTCATGGACGCACATGGCGATCACTGCCCGCTCGAACCTCGGGTCGCCGATGCCTGGCATCGCGAGCAAGAGCTTGCCCGACAAGAAGCGTGGTGCGTGCATGAAGAAGAGAATGCGCCGCGCGCCAAATGGCTGCAAGGGCCAGCCTTGAGACAATAGCTTGCCGTCCCTATGTCGCACGCTCGACACCAGATGCTAGGAGATTGACCGATGGCCATCGAGGTAGGTGACCGGATTCCCGACGTCCCTTTGACGCTTGCCACCCCGGAAGGGCCCGTCCCGGTCAAGAGCAGCGATTATTTCGCCGGGAAGCGCGTCGCGCTTTTTGCAGTCCCGGGAGCCTATACGCCGACCTGCTCGGCGCGGCACCTTCCTTCCTATGTCGAAAAGGCCAGCGAGCTTAAGGGCAAGGGAATAGACGAAATCGTTGCGACCAGCGTCAACGACGCCTTCGTCCTCGGCGCCTGGAACCGCGACCAGGGCTCGAGCGACATCACCATGCTCGCCGATGGCAATGGCGAATTTGCCGAGGCACTCGGGCTGACGATGGATGCATCGAAGTTCGGCATGGGCAAGCGCAGCCAGCGCTATTCGGCGATCATCAACGACGGTGTCGTCGAGCAGCTCAACGTCGAGGCCCCCGGCGAATATACTGCGTCGAGCGCGGAGACGATGCTCAGCCAGCTCTGATTTTTATCGCGGCATCACGTCCCTTCATCTCCCGGTGGCAACAGCCGACCCTGACGCGCGTTAGTTGGGCGGGGGCGCCAGTGAAGGAGTTCTAACATGCCGAGAAGAAACAGAGATTCGCAGGGTCGCTTCAGCAGCAACGGCTGGACGGATACCATTCGCGACCGTCCGGCGACCAGCGCGGCAGTTGCCGCGGGCGTTGCCGCAGCAGGTGCTTTCCTCTGGTCAAGGCGGAGCCAGATCGGCGAAGCCGTGAGCAGCGGCATGGACCGCATGAGCGAGCTCAAGTCCGAGCGGATGGGATCGCGGAACCGTCAGTCGGAAATCGCCGAGGAGGCCCTGACGCTCAAGGAAACAGGCCGCAAGTCGAAAGGCCCGCGGGGGCCAATAGCCCAGCAGAACATCAAGTCCGGGATGGCGACGACCAGCTAGTCCATGGACGAGGGGGAGAGCGGCAAAAAAAGCCGCTCCCCTCTCCTCAAATCAGCTTACCAGCTGCACTGCTTTCCGCGGTTCTGCTGTTCAAGCCAGGACTGCAGCGGCGCGAAATATTCGAGCATCGGCTTGGCCGACATCTCGCGGGTGCCGGTAAATACCTGCAGCGCGTCGGGCCAGGGCCGCGAGGCCCCCATCGACAGCATCTGGTTGAGGCGGGTCCCGACTTCCTTGTTTCCATAGAAGCTGCAGCGATGCAGCGGTCCCTTCCAGCCGGACATGTCGCAGGCTGCCTTGTAGAACTGGAACTGGAGGATCCGTGCGAGGAAGTAGCGGGCGTAGGGAGTGTTGCCCGGGATATGGAATTTCGCGCCCGGGTCGAAATCCGCCTCGCTGCGTGCCACCGGCGGGGTAATGCCCTGGTATTGCCGCTTCAGGTCGACCCAGGCCTCATTGTAGTTGGCCGGCGTGATCGAACCGTCAAACACGCCCCAGCGCCACTTGTCGACGAGGAGACCGAAGGGAAGGAAGGCGACCTTGTCCATTGCCTGGCGCAGGAGCAGCCCCGTATCCTTGTCGGCCGAGGGCACCTTTGAGCGGTCGAGAAGCCCGATCTGCACCAGATATTCAGGAGTGATCGACAGCGCGATGAAGTCGCCGATCGCCTCGTGGAAACCGTCGTTTGCACCATTGAGGTAGAGATAGGGCTGCTGGTTGTAGGCCCGCTGGTAGTAGTTGTGGCCAAGCTCGTGGTGGATGGTGACGAAATCGTCCCCGTTCACCTTGGTGCACATCTTGATGCGCAGGTCGTCCTTGTTGTCGACGTCCCAGGCCGAGGCATGGCAAACCACTTCCCGGTCACGCGGCCGGGTGATCTGGCTGCGTTCCCAGAAGCTGGCCGGAAGCGGGGTAAAGCCGAGCGAGGAATAGAAGCCCTCGCCGATCTTCACCATCTCGACCGGGTCCTTCTTCTTGGCTTCGAGAAGCTCGCCGATGTCATAACCGACGTCGCCAGCGCCCTTGGGAGCGACCACGTCGTAGATATTGCCCCACTCCTGCGCCCACATGTTGCCGAGGAGATCGGCCCGGATCGGGCCCGTCGCCGGCTGGACGCTGTCACCATATTTCTCGTTGAGCTTGGTGCGGGTGTAGCAATGGAGCTGGTCGTAAAGCGGCTTGGTCTCGGCCCAAAGCCGGTCATACATCGCCGAGAATTCCTGCGGCGTCATGTCGTAGCCCGAGCGCCACATGGCGCCCGTGTCGTCATAGCCGAGATCCCGCGCGCCGGCATTGGCGAGCTCGACCAGCCGCTGGTAGTCCTGCCGCATCGGGCGACCGACATTCTCGTGCCAGCTCTGCCAGATTTCGGAAAGCTCGGCGGGATTGCGAAGCGTGCCCATCAGCGCCTCGGCGTCGTCACCGGTGATTTCCTTGCCGCGGTGGAGGGCCCGGCCCTTGCCATAGGTTGACTGGAGACGGGTGGCGATGGTGTTGAGCTCGGCCGCCGCGCCCGGGGTTTGCGGCGCTGGAAGGACAAGCCCGCCGCGCAGGATGTTGAGCTTGCGGGCCGTGTCAAAGTCGAGGCCCTGGACCTTGGCGTACTTGGCGGCCTCGGACGCATATTTGACGCCCTTCTCGGTAGCGATCGTCCCGAAATAGGCGGCGAGCGCGTCCGTATCGTCATTGATGTAGGTCGAGTTTACCCAGGCAGCGCGGCCCCCGATCACGCTGAGATCGAACAGGTCCTTTTCGACTGCTGCGATAAAGGCGCGGGCCCCCTCGGGCGTCAACGGATATTCGGTGCTGGCAGCTGGCGCGGCAGCCTCGGTCGGGGCCGTCGAGGCAAGCTGGGCCGGCGGCGTGGTGGAGCAGCCGGCAACGGCCAGGGCTGCGAGCGAAACGGAAACGGCGAAATTCTTCATCAGGCGTCCTTGTCCCCAATAATTGTTCTTGATGTTCGCGTAGGCAAAGGAGTGGGCCGGTTGGAAGCCGAGGTCAAGGCGCTGAAAGCCACTCTGCCAGCCGATCGCCGAATTCGGCGCCGGCAACGCTCGACATGTGGGTCCCTGGCACAGGCTGGTAGGTGCCATCGGGAAGCGCCCCGGCGAGGGCCGGCGCCGAACCATTGTCCTCGTCCTCGGAGCCGCACAGGACCAGCGTCGGCATGGTGAAGGACTTTAGCCAGGCCGGCTTCGCATCCTAGAAGGTGCGCAAGAGATGCGCTGCTGCGACCCTGTCGACCTTCATCGTCTTCATGAACTGGATCGCCATCCACCACTTGTCGCCGCGGCTGGCTCTATCGAACATCGCAATGGCCTCGTGGAAAAAGGCCTGGCGCCGGTTCCAGTCCGAAAGGCCCTCGAGGCCCACCCCGGCAACGACCGCCCGGCGCGGCTTCGCCCCCTCGCCGACCAGCTGGACGGTCGTACGCGCCCCAAGCGAGAAGCCGCCAAGGTCATATTCCTCGAGGCGAAGCCCGGCGATGAGCTCATGGGCGTCACGGGCGAGAATTCCTGGCTGGTAAGCCTCGGCCTCGTGAGGCTTGTCGCTGAGGCCATGGGCGCGAAGATCGGGCATGATCACGCGAAAGCCCTTCTCGGCGAGCTTTCCGGCGTGGCCGAACTTTATCCAGTTCATGTTGGCATCGCTGAAAAGGCCGTGAAGGAGGACGACGGGCCTCCCCTCGCCCAGCTCATGGTAGGCAAGCCGCACGCCGTCGCTGGCAGCCCAGTAGCTGGTTTTCACGCCGGTCATTGCTCGCGCGGCCCTCCGCAAGGCAGCTGGCAATGGGAGCGCGCCGAGGAATTGATCAACTTGTCTGTTTCCCGGGCATGCTGCCGGTCGCTTCTATCCAGCGATCGACAAGCGCCTGATATTCATCGGTGCGATATTCCGGGAGGCCCTCGGTATTGATCCAGGCCCGGTGCATGCTCTCCACGCCGAAATGGTGCTTCGGCCGGAAGAGCGAAGGATCGTCGAACGCGGCGACCGTCAGGTCCATCTTGTCGGAATCCTTCTTGAACCGGAAGCCGAGCGAAGTGCCGCATTCCCTGCAATATGGCCTCGAGGCAATCGGCGAGCTCTCATACCAGTCGGGCTCGCCATGCCAGCTCAGCTGGTCCAGCCTGGCATTGACAAAGGCGATGGATATCGAGCCCGTCGCCCGCTGGCACATCCGGCAATGGCATAGATAGGCCTCGGCCGGTTCGACGCTCGCCTCGAACCGCACCCTTCCGCAGGCGCATCCGCCGCTCATGGTCTTCGTCACAATATCTCCCCGGGCGAACTGCCATGACAGGGAAGGCCATCGCCAATGTCGTAATAGTCGCCCTTCTCGTGAACAAAAATATGTTTCTCAAGATGAACGCCGGTCGGTTCCTCGATCGCTCCCATGGCGACAGCAAGGTTGGCCCGGCCGTCACCGTCCCAGAACAGCGCCGAGCCGCAGTTGCGGCAAAAGCCGCGCCGGACCTTCTCCGACGAACGATACCAGCCTAGCTCGCCCTGCTCGCTGATCGAAACGGCCTCGCGCGGAATATCGGTCGAAGCCCAGTAATGGCCGGAGACCTTCCGGCACATGGTGCAATGGCAGGCGTCGGGCGGGCCAAGCTCGCCCTCGATGGTGAAGCTCACCGCTCCGCAAAGACAGGAACCCTTGTGCATGGGCCCATGCTTTACGCCCGGGCAAATCTCTTGCAAGTGCCAGGGCGGCGGCCTGCCAGATTACGAATGCCTCCGAGAAACCTGTCAGGCAGCCTTCTGGAGGTGCCTGCGGCCAAGCAATTCTGCGATCTGGACCGCGTTCAGCGCAGCTCCCTTCCGCAGATTGTCGCTGACAACCCAAAGCGAAAGGCCATTCTCGACCGTCGGGTCCTCGCGGACACGGGAGACGAACGTCGCATATTCGCCGACGCATTCCACCGGCGTCACATAGCCACCGTCTTCCCGCTTATCGACCAGCATCACGCCCGGCGCCTCGCGAAGGATTTCCTGGGCTGCTTCAGCCGATATCTCATTCTCAAACTCGATGTTCACCGCTTCGGAATGGCCGACGAAAACCGGCACCCTGACGCAGGTGGCGCTAACCTTGATCGAGGGGTC
>JAJJPO010000045.1:0-5516 GCA_032907585.1 Sphingomonas sp. | reverse complement strand
CTCCTGAAAGATTGGTGACCGGACTGTCGCCCGGCGGGCAGTTGAGCGCGTCCATGGCGATCTCGAGCTGGTTGTCGAGGGTCCAGCCATCGACGGCGTCGATCTTTTCCTGGAGCTCGCCCATCTCGGTCATGAGCGCGTCGAAATCGGCATCGGCTGGCGGATCGGCCATCAGGGCGCTGATCTCGTTGAAGCGGTCCATCATGTCCGCCACGGGGCGAACCCCGTCCATCACGTTCTGCTTGACCGTCTTTGAAGGATCGAGCTGGGGCTCCTGCTCGAGATAGCCGACGGTGATCCCTTCGCCCGGCCATGCCTCGCCCTGGAACTCGGTGTCGCGCCCGGCCATGATCTTCATCAGCGTCGACTTGCCCGAACCGTTGGGCCCGACGATGCCGATCTTCGCATCCTGGTAGAATTGAAGGTTTATGCCGTTGAGCACCGGCTTGGGGGCGCCGGGGAAAGTCTTGGTCAGACCCTTCATTACAAAGCTGTATTGGGCGGCCATGGGGTCGCGATGTCCTTCGAATGGGGGATTTCGACCGGGCAGATAGGGCGCGTTGGCCCCCGCGTCTAGTCAGCCTGCCGGTGGATCAGTCCCGGCCGACCATGTCGACCGTTGCCAGGCATCGCCCGCTTTGCCCGGCTCAGTCCCGTCCCACCATGCTCGCCGCATCGGGGAAGCGATAATTGCTGAACTGTTCGCGAAGCTGCTTCTTCGAGAGCTTGCCGGTCGCGGTGTGAGGTAGCTCGTCGACGAACTCTATAGCGTCGGGAAGCCACCACTTGGCGACCTGCGAGACGAGGTGCTCGCGGATGCGGTCGGCGCAGACGTCGCTCCCCTCGGCGCGCACGCAGACGAGAAGCGGGCGCTCGTCCCACTTGGGGTGCGGGACGCCGATCGCTGCCGCTTCGGCAACGCCCGGGCATCCGACCGCTGCATTTTCAAGATCGATCGAGCTGATCCATTCGCCGCCCGACTTGATGACGTCCTTGGACCGGTCGGTGATCTGGATCGTACCGTCCGGGTGCATGGCGGCGACGTCGCCGGTGTCGAACCACTGCTCCTCGTCGGTCGCGTCCTCCTCGGCCTTGAAATAGCGTTTCACGACCCATGGTCCGCGCACCTCGAGCCGCCCGCTGGACTTGCCGTCGCGCGGAAGGACATTTCCCTCGTCGTCGACGGTACGGACCTCGACGCCGAAGGGCACCCTCCCCTGCCTAACCGTATATTCGAGCTGCTGCTGGTCGCTGAGCTCGTCCCAGCCCCGGGGCGGTGCACCGATGCTCCCGATGGGCGACGTCTCGGTCATGCCCCAGGCATGGGCGACCTCGATCCCATGCTCGCGGAACCACTTGATCATCGCCCGGGGAGCGGCCGAGCCGCCAATGGTAACCGATTGCAGGCTACCGAGGTCCTCGCCGGTCCGCTCGATATGGTCGATGAGGCCGAGCCAGACCGTCGGGACGCCAGCGCTGTGCGTCACCTTCTCGTCGTGCAGGAGCCGGCACATCTGCGCGGGCCGATAGTCCGCCGAGAGCACCAGCTTGCAGCCGACCATCGGCGCTGCCCAGGGAACGCCCCAGGCGTTGTCGTGGAACATCGGGACGATCGGGAGAACCACCGATTTTGCCGACAGCCGGAATACGTCGGGTGATGCCTCGACCATCGTGTGGAGCATGGTCGAGCGATGTTCGTAGAGGACGCCCTTGGGATTTCCGGTGGTGCCGCTGGTGTAACAAAGGCCGCACGGGTCGCGTTCGTCACCCTCGACCCAGCGATATGCACCGTCGTGCGGCTCCAGCCAGTCCAGGAAAGGCAGGTCTCCTTTCCAGTCGGATGGCGGATCGAAGCACACATAATGTTCGATCGTTCGCCATTTTGGCTTCATTTTCTCGACGAGCGGGGCAAAGACCCGGTCGTAAAGAAGGACCCGGTCCTCGGCATGGTTGGCGATATATTCGAGCTGGTCCTCGAACAGCCTCGGGTTGATGGTATGAAGGACACCGCCCATGCCGGTCGCGCCGTACCAGCTGGTAAGGTGGTGACCATGGTTCATCGCGAGCGTGGCTATCCGGTCGCCGGGGACCATCCCCCATGCCTCGAGGGCCTGCGCCATGCGCCGTGCATCCCGGGCGATCCCGGCCCAGTTGGTGCGGCTGATCGTGCCGTCACCCCAGGCGGAGACAATCTCGCCATTGCCATGCTCACGCTCGGCATGGTCGACAAGGCGCGTAACGCGCAGCGGCCAGTCCTGCATGGCTCCAAGCTTGCTCAAACCCCGTCTCCCCGGGGCGGTTCGCCCCGGGCCAGCTTGCCACGATGCCCAAGGGACACAAGCGGGAAAATGGAAGGGTCTTGAAGCTTCTAGAAAGGCAGCTTGAAGCCCGGCGGCAGCTGGAGCCCGCCGGTCATCGCCTGCATCTGCTCGCCGGCAGCCGCATCGGCCTTTCCGCGGGCGTCGTTGATCGCGGCAGCGACGAGGTCCTCGAGCATCGACTTTTCGGCAGGGACCATCAGGCTGTCATCGATGCTGACCCCGAGGATCCTGCCCTTGGCGGTCGCGCGGATCTTCACCATTCCGCCACCAGACACGCCCTCGACCTCTAGCTTGTCGAGATTTTCCTGTGCCTGGGCGAGCTGAGCCTGGGCGGCTTCGGCCATTTTCATGATGTCATCGAGGCTGGGCATGGTCAGGCTTCTTTCCGGTCAATGGTTTCAAGGGTGGCGTCGGGAAATTCCTCGAGCAACGCCTTCACATTCGGTTCTTCAAGTACCGAGGAGCGCATCCGTTCCTCCGCCATTATTTCCTGCTGCTGGAGCGATGGCGCCCCGCCCTCGTCGGTGAGGCGAACTTCCCAGCTCTGGCCCGTGCTTTGGCGGGCTGCCGCCGCAAGATCCCGGGCAAAGTCGGGGCCGAGGGGCTTTAAGGGTTTCAGCACCAGCTCGCCCGGAGCGAAGCTGACCAGGCCGACATGGTCGCGAAGCTGGAGCCCGAGCAGCTGTCTTCCCTGGCGCTCGATCGCGTCGACCAGCGAGGGAAAGTCCGTCGGCAAGTTGGCCGTGGCGCCCGGCGAGGCAGTAGAAGTAGGCGCCTGGGTGGCGGCAGGGGCTGCAGCCCCGCCCGACAGCAGGGCGGCGAGCGCGGACGGGTCTGGAAGTTCCGCGGCATGGATGAGGCGAAGCAGGGCCATCATTGCAGCTTCGTTCGGGTCCGGGGCGATCCTCACGTCCTCCAGCCCCTTTAGGAGCAGCTGCCAGAGGCGGTGGATACTTGCCCAGCTAAGCTCGGCGGCGAGGCTTGCGGCTGCCTCGCGCTCCTCGGCCGACTGGAGGAGATCCGCCTTCGCGCCTGCCTTTGCGCGGGTCACGGAGTGGAGGCTGTCCATCAGCCCGCGGATGAGCGATCCGGGCTCGATCCCCAGGGCATGCGCACCGTCGAGCTGAGCCAGGGTCGCGGCGGCATCACCGGAAAGCAGGGTCTCGAGGAGCCGGCGAATTCGGCCCCGGTCGGCCTGCCCGAGCATGTCCCGGACCTGGCCTGCAGTAACCCGTCCCTCGCCATGGGCTATCGCCTGGTCGAGGATCGAAAGGCCGTCGCGGGCAGATCCTTCCGCCGCCCGCGCGATCGCGTGCAACGCTTCTTCCTCCACCTCGACGCCTTCCGCCTTCGCAACCGAGGCAAAATGATCGGCGAGCTTCTCCGCGGGAATGCGCCGAAGGTCGAAGCGCTGGCAGCGCGAGAGCACGGTGACAGGGACTTTGCCGACCTCGGTCGTCGCGAACAGGAACTTCACATGGGCCGGAGGCTCTTCGAGCGTCTTCAGGAGCGCGTTGAACGCGCTCTTCGAGAGCATGTGGACCTCGTCGATGATATAGATCTTGTAACGTGCCGAAACCGAGGCGTAGCGGACCGCCTCGATGATCTCGCGCACGTCATCGACGCCGGTGTGGGAAGCAGCGTCCATCTCGATCACGTCGATATGGCGCCCCTCGGCGATCGCCCTGCATGGCTCGCACTGGCCGCAGGGATTGATGGTTGGTCCGCCCTTGCCGTCGGGACCAACGCAGTTCAGCGCCTTGGCGACGAGGCGTGCCGTCGAGGTCTTGCCGACCCCGCGGACGCCGGTCAGCAGGAAGGCATGCGCTATCCGGCCACGCTCGATGGCATTGCCGAGTGTCTTCACCATCGCGTCCTGGCCGATCAGCTCGGCAAAGGTCTGCGGCCGATATTTGCGGGCAAGAACGCGGTAGGGCGAGGTCTCGGGCGCCGGTTGCGGCACGTCGGGAAGGTCGAGCCCAAGGCCAGGCGATTCGTCATCAGTCATCGCCGGAGGTTTAGGGCCCAAATCGGCCCAATGCGAGGAGCGAAGCGTCCCCGAAGGGCCAATGCCGCGCAAAAAGCCGCCATGGGCGCAGAGCGGCTCGCGCGACAGGCCGCGAAGACGCAAATCGGGGGCCAAGAAACGGGGAGGTGGAAGCCGACGACCCGGCACGAAATCGTTGTGGCTGCTTCCTTCCGGACCTGACCAGGTTGGCGACAGTGCCGTCCGCCGACTTCCGAGGCGCCATATGGCGATGGATTGCCAAAGGTGCAAGCAGCTTAGCGGTCGAGATTATAGGCGCCGCCGGGCATCTGGACCGTTAGCGTGCCCAGCCCTTCGCTGAGCATGATCTGGCAGGCGAGGCGTGAAGTTGGCCGCACGGCCCATGCGAGGTCGAGGAGGTCATCCTCCTCCTCCCCTGCAGGCGGCAGCCGGTCGAAATCCTCCTTCGCGACCACCACGTGACAGGTCGAGCAGGCCATCTGGCCTTCGCATGCTCCCTCGAGCGGCTGGCCTTCACGTTGCGCAAGCTCGAGGAGGTTGGTCCCGGCGGGTGCCTCGACCTCGCGATCGAGCGTTCCGTCGGCCTTCAGGAACCGGACCTTGATCATGAGGGAAGTACCGACTGGGCCGCGGCGGCCTCGTTGATGCGGCGGCAGGCCAGCGCCAGCTCCTCTTCCCCCGTGTAACGGCCAAAGCCGAGCCTGATCGAGGAGCGCGCCTGCCTGTCGGATAGCCCGATTGCCCGGAGCACATGGCTTGGACGGCCCGATCCGCTGGCACAGGCCGAGCCCAGGGAGAATGCGACGTTGCGAAGGTCGGAAATGATGCGAGCCCCGTCGAGGCCCTCGCGGCGAAGGTTCAGATTGCCATGGTAGCGCGCACTCGTGCTTCCATTGATTATCCATCCTGTTCCAAGGGTTGCGGTCGCGATTTCGTAAAGTTTCTCAACATGGGCAGCGTCCGCCTCGCGCCGCTCGAGCGCCACCTTCGCCGCCTCGCCCATGCCAACGCAAAGCGCCGGCGCCTGCGTTCCCGAGCGAAGGCCCTGTTCCTGTCCGCCGCCGTGCAGCAGGGGCGCCGGCCGTACCGCCTGCCAGAGCTGCACGGAATCGTCGTCGGGGCAGGGGGTCCGGCAGCCCTGGTCGGCGATGATGGGGTCGACCTCGTCGCGGGCGTCAAGGCGAACG
>JAJJPO010000044.1:0-5576 GCA_032907585.1 Sphingomonas sp. | reverse complement strand
CACATCAGCGTCGAGCGGATCAGCGACCTTCTCCCCTCGGCATTCGTCATCGCCTTCCTCGCCGGCGTCGAGTCCCTGCTATCGGCAATCGTCGCCGACCGGATGATCGGTGGCAGCCATCGCTCCAACGCCGAGCTGCTCGCCCAGGGCGCTGCCAATATCGCATCACCCCTGTTCGGCGGCCTTCCAGCGACCGGCGCAATCGCCCGGACCGCCACCAATGTCCGGGCCGGCGGCCGGACGCCGGTCGCAGGGATCGTGCACGCGCTCATCATCCTCGGCATCATGCTGGGCGCGGGGCGCCTGGTTGGCTATCTCGCCATGCCAGCATTGGCGGCACTCCTCATCCTCACCGCATGGCTGATGAGCGAACCAGGCCGCTGGAGCGAGCGAATGAAACTCAGGCGCGGTGATCGCGCACTGTTTTTCATGACCATGTTCCTTACTGTCGCGACCGACCTTACCATCGCCATCGCGGTTGGTACCGCCGCCGGCCTGGCTCTCCGGCTGAGCCGGCGCAACGTCGACGCTGCAGAATGGACGCCCGCCGACCGGTCCAAGCTTTAGCGGATCTTTTCGTTCGGCAAAGCGGCGTCCTGCCAAGCTGCCAACCACGTCCGTTACGGACAATGATTTAAGCCCCCGAAAAGGCTGTTCGCGGTTCTTGGCGCTCGCTGCCAAAAGCGAGGGGAGCCAGTGAGTTGAGGCCGCGTGAGCCGCGAAGAAAGGTACTGATCAACGCGCGCATGCGATGCGGCGCGTCCTGGAGCGACGCGTGCATTCTGAACCTTTCGAAAAGGGGCATGCTGGTACAGTCGCCACAGGTTCCTTCGCGTGGGTCCTATCTCGAGATCCGGCGGGGTTCCCATGTCATCGTCGCCCGCGTCGTCTGGGCCAATTCGAACCGCTTCGGCATTCGAACCCAGGACGACGTCCCGGCCGAAGAGCTGACCGAGGACAAGGCCAAGCCTGCCCCGGCGACCGGCGCCGGCGGAGCGCCCGGCTTTGAACGGCGCGCCCGTCCACGGCCCAGCCAGGCGCACGAGGCGAGCCGCTGGCGATCAAGGACCATGGAATTTGCCACCATGGCATTGGCGGGATCCGCTGCCGCCTATCTCTTGGTCGGGACGCTTTCCAGCTCGCTTGGTCGCCCACTTGCGGCCGTCAGCAAGGCGCTGGGCGGATCAGGATCCGCCGGTTTGGGATCGCCGGCTGTGAACCTTCCCCAACCCTGAAAGGGGCCGGCCGGCGAGTAGCGCGGTCCAGCCACCCGCTTCCATCTGCATGGCCGCTTTTGCCAGGCGCTGGGCCTTCGAGCGGACGCTGGCCAGCCCGACCCGCCACGACGGGTCAAGCGCATCTTCATCGACCAGCACTGCCGCGAGGTCGCGGTGCGTGGCGCCGCAGGCCAATGCATCCCTCGCCCTCAGCTCCAGAATTCGCCGCCGGGCCCAGTGGCGCGGGCTGGTGGTTGGCGGGGCCTTGCCGGTACGGGCGATCTCGAGAAACTTCTCAACGAGCGGAAGCCAGCGTGCCGCGCTTCGTCCGACCAGGTTGAACCTCGGGACGAACGGCCCGCGCAGGACGCTTCCGCCACTGAGGTCGAAGCGAAGCAGCGCCCCAGCCTTCATGAACAGGCAATGCTCAATACCGCCAGGACCGGGCAGGATCGTCAGCGGCCCGCCAACGAGATGAGCAAGGTCAACGAGTTCGTCATCCGGACCGAATGTGAAATCGATCCGAAGCACGCCGGGGTAGATTGACGAGTGCCACATGGGGGCAGCCAGCTCATCGTCGAGGTCGGGGTCAACGTAGGCGCAGACGCCCCACACGAATGGCGGCACGAGCCGATCAGTACCGGCAGCCCCGACCGAGGCATCGAAAGATAGCCTGTAGCCTCGGCTCCGGCGAAGCCACTCCCAGGCGAAGGCCGTTGGCCCGGACGTTGCAAGGTGGGCATAGGCAGCTTGCTCCCGCCAGTCGGAAAGACATTCCGGCGCGGGCGCGGATGACCATGAAACTTCGCGCGCGAAGCCGGCCATCATACTCGCTTCGCCAAAGAAACGAGCTTCGGCAGAGGGAGCTATTCTGGAATTCAAGCCCATGTCTCTAGGCTATCAGCCGAAGTTGGCCAGGACCTGGCGAAGCAAGGGGGCAAAGACAATGGATAGTGAACGCATGGCGATGTACATGGCTGCTCCTCGACAGCGTGTAACCGGCACGCCTCTGTTTATAATTGAATTATTATCCAGGTATAGTCTTAACTGTCAGCATAATTGCTTGGTCGATTCGCTGCCCATGCTCCGGCTTGAGGCCCGGACGGGCGGCATCTTGCGAAAGGCGGTCCGGGCGGAGCGGATGCTTGGAAGTCCCCCGGCGGGCCGGGCGCAGTGCGCCAAACAAGATTGTTCGAACGGGTTGAAGCATTTGTCCGCGATACCTCAAGGGCGGCGACGATCGAGGAATTGTCAGGCCTGCTCGACGAAGTCACCAAGGAGCTCGGTTTCGGCCATTTTGCGCTGACCCAGCACGCCGATCCGGGCGCCGCGCCCCAGCAAATTATCCGGATCGCCAGCTATCCCGACGAGTGGGTCCGATATTTCGACAATGAGGGACTGGGCCCATCCGATCCGGTCCACCGGGCCAGCGGCATGACGTCTGTCGGCTTTGCCTGGTCCGACCTGCCGCGCCTCATCGAACTCACCGGGCGCGACCGAAAGGTCCTCGAAAGGGCCGCCAGCTTTGGGGTGGGTAACGGCTTTACCGTGCCAGCCCATGTGCCGGGAGAGATCAATGGCTCCTGCTCTTTTGCGGTACCCTGCGGAGCGAACTTTCCCGATGGGAAGCTGCCTGCAGCGCAGCTCATTGGCTCCTTCGCCTTTGAAGCCGCCCGAGCGATATGGAAAGTCCGTCAGATCGAAACCGAGCGTTCGGCACGGCTCACTGACCGGCAGCGCGACTGCCTGCTCTGGGCAGCAAGGGGTAAGTCCGACTGGGAGATCAGCATGATCCTGGGCGTCAGCCACGAAACGGTGATCCAGCACCTCAAGCAGGCGCGCGAACGCTACGGTGTCTGCAAGAGGACGCAGCTGACGATCAGGGCATTGTTCGATGGGACGCTGAGCTTCCGGGAAGTGCTCCCACCCTGATCATCGCACCTTATCCCCATTTCAGGGAATGGCGGGCATCGCCCGCGCAGCACGATGATGCCGCGCATCCCCAACAAGGATGCGGAAAGGCTTGTAATGATCATCAATCTTCAGGGGCGCTCGGGCGCGCAGTCGAAGGTGCTCAGCGCCATGTTCGAGGCAAGAAAGCGAGTGTTCGTCGACCTCCTCGACTGGGACGTCCCGGTTGTCGACGGCCGCTTTGAAATTGACCAGTTCGACAATGAGGACGCGCAATATCTGGTTGTGGCAGAGCCGGGCGGTGCTCACCTCGCCTCGGCCCGGCTGCTTCCGACGGAAGGGCCGCACCTTCTCGCCGACCTCTTCCCCTTCCTTTGCGATACCGAAGTCCCGCGCGGCCCCGACATTCGCGAGATCACCCGCTTCTGCCTCGATCCGGCCCCGTCTGCAGCAAGGCGCCGCGAAGTCCGCAACCGGCTGATCGCGGCCCTGGTTGACCATGCGCTCGCCGAGGGCATCCGGACCTATACGGGCGTCGCCGAGCTTGGCTGGTTCCGCCAGATCATCGGCTTTGGCTGGAACTGCCGGCCACTTGGGTTGCCACGGCCGCTGGGCTCATCCCACATCACCACGCTTGCAATCGACATCGCTGCGCAGACGCCGGCCCTCCTTGCGGCGGGCGGCATCTACCAGCCGGCGCCGGCCACTGTTCCACTGCAGCGCGCTGCCTGATCCTTTGGGGTACCGACATGAACAGCATCTCGATCATGAACAGTGCTGCCGGCCTATGGACCAGGAGGCTCCTCGCGGACGGCTATTGCATGATCCCAGACGCGCTCGATCCGCGCCTGATCCGACGGCTCGACGAGGAACTTGCAGCAGACTTTCGCGATACACCCTTCTGCAGCGGCGGCTTTTACGGAGAACGGACCAAGCGCTTCGGACGCCTCCTGGCGAGGTCCGAAAGATCAAAGCTCCTCGTCCAGCACCGGCTCGTCCTTTCAATCGTCCAGAACATTCTCGGGCCATGGTGCGACCGGATCCAGCTCAACCTCACCCAGGCGGTCGCCATCCACCCCGGCGCGCTCCCCCAGGTCCCGCACCGCGACCAGGACATGTGGCGGGGACAGGTTGGAGAAGTCGAATATCTCGTCAACGTGATGTGGCCCTTCACCCAATATACAAGGGAGAATGGCGCAACACTGATCTGGCCGGAGAGCCACGGCAAGCGGGCGCTGGAAGCCGAGCCGCGGGGCGAGCCAGTCGCAGTCGAAGCAGCGCCTGGTACCGCAATCATCTTCCTCGGCTCCACTCTTCATGGCGCTGGCGGCAATGAAAGCGAGCGTGTCCGACGCGGCGCCATCATCAGCTACTGCCTCGGCTGGCTGAAGCCCTATGAAAACCAGTGGCTGGCCTACCCGCCAGAGGTAGCCCGGACGTTCAGCCCGGATCTCGCAGCGCTGGTCGGGTACCGGCAACACCGACCCAACCTTGGAAACTACGAAGGGCAATGCCCATCGATCCTCCTTTGCGGCCGCCGGGATTCCTCAAGTGACGGTGCAACCGACGAGCTGACGCCCGAACAGCAACGGCTGGTCGCCGACTTCGTCGCCGCCCAGAGGGGCGCCGCCTGACGAACTGGATTGCCAATGAACCCGCGCGGCACTTTCGAGAGGGTCTATGATGCCATCCGCCATCTGCTCGAGGCCGCGCGGTTTGCGCCGGGGGATCACCTGGAGCCATCCCATCTCGCCGAGCAGTTCAACTCGAGCATCACGCCGGTTCGCGACGCGCTCCAGAGACTGGTCGGCGAGCGGCTCATCGAGGCTTCCCCGGGCGAGGGTTTTCGAATGCCGGTCTTTACCGAGGTCGGCCTGCGGCAGCTTTACGAGTGGAACGGCCAGCTACTGCAGCTGGCACTGAAAGGCACAGGGGACGTGCCGGGGGAGGAAGAGCGCGCAGCCGAGCCGCTGGAGAAGGATCCCTTGTTGCTGGCGGACCGCGCCAGCCGGCTCTTTGCGGCGGTAGCCGGGCGAAGCGGCAATGGTGAGCTTCTCGCCGCGGTCCAGGCTCTCAACATCAGGCTTTCGCTTGTCCGTTACAGGGAAGCTGACCTCATCAAGAATGTCGCCGGGGAATTGCTGGCGATCGAGCAGTTCCACGTCTTGAACGACGTCGCAGGACTGCGCCGTGCGCTCTATTCCTACCATCGCAGGCGCCAGGGGATTGCCGACCGCCTGGTCATCGCGGTGAAGCCGTCCTAGCGGGCAGCGCAACCAACCGACAGCCATCCGGCAATGTTGAGCATATATTGGTGCGTATCTCGCAGCGCTTCGGGGCTTTGGCTGATCCCCTCGCCAGGCGCTTCCCCGACGAAGCTAGGGCAGCCAAGGCCCGGGTCCCAGTTATAGTCGACGAAGTGATGGAAGCTGCTCTGCGCAACCGCAG
>JAJJPO010000043.1:0-5688 GCA_032907585.1 Sphingomonas sp. | reverse complement strand
GCCGCCGCGCCACGCTAGGAGCTTTGCTGCCATGGGGGATTTGACGAGCAGCGAACAGGCCTGCATCGAGGCGGCGGCAGCCGAGCCGATGCTGGCGCAGGTCGAGAACTGGTGCGCCGTGAACAGCGGCTCGCGCAACCTCGAGGGGCTGGCGCTGCTTGGAGCAAGAATAGCCGGGGCGTTTGCCGACCTTCCGGGCGAAATCGCGATGGTCGAGCCTTCGCCCGTCGAGGCGATCGACAGTTCAGGCAAGACCTATGAACTTGCCCATGGACGCAACTTGCACCTCAAGGTCAGGCCCGAGGCGCCTGTGCAACTGCTTTTCACCGGCCACATGGACACGGTGTTCGGTGCGGACCACCCCTTCCAGGCCTTGACCTGGCTTGACCCTGGAAAGCTGCTCAATGGCCCGGGTGTCGCCGACATGAAGGGCGGCCTCGCGGTCATGCTCGCCGCACTGAAGGCGGTCGAAACCAGCCCTGCCGCCACCTCCCTTGGCTATGAAATCGTCATCAACAGCGACGAGGAAGTGGGCTCGCTGGGCTCGGCATCGCTGATCGAGCGCGCGGCGCGCGGAAAGCGGGCAGCGCTAACCTATGAACCCTCGGCCCTTCCCGACGGCACGCTTGCCGGCGCAAGGCCTGGAAGCGGCAATTTCTCTCTCGTGGTTCGAGGGCGCTCGGCCCACGCCGGGCGCAACCCGGAGGAAGGCCGCAACAGCCTCGTCGCCGCCGCCGATCTTGCGCTGAGGCTGAAGGCGGCGGTTGGGCCGGGCCTCAAGGTCAACCCAGCGAAAATCGACGGCGGCGCGCCGAATAACGTCGTCCCGGATCTTGCGATCCTCAGGGTAAACCTAAGGCCCGACACACTCGACGACCAGGAGCGTGCCCAGGCGCTCATCGCCAGCGTCGTCGAGACGGTCGCAGCCGACCATGACGTCGCCATCGACGTCCACGGCCACTTTGCCCGCCCGCCCAAGATGATGACCCCCGAGGCGGAAGCGCTGTTCGGCCTGGTCCGCAAGGCCGGCGCCGATCTCGGCCAGGACATTGGATGGAAATCGACCGGCGGTGTCTGTGACGGCAACAATATCGCTGCCTGCGGCGTCCCCGTGATCGACACGATGGGCGTGCGAGGCGGAAGCATTCACTCGATGGAGGAATATCTGATCGTCGAAAGCCTCGTGGAACGGGCCCAGCTTTCCGCCCTCGCCATCCTTCGCCTCGCGGAGGGCGCATGACCTGCCGGATCAGGGCAGCGCGGCCCGGGGACCTCAGGGCCTTATATGATCTCGCCAAGCTGACCGGCGGCGGCTTTACCAACCTGCCCGCCGAGAAGGCGACGCTGGAGGCGAAGCTCGCCCGGTCGGCGGAGGGCTTTGGCCGGGAGGGCGAGACCCCGGGCGATGATCTCTATGTCTTCATGCTGGAGAATATCGAGACCGGGCAGATCCGGGGAACCTGCCAGATTTTCGGGGCAGTGGGTACCGACCGGCCATTCTACAGCTACCTCATTTCGACGCTGACCCAGAAGAGCGAGGAGCTGGGCCGCATTTTCCGTAACCAGACGCTCAACCTCACGACCGACCTCGAGGGGTTCAGCGAGGTCGGAGGGCTGTTCCTTCACCCCCAGGAACGTGCCGGCGGGCTTGGCATGCTGCTCGCCCGGTCGCGCTACCTGTTCATCAAGCAGCATCGTCCGAGGTTCGGAGACAGCGTTCTTGCCGAGCTGAGAGGGGTCATGGACCAGGCTGGCCACTCGCCGTTCTGGGACGCGATCGGCGGCCGCTTCTTCGGGATGACCTTCCCCGAGGCGGACGAGTTCAACGCGATCCACGGCACGCAGTTCATTGCCGACCTGTTCCCGAAAACGCCGATCTACGTCTCGATGCTTCCCGAAAGCGCGCGGGCGGTGATGGGGCAGCCGCACCCGACGGGACGCGCCGCGCTGAAGATGCTGGAAAACGAGAATTTCGACTGGGACGGCTATATCGACATATTTGACGGAGGCCCGACCGTCACCTGCCGGACAGACAAGATCAGGACGGTGATGGAGGCGGACTGGGTGCGCGTTGCCGGAGCCAATGAAGCCGGCGGTGAGACGATGATGGTGGCAGCGGGCGTCCGCGACGAGTTCGTCGCCTGTTACGGACAGGCGAGGAAGAATGACAATGGCGAGCTGCTTCTCGAGCCGAAGGCGATGGAGATGCTCAATGCCGGTCCCGGCGACCTCGTCCTCGCGGTAGCCCGATGATCCGCGAAATCAACTTCGACGGGATCGTCGGCCCGAGCCACAACTATGCCGGGCTCAGCCTTGGCAACCTCGCCTCGGCAAGGAACGCGGGCGCCGTATCAAGGCCCCGCGCGGCCGCGCTGCAGGGCCTCGACAAGATGCGCTCCAACCTGGGGCTCGGGCTGGCGCAGGGCATATTCGTGCCCCTGCCGCGTCCCGCCCGCGCCTGGCTGGCCGGGCTTGGGACCAGCTATGAAAATGCCGAACATCACATCGCTGCCAACGCGATGAGCGCCTCGGCGATGTGGGCCGCCAACGCCGCGACCGTCAGCCCGGCGCCCGATACCGCCGACGGAAGGTGCCACCTTACCGTGGCCAACCTCCGGACGATGCCCCACCGCAGCCACGAATGGGAATTTACGCTCGCCCAGCTTCGGCTGGCCTTTGCCAGCGAGGCCTTCGAGGTCCACGGCCCGGTTCCGACCGCATTTGGCGACGAGGGCGCCGCCAACCACATGCGGCTTGCCACCGGCCATGGCGAGCCGGGCATCGAGATATTTGTCTACGGTGTCTCGGGCGGGCCGTTTCCAGCGCGCCAGCATGTCGAGGCATCGCGGGCAGTGGCCCGGCTCCACCGTCTCGACCCGGCTCGAACCATTTTCGCGGCGCAGAACGAGGAGGCGATCGCGGCCGGCGCATTTCACAATGACGTCGTCGCAGTCGCCAACGGGCCGGTGCTCTTCGCCCATGAAAAGGCCTTTGCCGACCAGGCGGCGCTGGCCCAGCAGATTTCCGACCTGATCCCCGACTTCGAGCTGGTCGAGGTGCCGGAGGCGGAGGTCCCGCTCGGCGATGCGGTCAAGAGCTATTTGTTCAACGCCCAGCTGGTAACGCCGCCCGATGGCGAGATGACCCTGGTCGCACCCACCGAATGTCGAGATACGCCATCCGTCGCCTCATGGATCGAGCGGCATCTTGCCTCCAACGGTGCAATCCGCCGGGTCAATTATGTCGATGTCCGCCAGTCCATGGCGAATGGTGGAGGGCCTGCCTGCCTCCGGCTCCGGGTGGCCTGCGATCCGGCCGATGTCGATCCGCGTTTCATCGTCGACGAGGGAAAGCTCGATCGGCTGGCGGAAGTGATCTCGAGCCATTGGCCCGAGGAGATCTCCGCGGACGAGATCCAGGCCGCGACGCTGGTCACGGCTGTCGAGCGCGCCCGGCTTGCCCTTCTCGAGATGCTCGGGCTTTCCGAACTGGCCTGATCCAGGCCGATTTTGGGACAGGTTCACGATGCCCGTTCGCCGGCGGGCGCTTTTTGCGCTATTTGCCGAATCGTAAATGGACATTTAACCAATGTCCTTAATCGGGAAAGGGCGGAACGACGCCATTCGCATGGCGTTGGCTTAACCATGACGATGCTTCGCAAGATCGGCCGACTGTTCGTCATCAAGACGCGCCTCGAAGCCTATCTCGTCACCTATGCCATTGCCGTCGGCGCGATCGAGCGCGGCATCCACTACATGCAGGGTTACCCCGGCAACTCCGGCATCATCCTGGCGGCCGCCTGTCTTGGCGTTCCATTCATTGCCGGTGCAAAGCTGCTCGACAGCGTAAGGCCCAAGGAGCCGGAAAGCCCGCCCCGCCTGCGCCGAGCCGCACCGCGCCGTCTCAGTCGTAATCGACCCAGAGATTTCCGCCGGATCCCCGGTTCAGGGTTACCACGGTCACGTCACATAGATTGACGCCGGTGAATGTCGCCGTCTTCCCATCGGAGAGGCGAGCCTGGATGTCGAAGGCGCAGTCCGGATTGGAAAATGTCACGGCGACGCGCGAACCGGCGCCGGGATTTCCTCCCAACGGCTGCCAGGCGTCCGTTCCGACCCTTCTTATCGACATCGAGCTGATATTGGCCCCGGTCCGGTTCACCAGCGTGAAGTTGCCGGCACCGGACTGGGAATAGGCCGGGCTGGCGGCAAGCAAGGCTGCAACAGGGAAGGAAAACCAGTACTTCATATAAGCAATTATAGGCCCTCGCGCCCCATGTTCAAAGGTTGGCGCGCGCCCGCCCCGCTCCTCGGACGCGCGCCGCGCAGCCGCTAGGCCGCGAAGGCGGAAGGCTGGTGGCGCTTAGAGCGGGTAATGAACACCGCGGCCGCGGGCTGCCGGAAGCTTTCCGAAAGCGGCAAGGCGGTGGCGCAGAAGCCGCACTCGGCAAGCGTCCGGCCGACATACCAGTGAGTCCGGCCGCAGCCCGGGCAGTGATTGGTCTCGTTCTCGCGGTAGACCGCGTGATAACCCCGTCTCGCGGGATCGAACTGGGTAACGGTCGGGCTTCGCATGGTCGTTCCTCCATTACAGGCATGAACGAGCGATGAGTCGTTAGGTTTCGACGATAAATCGATTCGCGAATCCTGTCACCTCTGTGCCACGCTATGTCCCGCCGGGGGACAGGCGGGTTCCTGTGGATATTAACCATCACTTTACCTTTTGAGGGCAGCTTGCTGCCCGCGAAGCGATGGTCGGGGAGTGGGCCTAATGGAGTCGAATCTGCGTTTCTATCAGCGTCGGGCTGCGGAAGAACGGACAGCCGCCCATCGCGCCATTACGCCCCAGGCCCGCGAATGGCATGCCAAGCTTGCCCAGGATTTTGCCCGTCGCGCGGTCGAATGCGGCGGCCTGGTACTCAACGCCTAGGGCTTTTCGCCGCGACCCACCCTGCCGGCTCTGCCGCACTACGCCGCTGCTTTCAGCGCGCTCCATTGGCAGGCGCAATCGTTATCTAGAAGTAACAGTTGATCTCTGTTAAATTCGCTCGTTCGTTTCAAGAGAACGGGGGCATGACATGTTACGTGCAAGTTGCGCAGCCTTGCTGGCCACGACCCTGGTCGCGGCCCCGGCAATGGCCCGGGACAAGACGCTTTACCTCGGTGTCGAAGCAGGCCCGATGTGGGCAAGCGACCTAGACATCAACGTCGATACGCCCGAGGGCGAGTTCGATTTCTTCGAGCTCGATCACAAGATGGGTTATGATGTGGGCGTCATCTTCGGATACGACGCTGGCATCGTCCGGGCCGAGCTCGATCTTTCCTACAAGCGGGCCTCGCATGACGAACTGGTGTTCGATGGCGAGGAAGGCACTTTCGCCGAAGATGCCGACGGTCACTCCCGCTACATCGCGATCATGACCAACCTGCTCTTGGACGTGGGCGATGAAGACGGCCTGAGCTTCTACGCCGGTCCGGGTGCCGGCTTTGCCTGGGGCAAGTTCGACCTTGGCTGCTGTGACGGCGAATTCAGCGAAGATGTGGAGGATGGCGGCGTCGCCTGGCAGCTGATTGCCGGCATGCGCTACGCGCTCAATCCCAACGTCGATCTCGGGGTGAAGTATCGTTATTTCCGCCCGAGCCGCATCCGCGAAACGCTGGACGCCGAGGATGACGTAATCGCGCGCGG
>JAJJPO010000042.1:0-5728 GCA_032907585.1 Sphingomonas sp. | reverse complement strand
CTCGCTGCCCCGGGCCCCCCTCGTTACGCGACGCGAGGGTTCTCGGTCCGCCGCTTTCGCGGCGCTGAGGCGAGGAAAAGGGGGAAACCTCGCCAACAGCAGTGCTTATGCCCGATTCGCCGTTGAACATGGCTGAATGGACCTTGCAGCAACCATTCATGAAATCATTGATTTTCAATGCCTTGTTGATGATCGCGGCAGTCGGCCTTGCCCATCATTTGATCAGTAGGCTGCCCGAGCTGAAAGCTGCTCCGCCGGCCATCTCCAGCGTCTCGTACCGGGCGGTCCGGCTGGAAGATGGGCAAGCGCCGCTGCGGCTCGCCGGCGCCTGGGAAATCAATGTTGCCGACCGCCGGTTCACTGGACTTTCGGCATTGAGGATCGACCAGGGCATGTTCCTCGCGGTCGGCGACCGCGGCGCGGTCGCGAGGTTCGACAGGCCCGGCGCACCGCGGCCCAGGGCATGGGTCGCCGATCTTCGCGAGGGCCCGGGCCCGTGGGGCAAGAAGCTGGCCCGGGACGCGGAATCCCTGGCGGCGGACCCGAAGGGCCGCGGCTTCTGGATAGGCTATGAGCAGCGCCATTCGCTGTTTCTCTACGACGGCGGGTTCCGCCGGGCGATGGGGAGCATCGATCTTGGGGGCATGCGATGGGCCCCCAATCGCGGAGCCGAGGCACTCACGGATGCGGACGGAGAGTTGCTCCTGTTCGGCGAGAATGGCCGGGACTCGCTTCGCATTGCTCCGGGGCGGACAACCCGATCGAAGCTCTCGGTACCCGGCGACGTCGCTGACGCGGCATCCGCGCCGGACGGAAGCATCTGGCTGCTGCTTCGCTCAAAGGGGCTAGATGGGATCAGCCAGTCTATCGCTCCGCTTCGTCACGGGAACGAAGGTCTCGTGACCGGTCCGGCCATCCCGCTTCCGAAGGGAAGGTTCGACAATTACGAGGGGATGGCAATCGAGCAGCGCCCTGGCGGTGGCTGGCGCTTCTGGCTGGTGACCGACGATGGCCATCGCCTGTTCGCGAGGACCCTGCTCGTCGCCCTTGACCTGGATTACGCGCACGCGAAAAGCCCGGCGCCAGGCGCCGGGCCTTCCGCAACTCCCTGACGCAGGACGGCTTTTAAGCGGCCGCGGCCTTGAGCTTCTTGGCGATCTCGCGCTTGAGCTTGACGGCACGCGGCGAGAGCTTGTCCTCGCTCGTCTTGGCAAGCCAGTTGTCGAGGCCGCCGACATGCTCGACCGAGCGCAGGCCGTGCGTCGAGACGCGCAGCTTGATGCTCCGCTCGAGCGATTCGGAGATCAGCGTCACATTCTGCAGGTTGGGCAGAAAGGTCCGCTTGGTCTTGTTGTTGGCGTGGGAAACATTGTTGCCCACCTGCCGGCCCTTGCCGGTCAGTTCGCAAACCCGCGACATCGGTCACATCCTAATCTGAAGAGGCCTCCAGCGAGGAAGCCCGGAAAGCGCCGCCCGATACTCGGAGGAAGCGCACCCGTCAACCTTGGGGCCCGCAACAATCGGGCGTCCAGGGACGTTTCCTCCTGTCGAACCAACAGGGAGTAAACCGGTGCGCGCCATTCTGCTGTTTCTCATTCTCGTGGTGGTCATCCTGATCGCGGCGATAGCGTCGGGGTTCCTGGACATTTCCCAGACCCGGCAGGGAGAAGTGCCGAGGATCGAATCGAGTGACGGGCAGGTCCGCGCCCGGGAAGGCCAGGCCCCGGCGTTCGACGTCGACACCGGGTCGGTCGAACTTGGAACGACGACCGCGAATGTCGCGGTCCCCAAGGTCGAGGTATCCCGCGACAGCGCCACGGTTCCCGTTCCCAGGGTCGAAGTGAAAAAGCCAGCCGAGGAGCCGGCCAACGCCAACTGACTCCTGGCCGAAAGGAGCGCGCTGGACTTGCGGGCAGGGCATGACAGGGCCCGCGAGGCAGGCTAGCGATCGAACGATCATGGCTTTCCCGCTGCCACCGCCAATGCGCCGTGCGCTTGATCTTGCAACCATTGCCGCAGAGGCCGGCGAAGTGCCGGTCGGTGCCGTCGTGACCCTGGGTGATGAAATCATCGCCGAGGCACGAAACAGCATGCGGGGAAGCCTTGATCCTACTGCCCATGCCGAGATGGTCGCCATTCGCCACGCCGCGACGAGGCTCGGCCGGTCCCGACTGGACGGATGCATTCTCTGGGTTACCCTCGAACCTTGCGCCATGTGCGCCGCGGCGATCGGGATTTCCCGCCTCGACGGGCTGAGGTTTGCCGCGGAGGACCCGAAGGGGGGAGGGGTGGTGCATGGCGCCCGCATCTTTTCCCAGCCAACCTGTCACCATCGGCCCGACGTGCTCGGCGGGATCGGAGAGGAGGAGGCGGCAGCACAGCTTCGCCGCTTTTTCAGCGAACGACGCGGATAATCTCCGGCCAGCCTGACATGCACGATCCATCGCCCGCTTGCCCCGCCCGGATTTTGGCGGCATGGAACTGGCAAGCACCATGAGCGACGCGCTCCTTCCCTTTCCCTGGCTAGATCTCCTCCTGATCCTCGCGCTCGTCGCGCTCAACGGCCTGTTGTCGATGAGCGAGCTCGCGATCGTCTCGGCACGCGAGGCGCGCCTCAAGGCAATGGCCAAGTCGGGCTCCAGCGGTGCGAGATGCGCGCTGGGACTTGCTGCCGAGCCGGGGCGCTTCCTCTCGACCGTGCAGATCGGGATCACCCTCATCGGGATCCTCGCCGGCGCCTATTCCGGTGCCAGCCTCGGGGAACCTGTCGGCCAGAGGATCGCGCTCATCGGCATCGACGCCGAGACTGCGATGAGCCTTGGCTTCGGGACCGTCATCGTCATCACCACCTATGCCAGCCTCGTCATCGGCGAATTGGTGCCCAAGCAGTTTGCGCTGAGGAACCCCGAGGCGATTGCCGCGATCGTCGCGCGCCCGATGGGCTGGCTGTCGAAGGTCACCGCCCCCCTGGTCTGGCTGCTCGACAAGACCAGCGCCCTCATCTTCCGGCTGTTCGGGCTCAATCGCGAGACCCGCAACGTCGTCACCGCCGAGGAACTTCACCTGGTCGTCGCCGAGGCGAAGAGCGCCGGGGTCCTCGAGGAAAATGAGCGAGCCATCATCTCGGGGATCGTCAGGCTCGCGGACCGCCCGGTGCGGGAGGTGATGACTCCGAGGACCGACATCGACTGGCTCGACGTCAATTGCTCGACCGAGGAGATCCGGGCGGCACTTGCCGACGCGCCCCATAGTCGCATCCCGGTCGCCCAGGGCTCGGTCGACAACATCATCGGGGTCGTCGCTACCCGCGACATGCTGACGGCGCTGCTCAACGGCGAAGATCTCGATCTCACCCGGCTTACCAGGTCAGCGCCGGTGATCCCCGATCTCATGGACGCGATGGACGCGCTCGCTGTCCTGCGCGCCGCAGAAGTTCCGCTTGCACTCGTCCATGACGAATATGGCCATCTCGACGGTATCGTCACTCCGGGCTCGATCCTCAGCGCCCTTGCTGGCGCCTTCAAGCACGATCTCGAGGCCGGCGAGGAGCCGCCCTGCGTCGAACGCGAGGACGGCAGCTGGCTGATTTCAGGGTCGGCAAGCGCCGACATGCTTTCGGATCGCGTCGGCGTATCGATGCCCGGTGAACGGGACTATGCGACGGTCGCAGGCTTTGCCCTCTCGGTCCTCAAGAAGATCCCCGAGACCGGCGAGATATTCATGTTCGACGGGTTCCGCTTCGAGGTGGTCGACATGGACGGCCGCAAGATCGACAAGCTGCTGGTCAGCAGGCCCCCTCGCCGCGAGGCCGAAGCGCAAAGGGCGGACGAGGAAGCGACCGACTAGAGCTTGCCGAACCTTGCCTCGTAGCCATCGATGTCGCCGCGGGCGAGATAGTCCGCCTGTTCCTGGATCCGGTCGCGCTCGAAGCGTCCCCGAAAGGCTCCGAGCGAAGCGTCCAGTGCCTCCACCTGGCCGGGCGACAGCTTGACGATCTGGTCGAAGCGCGAAATCCCCCGCTCGTTGAGAAGCGCCGCGAACTTGGGGCCGACGCCCTTCAGCTTGACGAGGTCGTCGGGAGGTCCGGAGGCGCCCGGCAGCTCTTCGTGCACCTTGGCGTTAAGCATCTGGCCGGCGACATCGCTGGCCGCTGCAGCCGCTTCGTCGACGATCTTGCGCCCCTCGCCTGCCTCTGAGCGCTCCATGTGGGGCCTTAGAGGCGCGCTTTCAGTCAGCCGGACCTTCTGTCTTGGCCGGAAGACGAGATAGATGACGAGCAGGCCAACGACGAGGCCGACGAGGAAGACAGGCCAGTAGATCTGCAGGAATTCCATGCGCTTCTAGATCCTCTTTTTCCACCGGTTGGCCCGGCGACGAAGTTCAATCACATAACCGATCAGGAGGCCGATCGCGAAGCCCGCGAGGCCAAGCAGGACAGCTTCGAGTAGCAGCGGGATCACTGGCGAACTCCTCGTTCCTGCGGGAGCGAGCCCGGGTCCCATCGGACTTCCAGGACGCCAGGCGTCCCGTCGAGAATCCGCACCAGCTCACGCCGCTGGAAATCGTCCGCCGGTCCCGAAAGCACCAGCCTGCGAGACAAGGGCCTACGCTGCAATCTCGCCTGGATCATGGTCATCTCATATTGGTCGAGCATTGTTCGTGCCCGGGTTTCGACCCTCGCTGCCAGCCGGTCGCCGGCACCAAGTGGGCCGTGCCAGAGGGCTGCGAAGGCGATGACGACGGCGAGCCCGCCGAGGAATATGGGTTTCCCGCTCACGAGGCCCGCTCCAGTTCCCGCCAGCCAATGTCCCGGCGATAAAAACCGTCGGCAAAGTCGATCCGTTCGACAGCCTGATATGTCCTGTCGCGCGCCTCGCCGAGCGAACGGCCCCTGCCTGTGACGGCGAGAACGCGACCGCCACTGGCGACGAGCTTCTCGCCGCTCCGGCTTGTTCCCGCGTGGAAAACAGTAACGCCCGGTACCTTTCCGGCCGCATCGAGACCCAGGATCGCGCCGCCCTTGGCCGGCTGGGCCGGATAGCCGCGCGCGGCGATGATGACCGTCATCGTAACATCGCCGGACAGGGCGGGTGCCTCGAAGTCGCCGCCGATCGCGACCTGGTGGAGCAATGCCGCGAAATCTCCTTCCACCCGGGGCATGATCGCCTCGCACTCCGGATCACCGAAGCGCACATTATACTCGATGAGCTTTGGCCCGTCGGCGGTAAGCATCAGGCCAGCATAAAGTATCCCGCTGAAGGGAGTTCCTTCGCCGGCCATGGCGCGTGCAGTCGGCTCGATGATCTCGCGCATCGCCCGTGCCTCGAGCTCGGGCGTCAGCACGGGTGCCGGCGAATAGGCGCCCATGCCCCCGGTGTTCGGGCCGGTATCTCCCTCGCCAACCCGCTTGTGGTCCTGCGCCGAGGCAAGCGCTATGCAGCGAGTGCCGTTCACCAGAGCGAACAGGCTTGCCTCTTCGCCCTCGAGATATTCCTCGATCACCATGGGGCCGTCACCGGCTTTCTGGATCGCCTCTTCGGCCTCGGCCCGGCTCATCGCGACGGTGACGCCCTTGCCTGCCGCGAGCCCGTCCGCCTTGATCACGACGGGGATCGAAAAGCCATCGAGCGCGGCGATTGCCTCGGTCATGGTGTCGACGCGCACATAGGCTGCGGTCGGGATTCCCGCCCGGGAGCAGAGGTCCTTGGTAAATCCCTTGGAGCC
Source organism: Sphingomonas sp. (assembly GCA_032907585.1). Taxonomy (GTDB): domain Bacteria; phylum Pseudomonadota; class Alphaproteobacteria; order Sphingomonadales; family Sphingomonadaceae; genus Sphingomicrobium. The sequence goes on along the minus strand of JAJJPO010000042.1, from coordinate 4 downwards.
CTCG
>JAJJPO010000041.1:0-25217 GCA_032907585.1 Sphingomonas sp. | reverse complement strand
TAGGCTACCCCGTGCTGATCAAGGCGGCGTCTGGCGGCGGGGGCCGCGGGATGAAAGTGGTGCCCTCCGAGGACCAGCTGGAAAGCCTGATGGGCCAGGCCTCGTCGGAAGCGAAGGCCGCGTTCGGCGATGCCACCGTTTACATGGAAAAATATCTCGGTGACCCGCGGCACATCGAGTTCCAGATATTCGGCGACGGCGCCGGCAAGGCGATCCACCTCGGCGAGCGCGACTGCTCGATCCAGCGCCGACACCAGAAGGTAATCGAGGAAGCCCCTTCCCCGGTCATCTCGGCCGGGCAGCGCGCCGAGATGGGCGAACTGGTTGCGAATGCGATGGCCGAGATGGGCTACCGGGGCGCCGGCACGATCGAGTTCCTCTACGAGGACGGCCACTTTTACTTCATCGAGATGAACACGAGGCTCCAGGTGGAGCACCCGGTGACCGAGATGATCAGCGGCATCGACCTGGTGCGCGAGCAGATCCGGGTAGCCCAGGGCGACGGGCTCAGCGTCTCGCAAGGCGAGGTAAGCCTCAAGGGCCATGCCATCGAGTGCCGGATCAACGCCGAGGACCCCGACACCTTCGCGCCCTCGCCAGGCCTCGTCAGCAACTATGTGGCTCCTGGCGGCATGCACGTCCGCGTCGACAGCGGCCTATACGCGGGATACCGCGTCCCGCCCTATTACGACAGCATGATTGGCAAGCTAATCGTCTATGGGCAGACCCGCCAGAGCTGCATCCAGCGCCTCAAGCGGGCGCTCGAGGAATTCGTGGTCGAGGGGATGAAAACCACCGTCCCGCTGCACAAGCGGATCATCCGTGACGAGGCATTCATGAGCGGCGACTATACGATCAAGTGGCTGGAGCGCTGGCTCGAGGAAAACCGGGAAGAATCCGCCTTCCCCGAGTGAGCGGTTTTAAGGGGCCGCGGCCTTGCGCCGCGGCGCCCTCGCCTCACCAGGTCCACTGGCCCCTAGCGACCGAATATTTTTGCCCGGCGAAGCGTTTGCGAGGGCATGGCCCGATATCGCGCCGAACCGACGAGGCCGGACAAGGCCAAGGCGATCGCTGCCGTTGCATCAGTATATGCGATCATCGTTTCCGCGGTGCTGCTGATGCCCTCGGATGCGCCGGTGCGCCTGCCCGAAAGCGAGCCGACCGTGCTTATCGACGTCGTGGAAATGCCGCCGCCCCAGCCACCGCCCGAGGTCGACCAGGGCCGGGCCGAGGAGGAGGAAGGCGCGGCCGGCAGGAAAGCCGAGCCGACGCCGGTGGTTGCGCCGGCACCGAGGATCGAGGTGCCGGCGCCCTCGCCGGTCGTCGCGGCGCCGATCGCCGGCAGCGGAAGCGCGGCGAGCGCCGGCGCGGCGACCAGTGGCACTGGCCCGGGGGCGGGCGGCTCTGGAAGCGGGCGCGGCGGTGGCGGAAGCGGCGGTGGTGGCGGTATTGCCTCCGAGGCGCGCCTTCTTGGAGGAAACAGCGCGAGGCTTCCTGCAAGCCTGCTCAGGGTTTTCTCGGCCAACCGCGGCTTTGCCCATCTATGGCTCACGATTGCGGCAAACGGCCGGGTGAGCGACTGCAGCGTCCTTCAAAGCAGCGGCAATGACGCGGTCGACCAGGCACTGTGCAACGTGATGCTCCGCCGGAGCCGCTGGGAGCCGGCGCGCGATGCGCAAGGCCGGCCGCTTACCGTCCGGCTGCGCTACACCGCCACCTGGACCAAGAACTGAGGCCTAGCGGGCCGCCACCCTGCCCTTCCCGGCACTGGCGATCACCGACCGGTCCTTGCCGTAGATGTCGTCGTAGAAGACGACCTCCTCGTCGCTCGGAACCGCGGTCTGGTAGATCAGATAGACCGGTACCGGTTCGGATAGATCGACCCGTTCCTCGCTCTTCGCACCCTTTGGATCAAGCGGTTCGCCGTAGAGCCATCGAGCGAGCCGCGGCGCATCCTCCAGCCGCACGCAGCCTCCGCTGAACAGCCGCGCGGCCTCGTTCAGCAGCTCCTTGTTCGGCGTGTCGTGCAGATAGATGCCCTGGGGGTTGGGGAACATGAACTTCATCCGCCCCATCGCGTTGCCGGGGCCGGGGTTCTGGCGAAGGCGGATCTGGACCTTCCCGGCCTCGACCGCTTTCCAGTCGATGGTCGATGGGTCAACCGGCCTCGCCTGCTCGCTCCAGTCGGACAAGACCACATAACCATGCTTCTTGAGATAGCGCGTGCCCTCGCGGACGACGCTCGGCGCGACCCGCTCGGCGGCGAGGTCCGGCGGGACGTTCCAATAGGGGTTGAGCGCGGTATATTTGATGGTAGCGGCCATCATCGGAGTGGGCTGGTGGGGCTTTCCGACCACCACCTTCATCGAATCGATGATCGTCCCGTCCTCGTAGATGTAGAGCCGCTGCGCCGCGGTATTCACCACCAGGTAGCGGCCGCTCGAGGGAAGGAAGCGCGCCCGCTGCAGGTTAACCCGGAGCAGGTCGGCGGCTCGCTCGTCGCCTCGTTCTTCCGCCCTCACCAGTGCTTCGCGAAGCCCGGTGTAGCTCGGGTGCATGAACGGCATCGCCTCGACCCAGCCGGCGAGCGATGGAGCCTGTGCCGCCTTTGCGAGGATCTCCCTTGCGGAAGGCGGCCTCGGGATGGCCTCCCTGTCATTGATGATCCAGTCGGACATCGGCGCGTCACGCAGCCTCGTGACATAGCTGACGAGCGCCCGGTCGAGCATCTCGTTGGCCTTTTCGATCGCTGACGCGTTGCCCCGTTCCGCTGCCCTGACAGCCCTGCGGAGCGCGCCAAGCTTGAACTTCTTGGGATCAAGGCCATCGACCTCGGCGGTTTCGAGCAGCGCGATCAGGCTTCTCGCTGCCTCGGCATCACCCGCCCGGACCCAGGCCGGGCCCGAAATTCTCTCGTCCAGCTGCAGCTGGGCGGTTGCAGCACGGGCAGGTTCGGCGGGAAGGCCCGCCGCCAGCATGCCCGCTGCAACGAAAGCGAAACCCGCCGAACGCACCAGGCGTCCGGCGGGCTTCGGCAAGGATCGATTACCGATCTTTGCGACCATTAACCCCGCTCGCCAGCTGCCGGGGGCGGAGTCGTCATCGGGGCATAGCCCGACGGCGTTCCCTGGTAATATTGGCCGTTGTAGACATATCCGTCCGCACGACCGTCGCGATCATTGTCGGCCCACACTGCGCCGGCAAGCCCGCCAACCGCCGCGCCGATCACGGCGCCTTCGATTGGGCTGAGGCCGCCGATCACTGCGCCAGCGACCGCGCCAAGCGCTGCGCCGCCGAGGGCGCCAGTGGCGACACGACGAAGAGTCGGATCATATCCCGGGGGGGTACCCGGATAATAGTTGCCGTTCTGGACATAGCCGTCGGCATAGCCGTCCTGGTTGTTGTCAGCCCAGATCGCACCGGCGAGACCACCGACGGCGGCACCGATTGCTGCACCCTCGATGACATTGACACCCGGCACCACTGCGCCAATCGCTGCTCCGCCGGCTCCGCCGATTGCGGCGCCCTGCGCGATATCACCGGCCGTCTGGCTGTCGGTCGCGCAAGCGCCCAGCGAAACGGTACCGGCGAGCAGGATTGCGATCATTGATTTCCGCATCTTCTGACTCCCTTTTATCAAACTGCAAATTGGACCGTGCGCCGGGACCGACGCCCCCGGCAGCGGTGCACAAGTCACCTCGGCCAAACGACAGTCAGGGAAGGAGGTTCCGCATGTTCAACGATATCCAAATCCGGATCACCGATACCATTGTTATGCCCGGCCTCTGTGTGGCACCCTTGAAAACAGGAATTGAACAGGAGCCGTAATGAAGGCGACCATCTACCATAATCCGCTTTGCGGGACGTCGCGCAAGACGCTCGAAATATTGCGCAATGAAGGCGCTGACGTGAGTGTCATCGAGTATCTGAAGACCCCTCCTGGCCGGGCCGAACTGCAGCGGCTTTACGAGCGCGCCGGGATTTCGCCGCGCGAGGGGCTTCGCGCCAAGGAGCCCCTGGCCGAGGAGCTTGGCCTTACAAGGCCGGACGTCAGCGACGATGAAATTCTGGACGCGATGATGGAACATCCGGTGCTCATCCAGCGTCCATTGGTGGAGACCGAAAAAGGCGTCCGGCTTTGCCGGCCGCAAGAGGAAGTTCGCAAACTGCTGTGAGCCAGGGCCTGGATCCGCGAATGTTGCTCAGGGGCTATGCCGCGGGCATTTTCCCAATGGCCGACAGTCGCGATGCCGGAGACATTTTCTGGGTCGAGCCGCGCAATCGCGCGATCATCCCCCTGAATGGCTTCCACCTCTCGAAGTCGCTTGCAAAAAGGCTGAAGTCGGGTCGGTTCAAGGTAACCCGAGACCGGGCCTTTCACGAGGTGCTGCTGGCCTGCGCCGACCGCGACGAGACCTGGATCAACGCCGACATCGAGCGGGCGACGCTCGGCCTCCACGCGGTTGGCCATGCCCATTCGATCGAGTGCTGGCACGAGGGCGAACTGGTAGGCGGCCTCTATGGGGTGAAGCTCGGCCGTGCCTTTTTCGGCGAGTCCATGTTCAGCCGCATGACCGACGCCTCCAAGGTTGCGCTGGCCTGGCTTGTTGCCCGGCTGAGGGTCGGCCACTTCACGCTGCTCGACTGCCAGTTCATGACCCCTCACCTTGCATCACTCGGGGCAACGACCGTCAGCCGCGATGATTATGTGGGGATGCTTGGCTCTGCGTTATCTTCGGCCGGGGTCTCGGGAGCAGGGAGTGCCGGCTCGGGCGCATCGGCACCGCCCGGAGTTGCTTCCGTGTCGCTGCCACCGCCCGAGTTCGGGGCGCTTGACCGGCTGCTCGGCGCGGCCGGAGCGGCCGGTGCCGCTGGCCCCGCCGGCCAGCTCATTGCGCAACTCTTGGGCCAAACGTCGTAAACCGGGTCCTCGACGACGTTGAGCGACGGGCTTTCCTTGTAGAGCCAGCCCGAGAAGCGGCGGACCCACTGCCCGTCCGGCCTGAGTCGGTCGACCTGGACGAAGGCCCCGGTCAGCTTCTCGCTCTCCCAGGGAGCGCTGGTCTCGCAGGCACGAAGGCGAACCGTGACGTCCTTGACGCGCATTGCCTGGCCCGGGCGGAGTGTCAGGTCGCGAACAATGCCGTTGCGCTTGTTGAGCAGGCCAAGCACCGCGACTCGCTCGGCCATCGGCGTGACCCCGGGCTGCTCGGCGGCAGCACGCGGCACGTCGATCGTCGTTGGCTGGTTGGAGATCTGGTCATCCTGCTGGGCGCGCTCGCAGCCGCTAGCGGCAAGCAGCAGGGCGACCGGCAGAAATGCTTGCCTCACGTTCACGCCTGGTCGGGCTTCCACGCTTCATAATCGCCCGTCGAGGCCGGCCGAACGCCGCGCGAGGCAAGCGATCCGCCCGGGCGAAAGGCGGCCATGGTGCCGGTCAGGTTGGGCTGCGGTGCCTGCTCGAACTTGCGGCGCGGCGGGAGTCCCTTTTCGGGCAGCTCGTCGATGGTCCCGCGTAGCCAGGCATTCCAGCCCGGCGGCACCCTGCTGCTGTCGTTGGAGCCGTTATAGATCACCCAGCGGCGGCGGGGATTCTTGCGGTGGCGGTAATAAATGTTGCCCGCCTCGTCACGGCCGACTTCCTCGCCGTTGCGCCGGGAAGAAATCATCGTTCCCCAGGAGGCGCCGTTCCACCAGGTGAAGGCGTTTGCGAAAATTCCCATGGGCGGCGCCTTTGCCCCGTTACGCGATGCTAGGCAAGCGACTCTGGTCGCCCGGGTGCAAAAGCCGGGTCATTGCGGTGCTTTCCAGTGGACCTTGTCCCCGGCCTTGATGCCGAGCTCGGCCGAGCGACCGCCGGCAATCTCGAGGACTGCTGCAACATTGCCCTCGGAAAGTACCGGCACTTCGGACATGGGCACGGTGTTCGCGGCGATGTTGGCGATCGTCCCGTCGGCGCGGATGAAGATCATGTCGAGCGGGATGAGCGTGTTTCGCATCCAGAAACTCGCCTGGCGCGGCTGCTCGAACGGAAAGATCATGCCGCGGTCCGGGCTCAGCGCGTTGCGGTACATGAGGCCCATCGCCTGTTCCTCGGCACTCTTTGCAACCTCGACCGTGAACCGGTGGGTCCTGCCGTTCGATTCGATGGTGAGTGGCACCTGCTCAAGCCCCGAGGGGGACTGGGCTAGCTCGACGGCATTGGTTGCCGAAGGCTGGCACGCAGAAAGCCCGGCGACCATGCCAAGCGCGAGCGAGCGAACGATCAGGGCTCGCGAAGCTCGACGGCCGTGAGGCCCTTTCGCCCTGCAGCGATCCTCGCCTCGAGTGGCTGGCCTGGCTGGAGATCGACGATCTGCGACTGGCGAACCGTCTCCATGTGAACGAAAATATCCTCGCCATCCTCGCCCTCGCCCGGCCGGTTGAGGAAGCCATAACCCTTCACGCGATTGAACCATTTGACCTCCACCGGCTCATATTCGCCCGCGGAATCGACAAGTGCCTTTCGGTCCGCGCGCTCGGCCACAGGATGGACCGGGCGGGGTGTCATGGGCAAGGCAGTTGATAGGTCAATCGAGATGATCTTGCGGGCCTGGAGGCCGCGGTCCTGGCGGGAGGCAATGCACTCGATCGTCGCGCCCTCGGGAAGCGAGCGGCGGCCGTGTTCCTTGAGTACGCTGAAGTGGACGAGGATGTCCCCGTCGCAGTCGTCCGATACGAGGAATCCGAAACCCCGGGTCGCGTCAAACCATTTGACGCGGCCCGTGCAATGTACCCCGTCGGGAATGGAATCGGCGGTTGCTGACATGCCCCCTTCCGATTCCTCCCCGTGAGTCGTTTCGATTATCAAACGCTGCACCATTTCATATTAACACGCTCTCTTGTGTCGGAAAACCGACATAAGTTGGTATTAGCTCCCGGACGTAAGCGCCTCGAGGTCGGGCTCCTCGCCGGGCTCAAGATCGACGATCGTCCTTGCAAGCGCAAACGCATGGCCGGCGCGGATCATCGCAGCGAGGTAGCGCTCGCGCTCCCGGGGATCAGGCTTCCGTTTCGCGTAGGGCCCGATCGAGCGCTTTCGTGCAAAGCGCAGCGCCGCCTCGACCGCTTCCGCCCCGGCGAGCTCACGGGCATCGGCGCCGTTCAGTTCATCGATCCCGGCCATGGCGAGCGCCTGTTCGACGCGCCTCAGGCCATAGCCGCGGCCGGCAAGAGAACGAGCCTTGGCGAGGGCGAAGGCGCGGTCATCGACATAGCCGAGACTGACAAAACGGTCGGCGAGCGCGTCGAGTGGCGGCTCTCCCTCGCCGGCCCAGCCCCGCTCCCGGATTTTCCGCTCGAGATAGGACCTTAATTTCGCGCGGCTGGTCGCGAAGCGCCCGACATAGTTTAGCGCAGTTTCCTCGAGCTTTTCTGCGGTAAGCGGCGGCCTTGGCCTTCGCCCGGGTTGCATGGCCATGGCCATGTTTGTGCCACAGTCCCCCACCATCAGGCAAAAAGGCCCGCAGCAGACAGGCCCTCCGGCGGCCGTCCGTCGGAACTTTTGACCAGAACAACAGGAAAAAAGCGTGCTCGACCGTCAGGACAGGATCGACACCAGCCTTACAGCCGAAGGCTATACACCGACCCTCGACCGCCTGGAGCGGCGCATTGCCGATTTTCCAACTCTAGGCGAGGCGCTGGACTATGCGGCCCGCGGCAATCGCGGAATGAACTTCCACGACGCCCGCGGAACGCTTGTTCGCGCCTATCCCTATAGCGAACTTCGCGTGGACGCGCTTGCCAACGCGCGGCGGTTCATGGCGCTCGGGCTGAACAAGGGTGACCGCCTGGCGCTGGTCGCCGAGACCGGTCCGGAATTCGCGGCCTGCTTCTTCGGCGCGATTTACGCCGGTCTCTGGCCGGTTCCGCTGCCGCTTCCGACCAGCTTCGGCGGGCGCGAGGCCTATATCGACCAGCTGGTAGTGATGCTGTCGAGCTGCGACCCGCAACTGTTCCTCTATCCCGAAGAGCTGGCCGATTTCACGATCGCCGCTGCAGCAAAGTGCACGATCGACGCCCGCTCCTGGGAAAGCCTCGCGGAAGTTGAGCCTGCCGGCGTGGTGGCTCTGCCCAGTGCGGACGAGCATGAGATCGCCTATCTTCAATATTCGAGCGGCTCGACCCGGTTCCCGCATGGCGTCGCAGTCACGCACCGGTCGCTTCTCGACAATCTCCATGCCCACGGCGTCGCAACCGACATCCAGGAATCCGACCGCTGCATCAGCTGGTTGCCCTGGTATCATGACATGGGGCTGGTCGGCTGCATGCTCTCGCCGCTCGCGCTCCAGGTGTCGGTGGATTATCTCAAGACTGAAGACTTCGCCCGCCGACCACTTGCATGGCTCGACCTAATCAGCCGCAACCCGGGCACCTCGCTCTCCTATTCGCCGACGTTCGGCTATGACATCTGCTCGCGCCGGATGAGCTCGCTGACCCGCGCGGCAGACCGGTTCGACCTTTCGCGCTGGAGGCTCGCAGGCAATGGGGCCGACATGATCCGCCCCGACGTGATGCAGGCTTTTGTCGACAGCTTCGCCGACGCCGGGTTCAAGGCAGCTGCTTTCTGCCCGAGCTATGGCCTTGCCGAGGCGACGCTCGCCGTGTCGATCATGCCGCCGGGCGAAGGCATCCGGCTCGAGCTGGTCGAGGAAAGCGAGCTTACGGGCGCTGGAACGCCGTCCCAGGAGCGGCCGCGCCGCTACCGGGCGATCGTCAACTGCGGCAAGCCGGTCAAGGGCATGGAGATCGAGATCCGCGGCAACGACGGCGAGCTCCTTGCCGATCGTGCGATCGGCAAGGTCTGGGTCCGCGGAAGCTCGGTGATGGTCGGTTATTACCGCGACCAGGACGCGACCGACGCCTGCATGAAGGACGGTTGGCTCGACACGGGCGACATGGGCTACATGTCCGGCGGCTATATCTTCATTGTCGGTCGCGCCAAGGACATGATCATCATCAACGGCAAGAACCACTGGCCGCAGGACATCGAGTGGGCCGTTGAGCAGCTCCCCGGCTTCAAGTCGGGCGACATTGCCGCATTCGCGATCACCGGTCCGAGCGGCGAGGAAACGCCGGCCGTTCTGGTCCACTGCCGGGTCAGCGATCCTGCCGAGCGCGGCAAGCTTCGCGACGACATTCGCGAGCGTGTCCGGGCGATCACCGGGATCACGCCGGTCGTCGAGCTGGTTCCTCCGAGGACCCTTCCCCGCACCTCGTCCGGCAAGCTCTCGAGGACCAAGGCCCGCAATCTTTACCTGTCGGGCGAGATCATCCCCTACGACATCGCCGCCTGACCGGGTCTTTTGCGCACCTTTCCATTAGCGGGGGCCCGGGGCGAGATGCGGCTTTAAGGCTCCCGGCCGAGTGCCAAAACCCCTTGGCAATGGCGCCAAACCAAGCGAACCTTGGGAGATGAAGGCTTCGCTCGACCATCTGCCGGAGGGAAAGAGGCGTGAGCTTGGCCACGTCGTCGATGTCATCCGGGAAGGGTTCGACTTCGCCATTGCCAGGCGGACGATGCCGAAGATCCGGGGCGGAAAGCTTTTAAAGATCATCCTCTTTGGAAGCTATGCGAGGGGCGACTGGGTCGAGGACCCGGTCGGCCGCTATTTCTCCGACTATGACCTGATGGTGGTGGTTGACAGGGAAGAGCTGACCGATGTCGCCGAGTTCTGGGGCAAGACCGAGGACAGGCTGCTTGCCGAACTGTCATCGGGCGAGAAGCTGCGCACCCCGGTAAGCATCATCTACCACGACATCGACGAGGTGAACGAGAAGCTGAGGCTTGGCCGCTATTTCTTCATGGACATCGTCCGGGAAGGAATTGTCCTCTTCGAAGAGCCCGGCCACCCGTTCGCCGAGCCACGACCGCTAACCCCGGAACAGGCGCTCCAGGAGACCCGCGACTATTTCGAGGAATGGTTCGAGAGTGCAGCACAGTTTGTTAGACAGTATCAACATGCGATTGACGATGGAGCCGGCAAGGTTGCTGCATTCCAGCTGCATCAAGCCGTAGAACGCTTCTACCACTGCCTGCTACTTGTTCGTACCCTGCACTCACCCAAGTCCCATAACCTCAACCGGCTCAGGCAGCTGGCCGAGGAGATGGAGCCGAGGCTTAAAGTGGTCTGGCCGCGGGGTACCAAGTTCGAGCGGCGCTGCTTCGAACTTCTGTGGCCGAGGCTCAGGACGTCGTCCAGGAGGCCTGGATCCGCTGGGACGGCGTCGATCCCGCGACGGTCGACAACGCGCGCGCCTACCTCCTCACGATCACCACGCGGCTCGCCCTCAACCGGCTCCGCCAGCTGGCCGAGGAGATGGAGCCAAGGCTTAAAACCGTCTGGCCGCGCGACACCAAGTTCGAGCGGCGGTGTTTCGAACTTCTCCGCGAAGCCTATGTGAAGGCCCGCTATTCCCGCAATTACCGGATCACCGCCGAGGAGCTTGAATGGCTCGGCGCGAGGGTAACCATGCTGGGCGACCTCGTTCGCACGCTTTGCGAGGAGCGGATCGAGGTGCTTGCAAGAGCGGCCTAATTATCAAGGGCATTCCTCTTGCGCCCCAATCATCTCATCGTGGGTTCGAGTCCCTCCGCCCCTGCCAGGTCCGCTCTGTACGTTCCGGAGACATGGGTAACACATCGTTCCGGCTGCATCGGTGGCAGCGGCTGCTCCAGGGCTGTTACGGGCAGGCGCTGCGGCCGGCCTTGAAGGGCGAACCCAACCGCGCTACATCGCGCATCGTCCGAGGTCCGGCGGGGTGTCCGCGGACCTCGTTTTTCTATCTTTTTTGAGGGCATCGGCATCGTGGCAAAGGTTTCCCCCGGCGAATATATCCGGCAGGTACGCGCCGAAGGCAGCAAGGTCGTCTGGCCGACGATGAAGGAAACCCGCACGACGGCAGTGATGGTCCTCATCATGACCGCGCTGCTTGCCCTGTTCTTCCTCGGCACCGACACTCTGTTCAGCGCAGCCGTCCCATTCCGCGTTGCCCGGCTCTGCAGGAAATTCACAGGAACATCCATGTCCCGCTGGTACATCATCCACGCCTACTCCGGGTTCGAGAACAAGGTCAGGGACTCGATCCTGGCCGAGGCCAAGCGGCTCGGGCTCGAAAGCCTCGTCGAAGCAGTTGAGGTTCCGACCGAGACCGTCACCGAGATCAAGCGGGGGAAAAAGGTCCAGGCAGAACGCAAGTTCATGCCCGGCTATGTCCTCGCCAAGCTGGCAATGAACGACGACGTCTACCACCTCGTCAAGAACACGCCGAAGGTCACCGGCTTCCTCGGACCCAACGGCAAGCCCCAGGCCATTCCCGATGCCCAGGCCCACCGCATGCTCGATACCAAGGAAGAGGCTGCTTCGGCACCGAAGACCAAGGTCAAGGTCGACTATGAGATCGGCGACGCGGTGAAGGTACTCGACGGCCCGTTCGCAAGCTTCAACGGCGTTGTCGAGGAACTGGACTTCGACCGTGCGCGCGTGAAGGTCAGCGTCTCGATCTTCGGACGCGCAACGCCGGTCGAGCTCGAGTTCGAACAGGTAGAACGCGTCAAGTAGTTCGGCCTGGTCTCAAGGGAATGTCACGAGAGGGGCTGCCCGACGGGCGGCCCCTTTTTTGTCGCTTGCACGACATGGCGAGTTGAGTTAATAACTGACTGGTCAGTTAGGAAGTCGCATGAAGCAACCCAAGTGGCAGCGCCGCGCCGAGGATCGCCCCCACGAAATCTGCTCCGCGGCGCTCGAGGTATTTGCCGAAAAAGGGTTCGCGGCGGCGAAGCTCGACGAGATTGCACGGCGCGCAGGTGTCTCGAAGGGAACGCTCTACCTCTACTTCAGCGACAAGCAGGAGCTTTTCCGCGCCGTCATTCGTGACACCATCTCGCCCAATATCGAGGCCGTTCGCGCCAGCCTCGAACAGACCGACCTCCCCCTGGAGGAAATTGTCCGGACGTTCCTGCCACGCTTTGCAGCGCTGGCCGAAAAGCTTCCGATCGGCGCCGTCGCCAAGATGGTGATCGGCGAATCCCGCAATTTCCCCGAGATCGCGAAAGTCTGGCACGACGTCGTGCTCTCGAACGCGATCGGGACCATCGCCAGGATCATCGAGCGGGCCCAGGAACTGGGAGAGGTCCGGCCGGGCGATCCCCGGCTCCAGGCTTTCTCGCTCATGGGCGCGATGATGATGGGCGTCATCTGGCGCGAAACGCTTGAGCCAGTGGGCGGCGCCCCGGTCGATCTCGAGCGACTGGGGTGGCAGCATGCCGAGACGATCCTCGCCGGCCTCCTCGTTCGAGACGGCGAATGAAGCGCCCGCTTTTCATGGTCCTTCTGCTGGCGGGCTGCTCGACCGTCGGACCTGACTATGAAGAGCCGGCAATCCCGGTTCCAGCCGATTATGCAGCTCCCTTGGTCCCTGGCTCGTCCGAACTCGACCATTGGTGGCAAGGCTTCGGCGACAACAGTCTCACCGAACTTGTCGAGCTCGCGCTGGAGCAGAATCTCGACATCGAGATTGCCGCTGCAAGGATCCGCGAGGCAAGGGCGCTGGAGCGTGCCGCTGGGGCCGGATCCGCGCCGCAACTTGCCGCTGAAGGCTCGGTCACCCGCCAGAGGATCAGCGAAAATGCCATTCCAGTCCCGCCGGGTTCGGGCGGGAGCAGCGGCGGGGGCCTTGGGCTTCCCGGCGAGGAATTCACGACCTGGCGCGCCGGGTTCGACGCGCGCTGGGAGATCGACCTCGTCGGCCGCAACCGGCGGGAGCGCGAAGCCGCTTCGGCCAGGGCCGACGCCGCTATCTGGGATCGACGAGACACCGAGGTGACCGTGACGGCCGAGGTAGCAAGGGCCTATCTTGAACTTCGCGCTATCCAGCAACTTGCCGCCAATGCCAGGGACGAGCTTTCCCGGCAGCAGCGGCTCGAAGAGCTTGTCGCTGCACAGAGGCGTGGCGGCCTGGTTACCGGGGAAGAGCTCGACCGAAGGCGGTCGGAACGTGCCGCCGCAGCCGCCCTGGTACCGGAGCTGGAAGCGCGGGCCGAAGCCCAGATCCATGCGCTTTCGCTGTTGACCGGGCAGGCGCCTGCCGCGCTTCGCTCCAGCCTCGCCACCAAGGCAGCCCTTCCCCCTGCCCCGTCCGTTCCTCCCGGGCTTCCCTCGGATCTGCTGCGGCGCCGGCCGGACATCCGGTCTGCCGAGCGACAACTTGCTGCGGCGACCGCCGACATCGGCGTCGCTGTCGCCGACCTCTACCCGCGCATTTCGCTCACCGCTGCCCCGGCGCTGGTCAGCACGGCGCTCGGGTCACTTCTCGAATGGGGGAGCCGAAGCTTTGCAGCAGGTGCAGCGCTCGATTGGCCGATCTTCGACGGGGGGCGCCGGCGGGCAACGGTGGAGGTGCGCAATGCCCGGCAGGAGCAGGCCATGGTCCAATATCGAAAGGCGGTTCTGGTGGCTCTGAAAGACGTGGAAGATGCGCTGGTGCGGATCGAGGGCGACCGACGCCAGCTCGACGAGCTCGAACGGGCAGTTACCAGCGCGGAACGAGCCGAGGAAATCTCTCTGGCCCGTCACCGTGGCGGCCTTGCGAGCCTCGCTGGCACGCTGGAGGCGCGGCAGCGCCGGCTTTCGCTCGAAAGACGGGTGATCGAGACGAGGGCAGCCCTCGCCCGTGACACGGTAGGACTGGTGAAGGCACTGGGAGGCGGATGGCAGGAGACACGTCAATGAACCGGGCGCGGCCGATCATCATCGTCGCACTGCTGGTCGCAGCCGCGGCAGTCGCCTACCTGCTTCTCGGCCGAAACGAGCCCGATCGGCAGCTCTCCGGCTATATCGAGGGCGACAGCCTGTTCCTTTCCGCACCGGTCGCAGGCACGGTGAGGACGGTCATAGCGGAAGAAGGTCAGCGCATTGCTGCCGGTACCCGCCTGTTCACCATCGATCCTGCAACCCTTTCCGCGCAAGGCGACCAGGCCCGGGCGCAGGTAGCCCAGGCAAGCAGCCGGATTGCTGCTGCCGATGCCGACGCTGCCCGGGCGAGGTCCGAGGCCAGGGCGGCCGCGGCCGAATCCGAAAAGGCAAGGCTCGATCTCAACCGGCTGCTTTCCGTCCAGCGTGACGATCCCGCCGCGGTTGCCGGCAAGGAGATCGACGCCGCCCGTGCGGCACTTCGCGAGGCCAGTGCCCGGCTTGGGGCGGCGAGCGATGCCGCGAGGGCGCGCGAGCGCCAGGCTGCCGCCGCGAGAGCCGAGGAGAGCCAGGCCCGCGGCGGCGTTCGGGAGGTTTCCATTCGCCTCGACCAGCTTTCCCCGCCCGTTCCCTCTCCTGCCCGGGTGGAGCAGATCTTCTACCGGCCGGGCGAATGGGTGGCGGCCAACCAGCCGGTGGTCAGCCTCCTCCCGGATGAACGGGTCAAGGTGCGCTTCTTCGTGCCGGAGACCGAGGTGGCTCTCTACAGGCCAGGACGGACCATCAGCTTCACTTGCGATGGTTGTCAAAAGGAGCTGAGCGCAAGGATCAGCTACGTCAGCCCGCGGCCCGAGTTCACGCCGCCGGTCATCTTCAGCCGCGACAGCCGCGACCGGCTGGTGTTCATGGTCGGGGCGATCCCGTCCAAACCCTCGAGCCTCATGCCCGGGCTTCCGGTCGACGTGGAGCCACTCAAGTGACCCTCGCCATCGATGTCGAGGGGCTGAGCAAGCGGTTTGGAAACCTCCAGGCGGTCGACAATGTCTCGCTCCAGATCGAGCAGGGACACATCACCGGCTTCCTCGGCCCCAACGGGTCGGGAAAGACCACGTCGCTGCGGATGCTGTGCGGGTTGCTCACCCCCGACGGCGGTTCGGGACAGGTACTCGGTCTCGACTTTCCAAGTGAGGGCGAAGCCATCAAGCGCCAGACCGGCTATATGACCCAGCGCTTCTCCCTCTACGAGGACCTGACGATCGAGGAGAACCTGGCGTTCATCGCCCGGGTCTACAGCCTCGACCGTGCGCGCGATCGGGTCAGTGAAACGCTCGAAAAGCTGGGTCTTTTTGGTCGCCGAACCCAGCTGGCCGGGACCCTGTCAGGCGGCTGGAAGCAGCGGCTCGCGCTTGCTGCCGCCGTGATGCACGAACCAAGGCTGCTCCTCCTCGATGAACCCACCGCCGGCGTTGATCCCGAGGCACGGCGCGAGTTCTGGGCCGAGATTCATGGCCTCGCGGACGGCGGCATGACCGTGCTCGTCTCGACCCATTACATGGACGAGGCGGAGCGGTGCCATGAGATTGCCTACATCTTCAACGGTCGCCTGATCGCCCGCGGGACAGGCGAAGCCGTGATCCGCGAGAGCGGTCTCATCACCTTCGAGGCGACCGGTCCCCGGGCTGACCGGCTCGGCCGCGAGCTGGTCGGAAACCCGGGCGTCGAAATGGCCGCTCCGTTCGGGGAAGCACTTCATGTAAGCGGAACCGACCGCAAGGCGCTCGAGGCTGCAATTGCCCCCTACCGCCGGGATCCCTTCCGCTGGGAGGAGGTCGAACCAACACTCGAGGATGTTTTCATCCACCTGATGAGTTCCAACGCCCCGAAAGAGGCCAGGGCAGCATGAGGAGCCGTCGGCAATGATGGGCCTGTCGCTCACCCGCATGATGGCCGTCCTGACGAAGGAATTTACCCAGCTGGTCCGCGACCGGCTGACCTATGCCATGATCATCGGCATCCCGATCATCCAGCTGCTGCTGTTCGGCTATGCGATCAACACCGACCCGCGCCACCTCCCGACTGCCGTCCTGGTCCAGGACAATGGCCAGTTCGCGCGCTCGGTGATTGGTTCGCTGCAGCGGAGCGACTATTTTTCGATCGATCATGTCGCCCGTTCGCCGGCCGAGATGGAGCAACTCATCGAGCGGGGAGACGTCCAGTTCGCGATCACCATTCCCGGCGACTTCACCCGCCGGGTGGTTCGCCAGGACAAGGCGCAGATACTTGTCGAGGCCGATGCCTCGGACCCCGCCGCCACCGGCAGCGCGGTCGCGGCGCTCGCAGCGCTCCCTCGGGAGGGCCTGAAGCACGACCTTAACGGCCCACTCGCGTTCGCAAGGCCGGGCGACCAGCCGTTCGAGGTCGTGATCCAGCGCCGCTACAACCCGGAGAGTATCACCAGCTACAATATCGTGCCTGGCCTTGTCGCGACCATCCTCACCATGACGCTGGTGATGATGACCTCGCTCGCCATGACCCGCGAGACCGAGCGCGGCACCATGGAAACCCTGCTCTCGACGCCGCTCAGACCCCTCGAGGTGATGGTTGGAAAACTGGCCCCCTTCGTCCTCGTCGGGATCATCCAGGCAGCGATCATCATCACCATGGCGAGGATATTGTTCGGCGTACCGATGGCAGGCGGCTGGGCCGCCCTTGTCCTTGGCCTCTTCCTGTTCATCGTCGGCAGCCTTGCACTTGGCTTCCTGGTTTCCGCGGTCGCCCGAAACCAGCTGCAGGCAATGCAGATGAGCTTCTTTTATTTCCTCCCCTCGATCCTCCTTTCGGGTTTCCTCTTTCCCTTCCGGGGGATGCCCGAATGGGCCCAGTGGCTGGGATCGATCCTGCCGGTAACCCACATGCTCCGCGTCGTTCGCGGCGCGATGCTGAAGGGCGTCGGACTTTCCGAGGCGGCGCCCAGCCTTGGAGCGCTAGCGCTGTTCGTCCTCGTCGTCGCGGGGATCGCAATGAAGAAATATCGAACGACGCTGGATTAAGCGGTGCGGGCTGCCTGGATTGGCCGGCCAAGCCGGCCGAAAAACCGGTTGCGGGGCTGCCCCCGCAGCCCCGCTGGAAGCGGGAACGACCGTCGCGTCCGTTCTTGTGACGGGGGGAGGTTCAATCGTTCCCGCCCGGCCGACTAATGTCGGCCTATTCCTGCGCGCAAAATGGCACCGGGTCCTCGACCCTGAACAGCAGCGGGTTGGCGTCCGGGGCGACATAGGTGGCAAAGACCGTCGCACCGTCGGCGCTGCTGGCCTCGTGGACACGTTGCTCTCCTTCGACGAACACCGAGCCATGCGGTGAGCCCGGCCCATATTCATGGATGCTGCAGTCACTGTGCATCATCTGGATGGTGCCAGATAGGACCGTCACGATGACGATGCCCGGGTGGTGATGCCAGCCGGTATAGCCGCCAGGGCTGAATACGAGCTTCTGGACCCGGACCGCCGTATCGTCCTTGGTCTGGAACTTCACCCGGTCGGAGTTCTGCTGGTTTGCGCCAACCAGCTTGCCGGTAACATAGGTCTCGGCGGTCACGCCGCTTCCGGGCGAAGCCAGGGCGGGCTCTGCCTGCATGCCCAATGCGAGGATCGCCGCGATCGCGGCATGGTTCACCAGTCTTGAAGACAGCATGTCGATGCCCTCCCGTTCACCGGCCGCCGGGCTCGACGGCCGTTTGCCTTTTCATTCGCGATCTGATCATTTTCCGAGTGATCGTGGTGTCGCTTGGGCCGGGATGGGCAATCGCAAGGAAAAAGGGGAGGACCTGGAACTGATGCGAACCCGATCTTTTGCCGATGGAAAGCAAAAATCGGGAATTCTTTGCCCCTCAGGCAAGGCGCCGATAGTCGGGCCGGGTGCTGGACTCGCGCCAATAGCGATCAAGGCCGATTTCCCGAACCAGCGGCTCAAATCGCGGATCGGCCCGCATCGGGCGCGTCACCGGTTCGAACAGGAAAAAGGTCTGGCGCTGCTCGGGCGTAAAGCGGCTTTGCGGGGTGGGGAAATCCGGAACGGTGAAACCGCGCCCGAAATAATATGCATGGATGACATCGAAAGCCTGGTCGATCCGCCCGAGTGCGCAAAGCACCCGGGTCGCTGACTGTGCACCGAAGGCGGAGACGCGCGCGCGCTTCATCTGCGCAGCGGCGACCTCCTCCTCGAGCCCGGGATCGCGGGTGTCGATGGCTCGTGCCTGCGCCACCCACGCCCCAAGCGTTTTCCGGTCGATGCCCTCGGGCCATCCCTTCTCGTCCTCGGCAAGCGCGATCGCCTTGCTTGGACTGCCGCCAAACAGCCGGACGTGGAACTGGACCAGCCAGACGGTGGTGTGAGCGGGATACAACTCAGCTGCATCGGCCAGGGCCGCGTCGGTTTCCTCGGCCCGGCCAGCAGCCCAAAGGGCATGAATGTAACTTGCATAGACGCGGGGCGTAAAAGGCCTTTCCCGGATCCGCTCGAAATAGTTCAATGCCTCCGAGGACCGTCCGACCATCGCCAGCGTCTGGGCGCGATAGGCGAGCAGCTGGGGGTCGCGAGGACGGTCGAGAAGCGCTCGCTTCGTGTGCCGGTCGCGCTCATGCCAATGGCCGAGGATCGGCAATGCCATTGCACTGGCCATTTCCCCAAAGCCATTGCCAGGATCTAATCCGAACGCCCGCCTCGCTGCCGCCATGGCCCGGCTCCTAAGCGAGACGGCCTCACTCCAGTCACGGCTATGGCTCGCGGCAGCGTAGGCACAGCCAAGTTGGCCCCAGCCATCGGCATAATCCGGCGCAAGCACCACCACCCGCTTCATCAGGCCAATCGCCTGGTACTGGGATTCCCGGCTATCGAGTTCGCGCAGCTGTCGCGCCTGCCGGACCAGTGCCTCGACATCGGGTGGTACCGCGGGGCCGGCAAGACGGCGATAAAGCATGAAGCCGCCGGCTCCGGCCACTATCGTTCCCGCGGCGAGCCCGCCGATCAGCAACCCGCGCCGC
Organism: Sphingomonas sp.; assembly: GCA_032907585.1. GTDB lineage: Bacteria > Pseudomonadota > Alphaproteobacteria > Sphingomonadales > Sphingomonadaceae > Sphingomicrobium. The sequence goes on along the minus strand of JAJJPO010000041.1, from coordinate 6,448 downwards.
GTCGGCGATCCCCGGAATAGCCGACTGGCTGCTTCCCGCTTCTCATCGGCGCGTGAGCCGGGCAGGTTGATTGTCTCGCGATCGCCAGGGGAGAGCCGGTAACCGATCTTGGTGATGGTCTCGATCTCGATCGACCCGGCGCCAATACCGGCTGCAAGCTTGCGAAGACGGGAGATGACGCGGTGAATCGCGTCCTCTCCGACCACCCTGCCGTCCCAGCAAAGCATGATCAGCTCGTCCCGCGTGACGATCTTGCCCTCGGCCCGACTGAGGGCAATGAGTACCTGCATCACGCGATGTTCGAGGATTTCCCGCTGGCCATCGTCGCGGATGACCTCGCGTCGCGACGGTGAAACCGTCAGCCGGCCGATGACAAAATCCGGCTCATGCGCAAGCTCTACCTTGCCAGACAGCATCATTCCCCTCCCCAGGGCCTGATGGTCTGCAGACTAGCTATTCGCCGTCCGCGCGTCGAGCCATATCGCCCTGGCACGCGCTGCCCGCCGAAGCGGTGCGGAATAAATGGATTTCCTTTTCCTGCAGGGTCATTGCCCGCCGCGCCAGAACCCGCGTAAGGCCGGGCCATGCTGACCCGCCGTTCCCTGCTCATCGCGGCTGCGTATGTGCCGCTCGGCGCCTGCGCGCGTTCGATAATATTATCCGGCGAGCCCAGGGGGCTTCGAGTGGCAACCTCCAACAGCTGGCACGACGCACGCAATTCGCTCGCTCGGCTGTCGAGGCGGGACGAGCAGCTCGGCCGGGCCGGCCCCGACGTGATCGCGCTCCAGGAAGTCCTTGAGGACAAGGCCAGGAACCTTCCCAACCAGGCGGAAACGCTGGCCCGGGCACTGGGCGGCTACTCGACCCGTTTCGCGTCGACCAGCCCCGAGGGTGCTCCACGCCGCTACGGCAATGCCGTCCTCACCCGGCTCCCGATCATCGAGACTTCCTCGGTGGCATTGGAGCCGACAAATGATTTTCGCACCGCGCTTCGTGTCCGGGTCGACCTTAACGGGAGCCCGGCAGACATGGTCTGCACTCACCTCGCCTGGCAGGCCGAAGCCGGCGCCGTCAGGGCGCGCCAGGTGGAGCATCTCCTCTCCTGGCTGCCGGCCGATGGAGTGCCGCTCGTGCTGATGGGCGATTTCAACGCGGCGCTTGATGACCCGGGCCTCGCCAGGCTCGAGGAAGCATGCGCCGCGCGTGATTGACCATATCTTTGTCGCGACCGACAATTTCGCGGTGGAGTCCGCCTGGGTGATCGGCGACCAGGAAGTCGCGGGCGAATATCCGTCCGATCATTTCGGGGTCGCCGCCCGCCTTTTCGCCCGATAAGGATGAGTTGGCGGCGGCAGGAGCCATTCATCGGGACATGGATGAGCGGTCTTGCCGGCAAGAAGCTCGCTTCAACCCCCTCTTCTTCTCGTCACCGGCTTGACACATCGCTGGATCCTGCTCCAGGCCCGCGCTTCCACGCAATTGGAGCGAAGTGTTCTGCCCGTCCGGGGGGACGGGCAGGCCGCTTCGGCGGGAGGCAGGCCGCACGGGCTGCCGTCTGGACCGCTAAACTTGAACGGCACGTGGCGGGGCCATCCCTTCCACGGCCACTACAGAGTGAGAAAAATGGCTAAGAAAATCACGGGCTATATCAAGCTCCAGGTGCCTGCTGGCACCGCCAATCCCTCGCCGCCGATCGGCCCTGCCCTCGGACAGCGCGGTGTCAACATCATGGAATTCTGCAAGGCCTTCAACGCCTCCACGCAGGACCTCGAAAAGGGCGCGCCGATCCCCACGGTTATCACCGTTTACGCGGACCGCAGCTTTTCGTTCGTAACCAAGACGCCGCCGGCCAGCTTCCTCCTGAAGAAGGCTGCCAAGCTCAAGTCGGGCTCGAAGGAGCCGGGCAAGGTGAGCGCTGGCACCATCAAGCGTTCGCAGCTCACCGAGATCGCGAACATCAAGATGAAGGACCTCAACGCGAATGACGTCGAGGCCGCTACGAAGATCATTGAAGGCTCCGCCCTGGCGATGGGCCTCCAGGTTGTGGAGGGCTAAGCCGTGGCCAAGCTGACCAAGAAGCAGAAGGCGCAGGCCGACAAGGTCGATGCCAACCGTCATTACGGCGTCGACGAGGCCATTGGCCTCGTAAAGTCGCTTGCAACCGCCAAGTTCGACGAGAGCGTCGAAGTAGCGATCAACCTCGGCGTCGACCCGCGCCACGCGGACCAGATGGTTCGCGGCGTGGTCAACCTGCCCAAGGGCACCGGCAAGGACGTGCGTGTCGCCGTGTTCGCCCGCGGTGACAAGGCCGAGGAAGCCCGCAAGGCTGGCGCGGAGACCGTCGGTGCCGAAGACCTGATGGAAGCCATGCAGAACGGCGACACCAACTATGACCGCGTCATCGCGACGCCGGACATGATGGGCGTCGTTGGCCGGCTCGGCAAGGTCCTCGGACCCAAGGGCCTCATGCCCAACCCCAAGCTCGGCACCGTCACGCCGAACGTCGGCCAGGCCGTCAAGGACGCCAAGTCCGGCCAGGTCGAGTTCCGCGTCGAGAAGGCAGGGATCATCCATGCCGGCATCGGCAAGGCGAGCTTCCCCGAGGCGGACCTCAAGGCGAACTTCGAGGCCTTCGTCGACGCGATCGTCAAGGCCAAGCCGACGGGCGCCAAGGGCAAATATGTCAAGAAGATCGCGCTGAGCTCCACCATGGGGCGCGGCGTCAGGCTCGACATCGCCGAGGTCCAGGGCGCTTAACGCTCCTTAGGCTTCGAGCAAGGAACAAGGGGTCGGGCGCCAGTCGTCCGGCCCTTTTTCTTTGTTCCCTTCGCCGGCCCGGTCACCCCGCGGGTCCCGCGGGCGAGCTCCAGCCCTCCGGCCGCCGGGAGTTGCATCCGGCGAATTTGCTGGCCAGTGTCGCTAGGTGGAGGGCCGTCATGGGGGAAATTTCTCAGAAGGAATATGAAAAGCAGCTCGAACCGCTGCTTCGTGAACTGAGCGACGCGGCGCGCTGGATCCAGGAAACCGGCCAGCGGCTGGTCGTGGTGTTCGAAGGCCGGGACACCGCCGGAAAAGGCGGGTCGATCCACATGTTCGCAAGCACGCTAAATCCGAGGCAGTGCCATGTCGTCGCCCTTCCCGCCCCCTCCGTTAGGGAACGCGGCCAATGGTATTTCCAGCGATATGCCCAGCACCTTCCGACCGAGGGCGAGATCAGCCTGTTCGACCGCAGCTGGTACAACCGCGCCGGCGTGGAATCGGTCATGGGCTTTTGTTCTTCAGAGGAAGTAACGGCCTTCCTCAAGGCGGTGCCGGACTTTGAGCGGCAGATCGTCAATGACGGCATCTACCTCTACAAATATTGGCTATGCTGCGACCAGGACAAGCAGGAAGAGCGTTTCGCCGATCGCCTCAACAACCCGCTTCGCCGGTGGAAGCTCTCGTCGGTCGATCGCAAGGCCAGGTATCTCTACCAGGCCTATACCGAGGCCCGCGAGCGAATGCTCGCGGAAACCCACACCGCCCATGCGCCCTGGACGCTCGTCGACTTCAATGACCAGCGGCTCGGTCGCCTGACCCTGCTGAGGGACCTTCTCGACCGGCTGCCTGACACCAAGCTTCCGATCGAGGAGATCCCCTGGCCGCCGCTGGATCACGAGCCGATCGTGGAGACCTACGGGGTACTCAAGCCCATTGCGCCCTATCGCTGGCGCGACGCGGAGGATTGACATAGGCTCTCCACCAACGGGGAAAGGGGGACCGGGATGAAAGCCTTCCAGCTCTTCTTGAAGCTCACTGCATATTACGTCGTCGTCGGGCTGATCATTTTCGTCGCGCTGCGCATATTCCCTGACCTGCGCGAGTATCTTCCGGTAGGCGGCGTCGAGGCCCTGATCAGCCAGCCCGATACCAATCCCCTGGAGGGCTCGGCGCGCGCGGCCACCGCGCAGCATGTCGGGACTTTTGGCGAGAGCCTCTTCTGGCTGGGCGCTGCCATCGTTGGTGCCTTCCTCACCGCGCTCCCGGTCAGCTGGGTCTACATGGGCATCCGAACGGGCGAGGAATATGACCAGTCGCTGATCAGCACCATCCTCATCCTCCCGGTCGTGGTGACTGGCATCGTCATCATCGTCCAGAACAGCCTTGCACTTGCCTTCGCCCTCGCCGGCATTGCCGGCGCGGTGCGCTTCAAGAACAGCCTCAAGAGCTCGGGTGATGCGCTGTTCATCCTGATCTCGGTCGGAACCGGCCTTGCTGCCGGAATAGGCGCGGTCGAGCTCGCCATCGTGATGGGGCTCGGGTTCAACTATGCCTTCCTGATTCTCTGGGCGACCGAATATGGAGAGCGCGAGGGCATGAAGCGCTACATGGCGGACCTTGACCCGACCAACTGCCCCCCATCGGCCCCCGCCGCTGCGCCCGCCGCCGCGACGCCGGCCAGCCCGCCTGCGACTTCTCCCGCCTCGAGCGTTATTCCACCGACCTAGTTGATGCAGTTCTTGAGGACCTTGGTCCTCAGGCTTTCATCGGTCGCGATGTCGGCGAAAAAGCCCCCGAGGAAATTGAGCGCCTGGCGCCTGGTCTTCTCCGAAAGGTCCGGGATCTGCGAGAATGTCGCCTCGATCGCGCCTCGCTTGGCACGTAGTTCGGCTGCAGCTGCCATAGCCTCTCGGTTGTGCCGGCAATAACCCATGTAATAGCGGGTCCGGACGTTCCTCACCGGTACCTGCTCGGGCGGAAGCGCATATGGCGCATCGACGAGGCCCGAATAGTCGAAGTCATAGGAGACGGGGACGAGCTGCGCACCGGCGCCGCCCAGGAGCCTGCTGTTGTGGCAGCAGCCCTCGCCTTCCGGCCCTGCGCGCATCGACCAGTCGAGGTTGCCGATCATATATTGCATGAGGGCGAGCCTGGCGGCGTGACGCGGATCCAGGAGCGATGCATCGATCCGGTCAGCGACCCTTGCCTCGGAAAGCCCGTTGCGCCGCGCCACGTCGTCGAGGTCCTCGATGAGGAAGCCCCACCTGCTGATCGAGACCTTTCCGCCGGGTTCGGCATAGTCCACCTTGGCGAGCCGGACCCGGTAGCTGAGCGGTGTTACCTGGTTGAACAGGCGATAGGCGGCATATTCCATCAGGAGATGCTGCTGGAAGCTCGAGCTTGACCGGCAATGGGTGACCAGCTTCAGCCGGCGCTGCCCTGCAAAGAGCGACGTTGCTGCCGGTCGCGGTTCGAATTCGAGCCGGAGCGGCGGAAACTGGCAGATGTCTCCCGTCCGGCGTGAAAGCCCGCGGGCGGAGAGCCGGACCGGAAGGGATTCCGCGGGGCTTGCAAGGATAAGGGTGGCCACCTCGGGCGAGGTCGAGCGTTCGGCGCGGTTCACTACCCTGTCGACTGGCCCCTGGATCTTGAACTGTATCGGAGCGTCGCTTGCGAACAGGGGCTTTGGCGTGCCCTGGGAAAATGAAGGCGCGCCGAGGGTGACGAACAGCAGGGCAGCAAGAGGCCATTTGCTCATGGTGTGCTCCACGCTTTGCCGGCGGGCCGAGGCACCTCGTGCGCGCTCACCCTGTCGCCGACGATTTCAAGATAGGCCGGCTTTCCGCCATAGGCCCTGCTGATCGCGCTATCGATCCGCCACAGCTTGCCGCGCTCGCCCGAGATAATCCCCTCGCGCGCCGGCGTATGGCCAACGACGAGCCGCTTAACTCCGAAGCTGGCGAGCGCCAGATCGATTTCCTGGGGGATAGGCAATGCTTCGGTCATGCCCGGCGGAACAGGCGCCCTCGTCGCTTCGTCCCCGTCGTTCCGGCTGACGAGCCCGCGGTACCAAAGCGGTCCCTGCGGGTCATTGGTGATGGCGGTTATAGCTTCGTCCTGGCGGGATAGCGCTGCTTTCACCGCGCGGTTGATGTCATCGGGCGTACGGTTCGCATAGGTGGCGCTGATGCCGCCATGGACGAACAGGTTGTCCCCGATCCTCACCACCGCGGGATTGTCCAGCACCCACTTGCCAAGCTCGCCGTCCGGTTGCCAGGCAAGTTGATATTCGATCCTGCCCAGCGGCACGGTCTTCATCCACTCCTGCCGGATCGTTTCCGCTGCCATTTCTGGAGCCTGCTGGCGATAGGATGCCTCGATTGCCGGGCGGTTGGCTTCGAACAGGCGGTCGCGCCTCGCGGCGCGTTCCTTGTCAACGAACGCGGCAAGCTCGCCCGGATGAACATAGCGAAAGTCGGCGATCATCATCATCGCTTCATGGTTGCCGACCATCGCGATCACCTTGCCACCGCGCTTCCTCGCTTGCTTCTGCAGCCGCTGTAGGTCGCGGATGATCTTGAGGCTGTCGGGGCCGCGATCCACGACATCGCCCATCTGCACGAGCGCCGTATTTCCGCCCGACCAGTTGCCGCGCGCATCGATCAGCCGTGCGGCGCTGGCAACAGCG
>JAJJPO010000040.1:0-5887 GCA_032907585.1 Sphingomonas sp. | reverse complement strand
CAGGGCGTGAAGATCAACGACAAGCACATCGAGGTGATCGTTCGCCAGATGCTGCAGAAGGTCGAGATCACCGACGGCGGGGACACCACCCTGCTCGCCGGCGAGCAGGTCGATCGCGAGGAGATGGACGAGATCAACTCGCGGCTCGAGAAGAAGCAGAAGCCTGCCGAAGGAAAGCCGGTGCTGCTTGGCATCACCAAGGCGAGCCTGCAGACCCGCAGCTTCATCTCGGCGGCCTCGTTCCAGGAGACCACCCGGGTCCTCACCGAGGCCTCGGTCCAGGGCAAGGTCGACACGCTCAACGGCCTGAAGGAAAATGTCATCGTCGGCCGGCTGATCCCGGCAGGTACCGGCGCGGGCATGAACCGGATGCGCATTGCCGCCTCGAGCCGCGATGCCGCGCTTCGCGCCCAGCAGCGCAAGCTGCAGGAAGCGCTGGTCGCCCCGGGCTCGGCTGCCCAGGAACATGCCGCCGAGCTCGCCCAGGGACCGGAAGCAGCAATGCACGCCGATCCGCTGGCCGACGTCGCCCCCTCGGGCAACGGCAGCGACGCGGATGCCGGCGAGTATCTGAACGACTGATCTTCCAGTCGTCAGGACCCAAGAAAAAGGCCCCGGCGGAGCAATCCGCCGGGGCCTCTTTTTTACCCTAACAGGCTGACGCTTTTAGCAGCGCCCCCCGTGCATGGCGTTTTCGGTGCAGTTGGCGGCAGACCCGAGGTCATGGCCTACGCCACGAACCGTGTTGCAGGCAGCAACCGCCAGCGCTCCGCCAACAATTACCAACGCCATCACCTTACGAACCATGGTTAATTGCTCCTTGTCTAGCTCAAGGGACCATGGCTGGCGGAACCTGCCTTGTCCAGCAAGTTGCCGGACCTAGCAGCCCCCGCCGTGGATCGCGTTTTCGGTGCAATTGGCCGCGGACTGGACATCTGCTCCAGCACCCCGGACCGTGTTGCACGCGGCGATCGCCAGCGCGCCGCCAATCAGTAACATTGTCGTCAGCTTGCGAACCATGGTCGGACTCCTTTCAATGGCGTAACGACCATGACCGTCTCAGGTGGCATTGTCGACCGCATTTGCTGCCGAGTTAACGTCTTCGGCGGCACCGCGAACCGTGTTGCAGGCCGCCACGGCGAGGCTCCCGCCGATCAGGACCAGGGTCACTACCTTACGGAGCATGGTCTTTCCTCCTGTCTTTGGGCTGAACGAACGCGGCAATAGGCAAATTGGTGCCGTGAAACCGGTAAAATGGCCGTCGAACCGGGCTAGACCGCTACTGGAGCCGGGATATGGGGATGCGGGTCATAGGCCTCGACGAGGAAATCGTCCGCTTCATAGTCGAAGATCGACTGGCCGCGGTCCTTGAGGACCAGCCGCGGAAGCGGCCTTGGCTCCCGGCCGAGTTGCAGACGGGCCTGCTCGAGATGGTTGGAATAAAGATGGACGTCCCCGCCGGTCCAGACGAACGTTCCCGGCTCGAGCCCCGTCTCGCGTGCCAGAAGGTGGGTGAGGAGCGCATAGCTTGCGATGTTGAAAGGCACGCCAAGGAAAAAGTCGGCGCTGCGCTGGTAGAGCTGGAGGTTGAGCTTGCCAGCAGCGACCTGGGTCTGGAACAGGCAATGGCAGGGCGCCAGCGCCATCCGGCCAAGTTCGCCCGGGTTCCAGGCGGTCACGATCTGCCTTCGTGATCCCGGGTCGTTGCGTATGAGCTCGATCAGCCCGGCGATCTGGTCGATGTGGCGGCCGTCCGCGGCCTCCCAGTTTCGCCACTGCTTTCCATAGACCGGCCCAAGGTCGCCATTCTCGTCGGCCCACTCGTCCCAGATGCTTACCTTGCGCTCCTGGAGCCAGCGGACGTTGGTTTCACCGCGGAGGAACCAGAGCAGCTCGACGATGATCGATCGCAGGTGGAGCTTCTTGGTGGTGAGCAGCGGAAAGCCTTCCGAGAGGTCGAAGCGCATCTGCGCACCGAACAGGGAAAGCGTGCCCGTCCCGGTCCGGTCCATCTGCTCGACCCCCTGGTCGAGAATCTGCTGCATGAGTTGAAGATAGGCGCGCATCAAGGCCACCCTAGCTCGCCAGCGCCCGCCGTCCAGCGCCCAATCGCCGCATCGGCCCCTGCCCCCGGGAATTTCCAGCGTCCGGGGCCCGCTTCGTGCCGCATGCTCAGCCCCTGGGCGGGGTGCAGGGCTTGATATCGCGGGGCTCGGGCCGCTCCCGTGCCGCCCGGAAGGCGACGAAATAGGCCTCGGCGTGCATCAGGCGCTCGACCTTCGCTGGAACCATTCCAAGCGCTGCGAATTCGCACATGAGCTGCCTCGGGGGCATGCCGTGGCGTTTCACCGGCCTGTCCGAATCGACCACGATCACCAGCCCATCCGGCTTCAGCCCCTCGCGAAGGTTCCACAGGAATTCATAGGGCTCGGTCACCTCGTGGTACATGTGGACGAGGAAGATGCGGTCGAACGAGCCGGCAGGGAGCGTCGGGTCCGCCGGCGTCCCGAGCATCACTGCCACATTGTCGAGGTTCTCGCGCTGGACCCGCTGGGCAAGGCGGTCGCGGGTTGCCGGTATGATGTCCTCGGCAAGCACCCGACCTTCCGGGCCGACCAGCGGCGCGAGGCGAACCGTATAATAGCCATTGCCGGCGCCGATATCCGCGACCGACATGCCGGGCCTTACCTCGGCCAGCCGCATGACTTCCTCGGCCTCGCCGACCCGGTCGCGGGCATCCTCGGTCGAGAAGGCCTCGCCGACTATCGGGGCGACGTCTCGCTGCGCCGACGGAAAGTCATTGGGCGCCGGGGCCGCGCGGCACGCTCCAAGGTCGAGCAGCGCCAGCGCCGCGAGGAGCGTGGAAAGCCGGCCAGCGCCGGCGCGCATCAGAACGCCCTGGCGCCTAGTCGACATCCTCGACATCTACCTTCTCGCCCGTGACACGCTGCGACAGTGCAGCCGCCATGAACCGGTCCAGGTCGCCGTCGAGCACGTCCGATGGAGCGGTCGAGGTGACGCCGGTACGAAGATCCTTCACCAGCTGGTAGGGCTGGAGGACATAGCTTCGGATCTGGTGGCCCCAGCCAATGTCGGTCTTTGCGGCATTGGCGGCGCTCGCCTCGGCCTCGCGCCGCTGCAGTTCGACTTCGTAAAGCCTTGCCTTGAGCTGCTTGAAGGCCTGTGCCCGGTTCTTGTGCTGGGAGCGCTCGTTCTGGCAGGCGACGACGATCCCCGTCGGGATATGGGTGATCCGGACCGCGCTGTCGGTGGTGTTGACATGTTGTCCGCCCGCTCCCGAGGCACGGTAGGTGTCGATCCGCAGGTCGGATTCATTGATGTCGATATCGATATCGTCATCGACCTCGGGATAGACCCAGACCGAGGCGAAGCTCGTGTGACGGCGCGCCGAGCTGTCGTAGGGACTGATCCGGACCAGGCGGTGGACGCCGCCCTCGACCTTGAGATTGCCATAGGCATTCTCGCCCTTGATCAGCAGCGTCGCCGACTTGACCCCGGCCTGTTCACCGGCATGGAAATCGACCAGCTCGACCTTCATTCCGTGACGCTCGGCCCAGCGGGTGTACATCCGCTGCAGCATGCCGGCCCAGTCGTTGCTCTCGGTGCCGCCGGCCCCGGCGTTGATCTCGATATAGCTGTTGTTGGCGTCGGCCTCGCCGGCAAGAAGCGCAGCGACCTTGTCCCGCTCGGCGCGCTCGGCAAGCTCGCCGAGCGCCTTCACCCCGTCGTCGACGAGGGCCTCGTCACCCTCGAGCTCGGCCATCTCGATCAGTTCGACCGTGTCGGTCAGCTCCCGCTCGATCTTCTCGGTCGCGCCGATGGCCTCCTCGAGACGCCTGCGCTCGCGCATCACCTCCTGGGCGCCCTTGGGGTCGTCCCAGAGCGCCGGGTGCTCGACCTTGGCGTTGAGCTCGGCAAGCCGGCGCTGAGCCCGGTCCCAGTCGAGGAAGCGCCGCAGCAGGGCGGTAGCGGCATTGATCTGGTCGATGTGAGCTTGCGCTTCGGCGCGCATGATCGGTTCTTTCGTTAGACGGCTGAAGGCCAGCGAAGAAGGCCGTTAGTAAATCCCGCCCTGCCTTTGCAAGAATTCGCCGCTGTCGGCCGGCGGGCGCTGCCTCGGCCGGCTCTCCGGACGGGCCGTCGCGGGCCGCGCCCCGGAGGCGGCCTGGGCAGCCTCCTCTTCCCTCGCGCTCGCAAGCTCGACGCTTCGCCGGAAGGCCCGGCGGGGCTCGGTCTCGGGCTGGAACGCCTCCCAGATGACGCTCGACTTTGGATCTACCTCGGTCGGGAAGCTTCCGAACACGCGCTTGCCGGTGGCGCGGTCGATCCGGACCATCCTTATGCCGGCAGGCGCAACGAACGGGATCTTCGGCCTGTCCTTGAAGGCGACCTGCGCGAACTGCTTGAAGATGGGGGCAGCGACCCGGCCGCCCTGCGCGCCATGGCCCATCGGCCTTGGCTGGTCGTAGCCAAGATAGACGCCAGCGACGATGTCCGGGGTTCCGCCGATGAACCAGACGTTGGTCGGGCCCGAGGTGGTCCCGGTCTTGCCGAACAGCGGGCGGTCGAGGTCGCGCAGGCTGGTAGCCGTCCCGCGCTCCACGACGCCCTCGAGGATATGGATCATCTGGTAGGCGGCCTGGGCATCGATCAGCTGTTTCTGCCGCGACGGCGGCCGCGGCATGGCCTTGCCGTCCCAGTCGGGCGCGTTGCAGGCGCCGCCGTTATTGGCTTCCATCACCTGGCAGCGGTTGTCGGTCCGGTAGATGACCTTGCCGTTGCGGTCCTGGACATAGTCGATGAGGGTCGGAGTAACCGACCGGCCATTGTTGGCGAGGACTGCATAGGCGTTGGTGAGCTTGAGAACCGTGGTCTCGCCGGCGCCGAGCGCGATGGAGAGATAGCGGTCATAGTCGCCAACCCCGAGCCTGGCGGCGTTGGCAACGACCTTCTCCATGCCGGTCTGCGAGGCAGCCCGGATGGTCATCAGGTTGCGTGACTGCTCGACACCCCAGCGCAGCGTCTTTGCGCCCGAATATTTGCCGTCGAAGTTGCGGAAGCACTTGTTGCCAAGCCCTGCGCCCTGCCAGACGCAGAAGGGCGCGTCGACGATGATCGAGGCCGGGCTGAGGCCATTCTCCAGGGCTGTAACGTAGACGATCGGCTTGAACGCCGAACCCGGCTGGCGCTGTGCCTGGGTGGCTCGGTTGTAGGACGACCCGATGACGTCGAAGCCGCCCTGGAGGGCAAGCACCCGGCCGGTGTGGACTTCCTCGGCGACGAAGCCGCCGCCGACCTCGGGGATCGAGCGAAGTGCATAGCTGTTGGCGCCGAGCTGCTTCACCACGATGATCATGCCCGGGCGAAGCGCCCTGAACGCGGTACCGCCGCCGCCGCGCACTGCCTGGCGCGCCGCGGACTCGGGGAGCGTGCCGGTTGAGCCATCGGAAAAGCCAATCCTGGCCTCGTTCCCCGACTTTGAAAGGACCACTGCCTTTTTCCAGTCGTCAAAGCCTGTCCCGAGCGCTGCGACCCGAAGCTGGGTCTGCCAGTCCTTCGAAAGATCGATGCTGAGCCCGGTGTCACGCCAGCCACGCCCGCCGTCGAACCTCGCCAGGCCCTCGCGCAGTGCCTCGGCGGCTGCATCCTGCATCTTGGGCATCATCGATGTCCGGACCCACAGGCCCCCGGCATAGACGCTGTTGGGACCATCATCGGCGGTCTCGCCGAAACGGCGCATCAGGTCGCGGCGAACCTCTTCCATGAAATAGCCGCCCTGGTCGCGGAACTTGGTGCTCGAGCCATAGCGGATCGTGCCGAGCGGAGTGCTGGAGGCCGCGAGGCGCTGTTCCTCGGTGATGTAGCC
>JAJJPO010000039.1:0-6013 GCA_032907585.1 Sphingomonas sp. | reverse complement strand
GTCCAGTTCCACCCGGTCACCAGCCGGCCGGTCCATGTCGACTTCCTGCGCATCGGCGCGCACAGCAAGGTCAACGTCAACATCCCGGTCCACTTCGACAATGAAGAGGCATCACCGGGCCTGAAGCGCGGCGGCGTTCTCAACATCGTCCAGCACGAGATCGAGCTCATCTGCGACGCGGCCGAGATCCCCGATGCGATCCACGTCGACCTTACCGGTCTCGAGATCGGCGACGCGGTCCACATCAGCAGCGTCAAGCTGCCGGCGGGCGCGAAGCCGGCCATCGACGACCGCGACTTCACCGTCGCGACGCTGGTTGCGCCTTCGGCCATGAAGCAGGTCGAAGAGGGCACCGAGGCGCCTGAAGGCGAAGTCCCGACCGTTGGCGAGGAAGAAGCCGAGGGCGAAGCTGAAGGCGGCGAAGCCGGAGGCGAGGAGGCCTGACCTTTTCATCCGGTCGGCCCGATCGGATAGCAAAACGCCCATCCCGCTTGCGGGGTGGGCGTTTTTGCTGGCAGTGACCCGACGATGCAGATCTGGGCTGGGCTCGGCAATCCGGGCGATAAATATGCACTTCACCGCCACAACGTCGGCTTCATGGCCCTCGACGCGGTTGCAGCGGTGTACAGCTTTGGTCCCTGGTAGAAGAAGTTTCGCAGCCTGGTGAGCGCGGGCCGGGTCCGCAGAGACAAGATCCTCCTCCTCAAGCCGCAGACCTACATGAACGTCAGCGGAGACGCGGTCCAGCAGGCCCTCAACTTCTACAAGCTCGACATCGAGGCGCTGACCGCCTTCCACGACGAGCTCGACCTTGCTCCGATGAAGGTGAAGGTGAAGGTCGGCGGCGGGACGGCCGGGCACAATGGCCTGCGCTCAATCAACGCCTGCCTCGGGCCCGACTTTCGCCGTGTCCGCATCGGAATTGGCCACCCCGGCCACAAGGACCGTGTCACTGGCCACGTCCTTGGCAATTATGCCAAGGCCGAGATGGAGCCGCTCGCTGACCTGCTGGGGGCGATTGCCGCCGAGGCGAAGTGGCTGGCCGATGGCGAGGATGCGCGGTTCATGAGCGAAATCGCGCTTAGGCTGCAGCAGCCGGACTAGGACCGTCGCTTCGAACGGAAGCGCGCATTGAACGCAATCGTTACCCGCTCCTCGTCGCAGTCATTGGGGTGGACCCAGTGGACCGTCGTACCGGGAAAGATCAGCACCAGCCCCTCCGTCGGCCGGACCCTCATCTTGTCAACGGTGATCGCGCCCCGCACCAGATTATTGCCCATCAACGGCTTGTGCGGCGACAGGAACTCGATCGCGCCGGCGTCGCCCTTCCCCTTTGGCACCTTCACATAATAGCAACCGGACCAAAAGGCGCCGGGATGGTCGTGCGGCGAATTATAGCCGCCTTTCGGATTGACGTTGATCCAGCCGTCAGGAACCAGCTGGAGGTCGGTGAAGTCGGTTTCCGGGGCCACCTCCCGCGTGACGCTTGCGAGCATGACCAGCAGCATCTGGCAGAGCTTTGCCTGGGCGGGCTCCTTGCGGTCGAAGAGGTCGCTCTTCGAATGCCAGCCATTGCGATTGCTCTTGGAGATCCCCTCCTCCGCGGCCCGACGTGCCTTTATCTCTCCGAGCAACGCGCGGTTGAGGCTGGCCGCATCGTCGACCTCGAAGCGGAATAGCGGCGTCGGGAACATGTTTTCCGCGGCCGTGAGCTTGAAAGCCAACCTATCCCCCTGCCCTTGTGCTGCCTTCTCAACTCAAAGCCCCTCGCGCGCGGGAGCGCAAGGGGCTAAGCCTTGCCGACCGATGCCGACCATCTCCTGCTTTGTAACGCGCCTTTACCAGGCAGATCTCGGCGACGCCGATCTGCTGGCCGAGCTCGCCCACTCGATCCGATCTCTCGCCGCGGACGATGCCGCCGGCAGGCGATGGAGCAGAGACAAGGGCTACAAGGGCTATACGAGCTATGCCTCGCTCGACGACCTTCCAAGGCGCGACCCGGCCTTCGCCGACCTCGGGCGGCTTGTTTCCGGCCACGCCGCAGCGTTCGCAAAGGAACTAGCGTTCGACCTTGCCAGGAAGCCCAGGCTGGACAGCCTGTGGGTCAACCTGCTTCGCCCCGGCGGCCACCATTCCGCGCATATCCACCCCCACTCGATCCTCTCGGGCACTTTTTATGTCGAGGTACCGCCCGGCAGCGGCGAGATCCGCTTCGAGGACCCGCGCCTCCCGATGATGATGGCATCGCCGATGCGCCGGGAGGACGCGCCCGAGGATCTGCGGCCATTCCTGTCGCTGGCTCCGCGGCCTGGCCTTCTCCTGATGTGGGAGAGCTGGCTTCGCCACGAGGTGATGCCAGGCAATGCGCGGGCCGAGCGCCTCAGCATCAGCTTTAACTTCGCGTGATCCGCCGCTAAGGGCGGCGCAAATCCTTTTCCCTTCAGGACGACCAATGGGCTTTAAATGCGGCATCGTCGGCCTGCCAAATGTTGGCAAGTCGACCCTCTTCAACGCGCTGACCGAAACACAGGCGGCGCAGGCAGCCAACTATCCCTTCTGCACGATCGAGCCCAACGTGGGCCAGGTCGCGGTGCCCGACCCGCGTCTCGACCGACTGGCGGCCATCGCCGGTTCTGCCAAGACCATCCCGACGCAGCTTGCCTTCGTTGACATTGCCGGCCTGGTGAAGGGAGCCTCGAAGGGAGAGGGACTTGGCAACCAGTTCCTCGGCAACATCCGCGAGGTGGACGCGATCGTCCACGTGCTGCGCTGCTTCGAGAATGACGACATCCAGCATGTCGCCAACCAGGTGGACCCGATCGCCGACGCGGAGACGGTCGAAACCGAGCTGCTCCTGGCCGACCTCGAAAGCCTCGAAAAGCGCGTTCCCAACCTCGCCAAGCGCGGCCAGACGGGTGACAAGGATTCCAAGATCGCCGCCTCGGTCCTCGGCCAGGCGCTGGAGCTTCTTCGCGAAGGAAAGCCCGCGCGGCTGACCCAGCCTCGCGACGATGAGGAGGCGCGCCATTTTGCCCAGGCCCAGTTGCTGACCGCAAAGCCGGTGCTTTACGTGTGCAACGTCAACGAGGACGAGGCCGCCACCGGCAATGCCTATTCGGCCCGTGTATTCGAAAAGGCCCAGGCGGAGGGCGCCGAGGCGGTGATCGTCTCGGCTGCAATCGAGGCCGACCTCGTCAGCATGGACATGGACGAACGGCTCGCCTTCCTCGAGGAGATGGGCCTTCACGAAACCGGCCTGGCGAGGGTCATTCGTGCAGGCTACGACCTTCTTCACCTCATCACTTTCTTTACCGTCGGGCCCAAGGAGGCACGTGCCTGGACGGTCGAGAAGGGTGCAAGGGCGCCGCAGGCCGCCGGCGAGATCCACTCGGACTTCGAGCGGGGCTTCATCCGCGCCGAGACCATCGCCTTTGACGATTATATCGCCTTCAACGGCGAAGCCGGCGCGCGCGACGCGGGCAAGCTTCGACAGGAGGGCAAGGAATATGTGGTGAAGGACGGCGACGTCCTCCATTTCAAGTTCAACGTCTAGCCAGCTTGCCGACCCTCCCCGGCCCGCCTAGCCTTCGGCGCATGGAAGCGGGGAACAGGTTCGAGGGGGTTGACCTCGCGCGGCAGATGGCTGCCGCCAAGCGGGATCCCGATCTGCTTAGGGCAGGCCAGGCGCTGGCCGCCAACGACCTGCCGACGGCAGAGTCCCTCCTTCGGCCGCACCTCAAGCGTCGCCCGACCGACGTCCCCGCCATCAGGATGATGGCCGAGCTCGCCGCCCGGGTCGGACGGCCCGCGGACTGCGAGAACCTGCTGCGCCGTGCGCTTGAGCTGGCACCGGGCTTTACTGCCGCCAGAGCCAATCTCGCCACGATTCTCTACAAGCAGAACCGCGCGGCCGAGGCGATCGCCGAGCTCGAGAAAATCGAGCGCGAAGGAGCGGCCGACCTTGGTCATGCCAGCCTCAAGGCCGCTGCGCTGGGCCGGATCGGCGGCCACGAGGAAGCGCTAGGACTGTATCGCCAGCTGCTGGAGGCGCGGCCGGACGAGCCGAAGCTCTGGATGAGCTATGGCCACATCCTCAAGACCGTTGGCGAGCAGGCCGAAAGCATTGGCGCCTACCGGCGCGCGCTTGCCGTCAGGCCGACTCTCGGCGAGGCCTGGTGGAGCCTTGCGAACCTGAAGACCATCCGCTTCGACGAGGGCGATATCGCCGCCATGAAAAAGGCGCTCGAGGCTCTCGACATCGGAAAGGAAGACCGGTTCCACCTCCATTTCGCGCTCGGCAAGGCCTTCGAAGACGAGGGACAGGCGGAAGCGAGCTTTCATCATTACGCCGAAGGCAACCGGCTTCGACGATCCCTCCTCGACTATGACCCGGCCGACAATCACCGGCATGTCGAGCGGTCGACCGCCTTTTTCACCCGCTCTCTGTTCGAGGAACGGGGCGGAGAAGGCTGCCCTGCGCCGGACCCGATCTTCATCCTCGGGATGCCGCGCGCCGGATCCACACTGGTCGAGCAGATCCTCTCCAGCCATCCTGAGATCGAAGGCACCGCCGAGCTTCCCGACATGCCGGCGATTGCCCGCCGTCTCGATGGCCGCAAGGTCCGGGGCGATACCAGCCATTACCCTGAGTGCCTTGCCGGGATGACCGCCAGCGAGCTTCGCGGTCTCGGCGAGGAGTATCTGGAGCGCGCACGGGTCCAGCGCTTTACCGACCGCCCTTTCTTCATCGACAAGCTACCGAATAACTGGGCCCATGTGGGGATGATCCGCATGATCCTTCCCAATGCCAGGATCATCGATGCGCGGCGACATCCGCTTGCCTGCTGCTTTTCCAATTTCAAGCAGCATTATGCGAGGGGCCAGCGCTTTTCCTACGACCTGTCGGAAGTCGGGGCCTATTACCGCGATTACGTGAACCTCATGCGTCACTGGGACTCGGTTTTGCCGGACCAGGTTCATCGGGTCATCCACGAAGATCTGGTCGATGACCCGGAAACCGAGGTCCGCCGGCTGCTCGCCTTCCTTGACTTGCCATTTGAGCCGGCATGCCTCGATTTTCACCGCAATCCGCGCGCCGTCCGAACGGCCAGCTCTGAGCAGGTTCGCCGGCCAATCAGCCGGGATGGTCTCGAGCAATGGAAAGCGTTCGAGCCCTGGCTCGACCCGCTCAAGCAATCGCTCGGCCCGATTGTGGCGGATTGGCGTCACTAGCTGCCAAACAGTCTCGTTACGCCAGCTTATCGATTGACGATAGCGCGCTTGGGCAACATCCTCACCTCGCTCGGCAACAGGGAGGAATATTTCGGCCATGCGCATCAATCATCTCTCTCCGACCTGGAAACGTGCCGGAGTGACGCTGCTTGCGACCACCATGCTTTGCGCTCCGGGACAAGCCCTGGCGCAGGACCAGCAGCCGAGCGATGCCCAGGCTCCCGACGCAGCCCTTCCATCACCCCCCGCCGAAGCCTCGAGAGCACCGGCCGGCGAAGGCAATGTGATCGTGGTCACCGCGACCAAGCGCGCCGAAAACCTCCAGGACGTTCCGATCGCGATTACGGCGATCACCACCGAGACGCTTGAAGACCTGCAGGTCAACCAGATCGAGGACTATGCGCGCCTTGTCCCCTCCCTCTCCTTCAAGGCCGGCGGCGGCGGCGGCAGCGCCGACGGGCCGGGAACGAACAATGTCTACTTTCGCGGCGTCGCAAGCGGCGAGAACGCCAACCATTCGGCTTCATTGCCGAGCGTAGGCACCTATCTCGACGAGCAGCCGATCACGACGATTACCGGCGCGCTCGACGTCCATATTTACGACATCGCCCGGGTGGAGGCGCTCGCCGGCCCGCAGGGTACGCTCTACGGCGCATCGAGCCAGGCGGCAATGGTCGAGGGTACCACCGCGCCGCCTGGCTCGTTGAACGTCGCGTGGTGCATCCCCTCGAAGAGCCGCAACGTCTTGTCCGCCGCCCCCGCTCGTTCGTACCGCGCGCGG
>JAJJPO010000038.1:0-6044 GCA_032907585.1 Sphingomonas sp. | reverse complement strand
CGGCCGGCGAGAATTTCAACATCCTGCTTTCGCCGGACGCGCAGCAGCCTGTGCTCCTGCAGGGCTGGATCCAGCTCGCGGTTGCAAAAGCCATGCTGCAACGGGCCGGCCATGACTTTGAGGCGCTGAAGGCAAAGGCACGTTCGGCCGACTTCAGGCCGATCGATCTCAAGGCAAGCTTTTCAGCCAATGTTCCGGTGGCGCTCTCGCGCATCACCAGCCGCAATGTCATCGGCAAGCTCACCGGCTCTAGATATCCGAACGAGACGGTGAGCTATGGCGGGCACTGGGACGCCTATGGGATTGGCCCGCCCGACGCGAAAGGTCGCACCATCCGTCCCGGAGCGGCCGATGATGCGCTCGGCCTTGCCGCCATGATCGAGATCGCCCGGCTATTTTCCGCAGGTCCGAGGCCGGAGAGAACCCTCGTGTTCGGCGCATGGACGGCCGAAGAGCGCGGGCTCCTCGGCTCCGAATATTATGCGCAGCACCCGCTCTACCCGCACGAGACGATGGCCGCGAACCTTACGCTCGACACGCTCCAGTGGGCCGGGCCGGTACGCGACGTCGTGCTCATCGGCCGCGGGCAGAACGAGCTGGAAAATTACCTTGCCGAAGGGGCGAGGGCCCAGGGTCGCTACGTCACTCCCGAAAACCACCCCGAGCGCGGCCTCTTCTACCGCGCCGACCATTTCTCGCTTGCCAAGCGCGGCGTCCCGGTGCTGCTCAACATGGCGCTTGCCGGGGCCTATGACCTCGTGGAGGGCGGCCGCGCGGCAGGCGAGCGCTGGCTCGATGACTTCACCGCCAACTGCTATCACCAGGCCTGCGATGCCTGGGATCCGGACTGGGACCTGCGCGGCGCGCGCCAGGAAGCAGAGCTATTCTACGCGATAGGCGCGAGGCTGGCGACCAGCCGCGAATGGCCTCAATGGTCGAAGGATTCCGAGTTCGCGAAGGTGCGTGGGCAAAGCGCTGCCGCTCGCGGGGGAGAGCCGGCGGCGGGCGAGCGCGGGATGCCCTGACCAGCCTCCTCGCGGCCTTGCCAGGGCAGCAAGACTAGAAGGTGTAGGCTGCCCCGATCGCTCCGACCCACTGGGTTGAACTGCCGCGAAGTTCGACGATCGGGCTGTCCTTGAAATCGCCAGTGAGCCGCGTGAAGCTTCCAAGCCCGAACAGCGACCAGCCATGGGTAAGGTCGCCGGTGATCGACTGGTTGGCAAGTATCCCGAGGCGCCAGTGCTTCAGCCCGCCGTCCGCGTCGAAGACTGGAAGCCCGCTTGCCAGCGAGTCTGCCGGCGAGATGGAGAAATAATAGTCGGCATAATCGCCGCCGGCCCATTCGGCGCTTGCCGAGAGGCCGACGTAGAAGGTCCTCGAGAGCGGCGTTCCAAAGTCGATCGTCGGCGTGACGAGCGTCGATTCATGGGCGCCAGCAACATCTTTCACCACGTCGACCCTAACGCTCAGCGCATCATAGGGATTGGTGAGGCCATGATAGGTAATGCCGGCAAAGCCGCCGAGCTCGAAGGCCGTGTCCCGCTCGGGAAGCAGGTCGACAATGTCGTCCTTGATCTTGCGGGTTCGATTGAGCCTTGCGCCCGCGATCGGGCCGAGGTCGAACTCGAGCGGGCCTTCGCCCCTCGCCACGACATCGACGTAAAGATAGGTCGCCCGGGTAAAGAAGCTGATCCCGCTCACCCGCCCCCGGATCGCCGCTGCAGGGATGATCCGGTAATCGTTTGAGCCCTCATAGTCGGGAACGATCGCCGCCCCGGCGCCGATGGTGATGCTGTCGCTCTGGTCGTTGGGGTCCGGAAGAGGCGCCGGGTCGGCTTGCGCCAGTGCCGGAGAGGCCGCGAGAAATGCGGCGAGCGGGACGATATTCTTGATCATGCGGCCCCCAATTGGCTCGTGGAGGCGCAGTTCTTAACCGCAATCAGTAATTTTCGAAACGGGGACGAAAATATTTCGCGTGGAGCTTCGAGGGAGAGGGAACCCCGCGCAGCTGCCTGCTCAGTCGCCCTTGCCGGGCTCCGGCGAGAAATATTTGTCATATTTGCCCTCCTCGCCCTTGTGCTCGTCGGCGTCGGGCGGGGTCTGGTCGTTCTTGCGCGTGACATTGGGCCATTGCGCAGAGAAGGTGGCATTGAGCTCCAGCCATTTCTCGAGGCCGCTCTCGGTATCGGGAAGGATCGCCTCGGCCGGGCATTCCGGCTCGCACACGCCGCAGTCGATGCACTCGTTGGGGTTGATCGCGAGCATGTTCTCGCCCTCGTAGAAGCAGTCGACCGGACAGACCTCGACGCAGTCCATATATTTGCAGCGGATGCAGGCGTCGGTGACGACATAGGTCATGGCGAAAAGCTCCCTCTCTTGATGGTGTCGCTAGGTCGCTCGAGTTCGCTCGTCAATCGGCTGGGCCTTGATGCGAGACGTTTGCAGTTCCAGCAGCTTCGCCAAGCTCCTCGTAACAGGTCCGGGCCTCGCTTGCTGGCCCCCGCCGGCTTGGCAGTGCCAGGACCTTCAATACTCGTACCTTCCCATGGAGCGGGAGGGCGATCACCGACCCGACCCCAACCTCCTCGCTGCTCTTGGCGACGCGCCGCCCGTCGAGGCGGACATGCCCTTCCTCGATCAGCCCCTGGGCAAGGGTCCGGCTCTTCACCAGCCTGATGAAAAAGAAGAAGCGATCAAGCCGCATCGGCCCGTCAGCGCTTGAGGCCCGCCAGCACCGCGAAGGCATTCTCGGGCCGCGGCGCCCGCTGGGTCCGGCGCCGCGGGCGGCGATGGCCACGCCACGCCCAGGCTTCTCCCGAGGGCACGAACCCGACTTCGGCCATCAGGTGGCGAACCACTGCCTCGTCGAGCCCGAGGCTGGTGGCAAGCGCCCGGTCGACCGGGTCATCGCCGCCATTCTGGCGGACATGGTGGGCGTGGGTTGCCAGGCGATCGGCAAGGTCGATCCGAAGCCAGTCCTTGCCGAGGCGGCGGAACGCGAGCGCGGCGCCCCTCGCATCGGCGCTGCCATCGAGAATGGCCGCCGATGGCTGCGGGAGGCGCGGCATCGGCTGGCCAGAACGGATGCTAAGGAGTGCGGCGCGCCACTGCTGGGCCGCGGGCTTCAACAGCGACTGGACATAGACGTCGAGCGCTCCCAGGCGGACCCTCAGCCGGTAGAGGGAATGGCGGTCCTCCTTGCTGAGCGCCGACAATTGGGCCGCGATTGCCCGGCGCGGAAGATTGCCTCCGGCATCGACCAGCATCGCTGCAAGCGCCCGGATGCCCGGGGACATGCCCTTGTCGGCGGCGGCGTTGGCCAGCGCCCGGAGCGCCTGGAGGTGCCGGTTGATCTGCGCTTCGATCCATCGCTCCATCCGCGCGCGCAGCCTCGCGCGGCGCTCCACCGAGAGGCGGTCGAGCGGCCGCGCGGTCCTGACGGCGGGTTCGAGGAGCGATCGGCCAGGCGCCAGCCTCGCGAGGACATGCCCGTCCCAGCCGATGGCGAGCCCGCCTGCCTCCTCGACCAGCCTGAACTCGCTGTCCTGCGCTTCGCAGAGCATCGCTGCGCGCCTCTCGAGCTCTTCGCCGAGCCGCCGCTCGGCCGCTGCCAGCAAAAGCCTCTTGTCGGCAAGCCGCGCGGTAGGATCGACCCTGAACTCGAAGCCGGCGAGATGGCCGATTGGCTCGGGGCCGACGCTGACCTCGCCGTCGGCTGCAACAGTCACCGGAAGCGCGTCCGCGCCGCGCGCGCCAATGTCGCGGACGAGGACCGCGGTCCTTCGGTCAACGAACCGCTGGGTCAGCCGCTCGTGGAGCGCATCGGAGAGGCGCGCCTCGACCGCCCGGGTTCGCTCGGCCCACTTGGCGGGGTCGGCCAGCCAGTCGGAGCGCTGGGCGATATAGGCCCAGCTCCTGACGCCTGCGAGCCGGTCGGCGAGCGCCTCGATGTCGCCCGCGACATTGTCGAGCCGTGCAACCTCGGCCGCGAACCATTCGTGGGGCACGTGGCCGCCCTCGCCGATATAGCTGAACAGGCGCCTCACCATGCGGGCATGGTGCATCGGGCCCACTTTCCGGAAATCGGGGAGGCCGCAGACAGCCCATAGCTTGCGCGCCTTCGCGCCTTTCGTCACCGCGATCGCCGGGTCCTCGGCAATGAGCTTCAGTACGGCGAGGTCGATAGCGAGCGGTGCGGGCTTCAGCAGCGGGTCATCGCTCCTCGCCTCGAGGCTGGCGATAAGGTCGGTGACGCTGGTGAAGTCGAGCTCGGCGCTTCGCCAGTAGAGATGGTCGAGCGGCCGGAAGCGATGCTCCTCGATGGCGCTGACCTCTTCGTCGGAAAGGTTCGGCCCGCTCTCGCCGCCAAGCCCCAATGTTCCGAACGTCCCGTCCCGCTGGTGGCGGCCGGCACGTCCCGCGATCTGGGCCATCTCGGCGATGGTGAGCCGGCGGTCGCGGCGTCCGTCGAACTTCTCGAGCCCGGCGAAGGCAACATGGGTGACGTCCATGTTGAGGCCCATGCCGATGGCGTCCGTTGCGACGAGATAGTCGACCTCGCCCCGCTGGAACATGCCGACCTGGGCATTGCGGGTGGCAGGAGACAAGGCGCCCATCACCACCGCGGCGCCGCCCTTGAAGCGGCGAAGCATCTCGGCGAGCGCATAGACCTGCTCGGCCGAGAAGGCGACGACAGCGCTTCTCGGGGGTAAGCGCGAGAGCTTGGCGGCGCCGGCATAGCGAAGGGTCGAGAAGCGCGGGCGGCTCACCACCTCCGCCTCGGGCAGCAATTTTCGAATGAGCGGCCGAAGCGTGTCGGAGCCGAGGATCAAGGTTTCCTCGCGTCCCCGCGCCCTTAGCATCCGGTCGGTGAACACATGGCCCCGCTCGGGGTCGATCCCGAGCTGGGCCTCGTCGATTGCCGCAAAGGCAAAATCCCGGCCGCTCAAGGGATCATCGCCCCTGTCGCCCTGCACCGGCATGCTTTCCGCCGTGCAGCAGAAATAGCGCGCGCCCTGGGGGACGATCCGCTCTTCGCCCGTGACAAGCGCGACCTGGTTCGGCCCCTTCAGCTGGACGACGCGGTCATATACTTCCCGGGCAAGCAGCCGCAGCGGAAAGCCGATCACGCCGGAGGAATGAGCGCACATCCGCTCGATCGCCAAGTGCGTCTTGCCGGTATTGGTGGGCCCAAGAATGGCCCTAACAAGGCCGTCACGCGGGGCGGACATGGCACCGATCTTGGCATGGCCGGCGAGAAGCGCAAGGCGCTTTGCGGTGAACCGCCGAACATGTTTAGCCAACCTTAACCTCTTTTAACCATGAGGGGATCGTATCAACCGGCCTATCGGGGGCGACGATCTTGCTCGACATGCGTGCGAAGTGGCGAAACGAGCTGGCGATAGCCGGCGGCGCCCGCCCGAGCCCGAAATTCGGGCGCCGCAGGAAGAGCTGGCGCGACCTCGACCTGGTGGTCGACCTCGCAATTGAGCCGCTGTCGAAGCGCTGGTGGGGAGGAGGAGCGACACTGACAGCGCTATTCGCGCTCGTCGCCTATATCGCGCCTGCGCCCTTCGAGCCGCTCCCGGTTCAAGGAGCCCATTTGAGCAGCGCCGAGGCCCGGCAGTTCCGCGACCTTTCAGTAAAGTCGATCGCCGAGGGTTCGACGACCGGCGTTCGAATGGCTGCCAACGGCCTCGTCCGGCCGCTTGCCCAGGCGCCGGACCGGCCATTTGTCGAACTGTTCGCCAAGCTCGGTGAGGGCGACAGCATCGAAAAGCTGCTGGCTCGCTCGGGCGTATCCTATGCCGAGGCGGGCGAGGCGGCACGCGTCATTTCCTCGGCGGTCCCGGGCATTATCGAAGGGACCAGCATCGCCATCCGGCTTGGCCGCCGCACTGCCAGCGGGGTAAGGCCCGTCGAGCGGATCGCGTTCCGGCACGGCATCGACCTTAACGTGGTGGTAACGGCAGGCGCGGCCGGACTTACGGCGGCGACGTCGAGGCTCGCGGTGTCACGCCCGTCGATGGAGATGGTGCCGGACG
>JAJJPO010000037.1:0-6052 GCA_032907585.1 Sphingomonas sp. | reverse complement strand
CGCGCGGGGGTCGCCATGACGCGCTGGAAGTAGTTCAGCACCTTGTGAGCCTGCGGCCCGCCGACGATCACGAAGTCATGCGAGCGGGACTCTGTCGGGTCGGGATAGTCCCAGGGCGGAACGAAATTCTTGCCCTCGCCCACATATTCCGGCGAGACGTGGAAGTTCGCTGTCCCATGCACGTAGTTGAGCCGATCCGCTGTTCCGGGCGGGACCGCGCTCTTGATGCAGATCAGCGCATCGGGGCAAATCTCGACGGCCTTCTGCGCCGCGTCCATCACCGCCGACACGTCACACGCGCCGCTCTTGCCCATCGGCGTCGGAACACAGATCAGGATCAGGCTCGCGCCCGCCAGCACCGTATCGTCGGGCTGCGTGGCAATGTCGTAGATGCCGATCTCGAATGCGCCGGCGAAGAGCCGCTCCATCGCGTGGCCGACATATCCATGCCCGATGATGCCGATCTTGCTCAAAAGTCGTCTCCGGTAATGACGAGATAAACCGCGACGATCAGGATGATGACGGCCTCGATCATCACGCTGCCGCCTTCTGGCGCCCGCAGAACGTCACATCGCGATAACCGAGCATCGCCGCGAGCCGCAGGGCGTGGTCATCGCTGTTCGCCACGGCGTCGACGTCGCCCCATGCCCAGCCGGGCGCATCCCGGTGCGCCGCAGCCTCCGGCGAGGCAATGACGCAATCGAACCTGCCGCGGGCCCGCGCCGCATCGTCCCAGACGGTGGGCGCATAGCCGAGGATCAGGCACCTGCCATTGCGTTCGACGCCTACCGGCAACGCCCCACCGTTGGCGTAGTAGGACCATGCGTCGGTGAGGATCGGGCGATGCCTTGCAACACCGGCCCCCCAGGGCTTGTGCTGGCCGGCAAAGAACACCATGGCCGCCCCGTCCGGCTGCCAGCCCGTGCGCGCGACGGTGTGATACTGAAACACGCCCTGCTCGGCGCCGTAGATCTTTTCGCCGGGCCCCGCGATGCAGGAGAACCATGCCTGGTCCGAACCGCGCACGCGCTCGCCGGTCGGCATGATGAGCTGCTCGCGCATTCGCGCCGCCTTGTCCGGCGTGAACTCGCTCCAGAAGAAGTCCCGGGCCCCGGCTTTGCACAGCCACATGCTCCCGTTGTAGTGCGAGCACGGCTGGCCTGCGCGGTTGCGCGAGCCCTCCATGATCCTGAACTCGTCGTCGGTAATCAGGTGGTCAAGGTTGCCCGTTACCGCCACGTCGAGGTCGATGCACAGGATCTTCTCGCCGAGCGAGCGCTGAAACTCCGCGTCGAACGCCCTGACCTTGCGGTAGCAGCTTTCCTGCCCCGCCACCGTGATGGCGTCCCATACCGGCAGCGTCTCGCATTCGATGCCCTGCGGCTGGTCGGTGAGGCAGACGAAGCGGTGCGGAACCGTCAGATTGGCCTTGAAGGCGCGGTAGGCCGCGTTGACGTGCTGCGCCGTGTAGGGGTCCCGACCGATGCGCGACCATTCGGGCGGCTGCCGGTAGAGAAACGTGATGACCGCAAGGCTCATGTGATGACCGTCAGCTCCCCGTGGGATTCCACCCGTTTGCCGGGATAAAGCCGGCGAATGTCCTCATGCACCGTCGCATTGTCCTCGACGATGTAGACGCCGCCCTCAGCCAGGTACGGCATGAACTCGCGCATCGCCTGCATGATGCTGGCGCTGTCGTGCAGGGCGTCGTCGATCATCACGTCGATCCGCCGACCGCGAAGGATGTCGCCGATCAGGTGGCCGTGCGCCAGTTCATCGAACTCATAGACCTGCGGCGCATTGCGCTGGAACGCCCCCCGGGCCCGAAGGCCCGCCTCGTTGGAGCGGAAATGATCGAGGTCGACGTCGAGCCCGATCACGCGCGCCGTCGGGAACAGGTGGCACCACAGCGCTAATCCGGAGCCGCCCAGAATGCCAAGCTCCACGATGGTCAGATCGTCCCGGCCAAGCAGCCCGGACAGAACCCCCGCATAGGCTTCGGCGTAGCCGTGATGCCCCATGCGGTCCCCGCCGCGCATGGTGCCGCGATGCGCGACGGACTGTCCGCGCGGATCGTGCGGGCTCACCTTGCCGCGCCTGGTCTTGTAGAGCCCGCCGAAATGCTGCTCGACCTCGCGCAGCCAGACGGGAAGGTCTAGGCCCGCATCCATTCGATCACCGGGCCGATGCCTTGCTCGAGCGTGACACGTGGAACGATGCCGAGCGCGTTGCGCAGCGGCGTCAGGTCAGGCGCCGGACCGCGCGGCGTCGTCTGGAATCCCTCGGGGTAGCTCGGCTTGACGCCGAGATAGCGGCAGGCCTCGTCGAGTACGTCCCCGAAATCCGCCGTGCGATCGTCCGCCGCCACGAGATAGGTGCTCGCCTTGGCCTCGAGCGGCGCGTCGACGAACTCCGCCGTGATCTCCGCCGCTTCGTCGCCGAACAGCAGCGGCTGCTTGGAGCCGAAGCCCTGCGCCTTGCCGATCTCCCTGCCGTCGAGAAGCGAGCGCAGCACGCGCCAGATGCCCGCGTCGGTTCGCATCTTCGGGCCATAGACGACGCCGTAGCGCAGTCCGACATTCTCGATGCCGAAGCGGCCATAGACGCGCGCCGCCGCCTCTCCGAAGATCTTGGTCGCGCCGTAAAGACTGCCCGGCCTGCCGCTCGCCGTGATCGAGCTCGCATAGACCACGCGCCCAACGCCTGCCGCCTTGGCCGCCTCGAAGATGTTGAGAAAGCCGATCACATTGGCGTCGACGAACTGCTTCACCGCGCTCGTTGTGTGCTTGATCGGGAACTGCGCCGCCATGTGGACGATGCAGCCGGGTTGCAGCCGCCTCATGAACCGTCCCGCGGCCGCGACATCGGTGAGGTCGAGGTCGTGAACCTTGACCCTGGCCTTCGCCAGCGCCGCAGCCCGTTCCGCCTTGGGCGAGATCGCGTTTCGGATCTTGTCGGCGCCGATGACGTCGTGGCCGCGTTTGGCGAGCGCCATGCAGACCTGGTGGCCGATGAAGCCGTGCGCGCCGGTGACCAGAACCCTCATGGCGCGATCCGCTCCAGTTCGTCGACGACCATGCCGGGCCAACCCTCCGCCGTGCGTCCGGTGGGCTCGAGCCCCAGGGTGAAGCGCGGGCAGCCGACATAGGCCGGCTCGCTCCACGAGCAGCTCATTTCGAGGCAGTAGGGCCGCGTGTCGTCGAACACGAAGTCGAAGCAGACCCAGCGAAGCCCGAGAGCCTCTGAGATCATCGCCGCCATGGCGAACGCCGCGTGGTGACGTTCATCGTCGAGCGTCAGGATCGGGGCCGTCCGGCCGGAGCCCGACGCGAAGGGGCGATCGTCGCGGTTGCGGCGCGTGAGCCCGAACAGATCGTCGCCGCACCTGACCACGCGAACGTCCCCGTCATTGCCGGGAATGAAGCGCTGCCAGATGAGGTAGCCCTGTTGCAGATCGCCCCGGCCCAACGTGATGCCGGGACCGAACGCCGCCGCAGCCTCGCGATCGGCGTCCTCCGCCGTGCGGACCAACCGCACATTGCGCGAGGCCGAGCCGCCCTTGGCCTTGGAGACAACCGGGCCGGGGAAGTCCGGTACCTGGTCCGCCGAGGCGATCAGCCAGGTCTCGGGCTGCCATTCGGCCAAGAGCTTGTGCTGCGCCCACTTGTCCTCGTAGAGCGCGACGAAGCGCCGGTCGGGGATGCTCGGGATACCCATCATGCCGAGACGTGCCAGGGCGTCCACGGACTGCCGCCAGTCGGACCCGTAGTTGATGGTCCGCACGTAGCCGGCCCAGGGCAGTTCGCGCGTGATTTCGTGACCGCGCGACCGGGCTTCGTCGGCAACCGCCCGACCGACGCCGCGGCGGTCATCATAGGCCCAGAAGAGCAAGATCAGCCAGCCTCGGCCATGCGCTTGCGCAGTTCGTCGATCCCCCAGCCGGGGAACGGACGCTTGCCCATCTTCTCCTGATACTCGGCACGTACGGCCTTGATTTCATCGGCGTCGTCATCCGGCTTGGATGAGCCGCCCGGCTTGCCGTCGCCGTCATGGTCGAAGGGCTGCGATGCCCCCACCGGCCGCACAGGTCGTTCCTGCGGCGGATCATCGGCCTTCGGCGCGGAAGGGGGCGGGGGAAGCTCTCCGGGCTCCCTGACAACGAGGGGCTGGTTTGCGGCGGCATTCGCCACGCGGGTCGCCTCTTCGATGCTGGCGCCCTTTTCAAGCGCGGCTTGATAGCGGGCGCGTACGGCGGAAATGTCTTCGTCCATGGTCGTCGGGCTCCATGCTCTAAGCGTAAGGGAGAGACGGGCCCGTAGGCCCGCCCCGGATTTCAGTGGCCAGATCAGGAGCCGGAGGCGGCCACGCGGTGCACGAAGCGAACGATGCGTACGTTCTTGGCCTCGTACACGCGCTCCCAATTGCCGACGGTGGCGAGCTCGGTGTTGGACGGGGTGTCCTTGGACGCCGTGCCCTTCCACTTGATGCCGCGCGGGTGCAGGATGAAGTGACGGCGGGACACGAGGTATTCCTCACCACCACCGACAAGCGCATTGCGCTCGACCTCGGACGGCACCGGGGGCGTGCCCTCAGCCCAGCCAATAGCACCTTCTCCGAACAGCGCCGTGGTATAGACGCCGTTGGAGACCGGCATTCCGTCATCGACGATCACCCGCTTGCCCATATAGAACGGAATCGCTTCCGCCCCCTCGAACTCGCGGATGAACTCGATCAGCCCCTGCTTCTTCATCAGCCGGTAGGTGGCCGAGTGAACCGCGACCGCCGACAGGCGGGTCTCGGCGTCACCAAGCTGGCGCCGGCAAGGCCGGAAATGTCGAGCGTGTTGACAGCGGGGCTTTCCGCAGCCAGGGCACCCATCGCACCGTTGAAGATGCTGATGAGCGAGGCCTGCATCCGGCGGGACCACTTCGCGGCGACAAGATCGCCAATGGCCTCCATCGGATCGTCACCGGCAAGCGCGCCGGCGAGGTCCTTGGCGCCGTAGACGAGGGCGCGGGCATTGACCACGGCCACGTCCTTTTCGGCCTCGATCGGCGACACCTCGAGATTGGTGTCGGTCGAAAGCAGCTGGTCGTCGCCGGCCAGGTCCTGCCAGAACGGCATCTGCACCTGAGAGCCGCCATTGCCGAGGCTGATGTCGCTCACGCGCGCCACCATGCCGGACTGCCAGAAGGCGGAAAGCTCGGCGGTGCGCTCGATGACATACGGGTTGAAGATGTAAGGGACGACGACGTCGCCCAAAACGGTAGCAGCCATGGGAATATCTCCTTGGTTGGCTGATCTTTGGTGAAATCAGCCGTGCCACTGGCAGGCTGCTGATGGGGGCGGGCACTGCCCGCGGGGTGATGGGCCCCGAAGGGCCCGAACCTTATGCGGCGGTCTTGACCGGCTCGCGTGCCGCCGCCGCGGCGTCGAGGGATCGGAAGCCAGCAGCCTTGGCGAAACGCTCCGCCTTGGCCCTGTCGGTGCTTATGAGCCGGCCCTGCTCGGTCTTGTTCCACGATGCCGCGGCGAACGGGTTGCCCTCGATCTTGCGGCCGTCGGAGCCCTTGGCATCAAGGCCCGTAGGCTTGCCGACGTACTCCTTGCCGTCATCCGAGCCGGCCCAGTCGGACACGAACTTGGACAGCGGCACCTCGCCCATGTCGGTCTCGACGATGGCGGAATACTCGCCGTCTTCCTCCACCAGCTTGATCTTGCCGATGGCCTTTAGGTACGGGGCGAGCTTCTTCTTGTGCCGCGGGTCGATATTGGCCTCGTCCATGGCCGCCGAAAGGCCGCCGTCGATGAGGTTGCGTTCCATGCTGGCGCGCAGCTTGGTGTTCGCCTCGTTGAGCTTGCCGACCTCGGTCTCGTGCTTCTTTTCGAGGGCCGCGATCTTGCGATCGTACTGCTCGCGGACGCGAGCGATCTTGCCGTCGACGTCGCCGTCATCGCCGCCGCCCTCGGCCCGCTCTACGAGCTCGTGATAGGCATCGGCGTCGAAGTCGTCGGGGATCTGGGGGATCCAGACGGCGGCCAGGCCGGCCTC
>JAJJPO010000036.1:0-26674 GCA_032907585.1 Sphingomonas sp. | reverse complement strand
ATTTCTTTATATCCCATTTTTCGCAGATTTCAGCCAAGGACCCGCGGCTTTCCATGCGCACTTCCTATCTATTCACTTCCGAATCAGTCTCTGAAGGCCACCCCGACAAGGTCGCTGACCAGGTCAGCGACGCAATCGTCGATCTCTTCCTGTCAAAGGATCCGGAAGCTCGCGTCGCATGCGAGACGATGACCACCACCAACCGGGTCGTCCTCGCCGGCGAGATCCGGGGCAAGGGCATCATGGACGAGGAAGGCAATTGGGCCCCCGGCATCCGCGAGGAGATCGAGCAGACCGTGCGCGATACGGTGAAGCGCATCGGCTATGAGCAGGCCGGCTTCCACTGGGACCGGTTCGACTTTGCCAACCATCTTCACCCCCAGTCGGCCCATATCGCGCAGGGCGTCGATGCAAGCGGCAACAAGGACGAGGGCGCGGGCGACCAGGGGATCATGTTCGGCTTTGCCTGCGACGAGACGCCGGACCTCATGCCGGCGACCCTCGACTACAGCCACAAGATATTGCAGCGCATGGCCGAGGACCGGCATTCCGGACGCGCTCCCTTCCTCGAGCCGGATGCCAAGAGCCAGGTCACGCTGCGCTTCGAGAACGGCAAGCCGGTTGAAGCGACCGCCATCGTCGTCTCCACCCAGCATGCCAGGGGCTATGACCAGGGCGAAAGGGAAGCGGAGCTCCACGCCTATGTGAAGCGCGTCGTCTCCGAGGTGCTTCCCTCAGGGCTCATCACCGGTGCCACCGTGTTCCATATCAATCCGACCGGCAGCTTCGAGATCGGCGGACCGGACGGAGACGCGGGCATCACCGGCCGCAAGATCATCGTCGACACCTATGGCGGAGCCGCTCCCCATGGCGGCGGGGCTTTCTCCGGGAAGGACCCTACCAAGGTCGATCGCTCGGCCGCCTATGCGGCGCGCTATCTCGCGAAGAACATCGTCGCCGCCGGGCTTGCCAAGCGCTGCACCATCCAGCTCGCCTACGCGATCGGGGTCAGCGCACCCCTTTCCCTCTACGTCGACACGCATGGCACCGGGACGGTCAGCGACGAGGAAATCGAAAGGGCGATCGGGCGGATCGAAAAGCTTGGCGGGCTCACCCCGCGCGGCATTCGCACCCATCTCAAGCTCAACAAGCCGATCTACTCGGTAACCTCGGCCTATGGGCATTTCGGGCGAAAGCCCGAGGGCGACTTCTTCCCCTGGGAAAAGACCGACCTCGTCGAGGAACTCAAGGCTGCGATCGAAAGGCCCGCGACCGCCGCTGCCTGACCCTCGGGTCCGGCGATCGACGAAGGAAGGAAGCGCCGTCGAAGTGGCGTGCCCCGCGCCGCCTTCCCCTAGCTCTCGCGGCAGCGCACCCAGCGACGCTTCCCGTGGCGCCAGAGCGAGCCATCATAATGATCGCCCTGCCGGGTTACCCTGATCCTCACCTCGTGACGCATCGCGTTGGGGTCGACCAGGTCGACCCTCACCTCGGCAGGATCGAGCCAGCTCTGCGCCAGCGCGACCGGCACCTCCCGTCCGCCATCGGTCAGCCGCGCCGACACGATGGAGGGAACGGCGGTGTGGCTGACGACGAGCGCCAGGCTGACGTTGCGAGCGCCCGCGGTGCTGCACAGGAGGCCGCCGGTAGCGTTCGCCGGGGTCGAGGCCAGCAGCGCGGCGGTGGCGACGAGGAGCAGTTTTTTCATGGTGCCTGGTCTGCCAGCGGCTTGATGAACGGGAGCCGAAGCGACTAGGCGCGGTCGATGACCGCGTTCAAGCCAGGCGATCCAACCACCCTCAACCGGCTCTACGGCCGCTCGAGCGGGCACAAGCTGCGCAAGGGCCAGTCCGAGCTGGTCGAGAAGCTGCTTCCTGCCATCGCCGTACCGGCCGACGGTCCGGTCAGCTCCGAATGCCTGTTCGGTGACAGCCGGCCGCTTCACCTCGAGATCGGCTTTGGCGGCGGCGAGCATCTCGCCTATCGCGCCGACCTCCTTCCCGACCATGGTTTCATCGGCTGCGAGCCTTTCCTGAACGGCGTTGCCCAGGCGCTCGGCCATGTCCGCGACCAGCGCCTCGCCAATGTCCGCATTCACATGGGAGACGCGCTCGACGTGCTTCGCCGCCTCCCCGACGGGGCGCTGACCATGGTCTACCT
Organism: Sphingomonas sp.; assembly: GCA_032907585.1. GTDB lineage: Bacteria > Pseudomonadota > Alphaproteobacteria > Sphingomonadales > Sphingomonadaceae > Sphingomicrobium. The sequence goes on along the minus strand of JAJJPO010000036.1, from coordinate 24,514 downwards.
GCTCCATCCCGATCCCTGGCCGAAGGCACGGCACGCCAAGCGCCGGATGATGAACGATGGACCGCTCGAGATCATTGCCTCGAAGCTGAAACCTGGCGGCGAGTTCAGGGTGGCGACCGATGATCCCACCTATCTTAACTGGTCGCTGATGATCATGCAGCGACACGCCCACCAGTTCGAATGGCTGGTCAAGGAGCCGGGCGAATGGCTGTCCTATCCCTCGGGATGGCCGGAAACGCGCTATGCGGCCAAGGCCCGGCGCGAGGGAAGGGTGCCCCACCAGTTCCGGTACCGGCGACTTGGCTGAAGCAGCAGCCGCGCCTAACATCAGCCAATGGAAGTAAGAGACTCCGTCCTTGCCGCCATTGGCAAGACACCGCTCATCCGGCTCCGCCGGGCCTCGGAGGAAACCGGCTGCACCATACTCGGGAAGGCCGAGTTCATGAACCCCGGCCACTCGGTGAAGGACCGGGCGGCGCTTGGAATCATCACCGATGCGCTCGACCGGGGCGAGCTTCGCCCGGGCGGGCTGATCGTCGAGGGAACTGCCGGCAACACCGGGATAGGGATCGCCATGGTCGCCAACGCGCTTGGCATGTCGGCGGTGATCGTCATCCCCGAGACCCAGTCGCGCGAGAAGAAGGATGCCCTGCGGGCGCTTGGCGCCGTGCTGCTCGAGGTTCCAGCGGTCCCCTACCGGAACGATAATAATTATGTGAAGGTCGCGGCCAGGACAGCCGAGCGCCTGGCAAGGGAACATCCGCACGGCGCGATCTTCGCCAACCAGTTCGACAATGTCGCCAACCGTGATTTCCACATCCGGACCACCGGTCCCGAGATCTGGGACCAATGTGACGGGCGGGTCGATGGCTTCGTCAGCGCCATTGGAACGGGCGGAACGCTTGCCGGCGTTTCGGCGGCGCTCCGCGAGCGCAACCCCGGCATTGCCATCGCGCTTGCCGATGTCCCGGGCGCGGCCATGCATAATTATTACACGACCGGGGAGCTGCGCGCCGAGGGAAGCTCGATCACCGAGGGCATCGGCCAGGGCCGGGTGACCGGCAACCTGGAGGGCTTCCGGCCCGATCATTCCTTCCTCATCCCCGACGCCGAAAGCCTCGCGGTAGCCTATGCGCTGCTGAAGGAGGAAGGGCTGGCCCTGGGGCTGTCCTCCGGGGTCAATGTCGCCGGGGCGATCCGCCTCGCGAGGGAGCTTGGCCCGGGCAAGACGATCGTCACCATGTTGTGCGACCCGGCGGCGCGCTACCAGTCGCGCCTGTTCAACCCCGAGTTCCTGCGTTCAAAGGGCCTCGAAGCCCCGGACTGGCTCGAGCACCCGCAACAGGTCGAGCCGGCGTTCGCCTAGCGGCCATGTGCCGCTATAGGGGGGCCGTGTTAACGACTCAGTGGGAAGGGACGATGATGACGCTTTCGATCGGTAGCGTGGCGCCGGATTTCACGGCAGAAACCACCCAGGGAACAATCAACTTTCATGACTGGATCGGCGATAGCTGGGCGATCCTATTCTCTCACCCGAAGGACTATACGCCGGTCTGCACGACCGAGCTTGGCTATCTCGCCGGCATGGACGAGGATTTTCGCAAGCGGAACACCAAGATAATCGGCCTTTCGATCGACCCGGTCGGCTCGCACCAGGGCTGGCTCCAGGACATCAAGGATGTCACTGGAAACCAGGTCAATTACCCGATCATTGCCGATCATGACCTCAAGGTCGCCAAGTCATACAATATGCTGCCGGCCGATTCCGGCGAGACCAGCGAGGGCAGGACCGCGGCCAACAATGCGACGGTGCGGACCGTCTACATCATCGGCCCGGACAAGCTCATCAAGGCGATGCTGATTTACCCGATGAGCTCGGGACGCAACTTCGACGAGGTGCTAAGGCTGCTCGACAGCATCCAGCTTACGGCGCGGCAGCCGGTCGCGACCCCGGTCAACTGGCAGCAGGGCGACGACTGCATCATTGCGCCGTCGCTGAGCGACGAGGCCGCGCGTGAGAAGTTCCCCGATGGCTGGGAAACGGTGAAGCCCTATCTCAGGCGGGTCGCGCAGCCGGCCGACTAGTCATAGGCGCGGATGACCGCTCGTGCGAGCTTGCGGTCCTCCAGCGAATAATAAAGATGGATCGTCTGGTCCTCCTGGAGGACGGCCGAGGCTGCAAAGGCAATGTCCGTTGCAGCCCGGTCGGAGGCCGGAGGAGGGACCAGCATCGGTTCAATGCCGCGGTCGGTGATGCGCCCGCAGTCCCTGTCGAAGCTGACCCAGCCGATCCGCCAGCGGGCGTCGCTTGTCGCCCCGTTGTAGAACATGACGGGGTCTCGCCCGGGAACGAGGATGATTGGCCCTGGCGACAGGTGCCAATTGTCCCAGCTGTCCTCGCGGATCGGCACCATCTCGTCCATCTGTGTCCAGCACGTCCCAACCACGGCCGCGCGCGCCATCCCGATCCGCGAGGCGCCGTCGCGCGCAAATTCAAAGAACAGGCGCCAGCTCTGGTCCGGCGCCTGGTAGAGCGTTGCTTCCTTGAAATTGCCTTCGCCCTCGGCAGCGGAAAAGACGACTTCCCTTTTCTCCAGCGAATAGGGATCCGGTCCGGTGGCAAGGAGCATCGAGCCCTGCTGGCGATCGGCGTGGACCCCTGTGTAGAAGACAATGGTGCCCTCCCCGTCCTGGACCACGGTCGGGTCCTCTACCCCTCCAGCATCGATCGAGGCGGGCCCTGGTACGATGACCGGCCGCGGATCCATCGTGAAGGTAAGGCCGTCGCGGGATTCGCCGCACCAGATTATCCCGGTCGGATCGGCCGAGCCAAAGGGGCTGGGAACGCCGCGCATCATCATCCACAGCCGGCCGTCGGCCCCGACCCATACATAGGGGCTCATCCAGTCCATCGATCTCAGGGGATCGGGCGCTACCAGCCACAGGGAATCCACTTGCTCGACGACATAGGCGACCATGAGCTCAAGCCCCCTGGCCAACCGTCAGCGACAGGCCACCGTCGATGGTCACGCTCACGCCGGTCACATAGTCCGCCGCGGGCGAAAGGAGGAAGGCGACGAGCTCGGCCACCTCTTCGGGCCTTCCGGCGCGACCCCATGGGATGCAGCGCTCCCGGCGATCGAGTTCGCCGCGATCGTCGAGCGCCGCCTGGTTCATCGGTGTCAGGATCATTCCCGGCGCGACCGAGTTCACGGCTATGCCCCGGGGCGCAAGTTCGAGAGCGAGGGTCCGGGTGAACTGGGCAAGGCCTCCCTTGGCTGCGTCATAATCCGCCCCGCCCGCCCTCGGCGCGAATTCGTGGATGGAGGAAATATTCACGATCCTTCCTTTCCCGCCCCCTATCCTTCTTACGAACTCGCGGCAGGTGAGGAACGATCCCCGAAGGTCGGTGGCATAGATGCGGTCAAACTGTTCGGCGCTCATTTCTTCGACCGGTACGCCGCTCATGTTCTTGCCCGCCGAATTGACCAGCCAGCTGGCGGGACCGAGCGCGTCGGCGGCATCGAACAACGCTTCAACCGACTTTTCGTCGGCAACGTCGCATCTGACGGCCCTTCCCTGCCGCCCCGCGGCCGAGATCCGGCCGACGATCTTCTCCGCCGCATCGGCGTCGCTATGAAAGCTGATGACGATATCGGCCCCGAGTTCGGCGAGGCGCACGGCGCAGGCCGCGCCGATCCCCGATTCTCCCCCCGTCACGACCGCCAGCGTCATCGCGGTCGAAGTCGGAGCAACCGGCCCCCGCTGTTCCCGTCCTCGAGCAGGTAGATCGATCCGTCCGGACCCTGGTCGACTGCCCGGATGCGCGCGCCCATCGGCCAGCGTTCGGCCTTCTTCGCAGCGTCGCCATCGAGATCGACGCGAAGCAGCGCTTCGCCCGAAAGCGCTGCAACGAGGGCATCGCCCTTCCACGCGGGAAAGGCATCTCCATCATAGATCAGCAGGCCGCCAGGCGAGATGGAAGGGTTCCACCAGACCTTTGGTGCTTCGTACCCGTCCCCTGGCCGGTGGTCCGGGATCTCCCCGCCACCATAATGGCTGCCGTTCGAGGCGCGCGGCCAGCCATAGTTGCGGCCCGGCAAGACGAGGTTGATCTCGTCTCCGCCCTGGGGGCCCATCTCGGCAACCCATAGCCGGCCGTCGGGTGCAAACTGGAGGCCGAGCATGTTGCGGTGCCCCATCGACCAGATCTCGCGGGCAATCCCGCCCTTGCCGGCAAAGGGGTTGCCCGGCGCCGGGGCACCTTCGTGCGTCAGGCGAAGGACCTTGCCGAGGTTTCCGCCGAGATCCTGTGCCGGCGTCATCTTCTGCCGTTCGCCCGACGACAGGTAGAGGAACCCGTCCGGGCCGAACGCGATACGGTGTGAGAAATGCCCGTTGCCGCTGACCTTGGGCTGCTGGCGCCATATCAGCCTGAAATCCCTCAATGCAGGGGCATTGGGGTCGGCAAGGTCGAGCGTCCCGTAGCCCAGTACCGCGCCGCTCGTGCCATTATCGCCTGCCTCGACATAGCTGAGATAGACGCGGCTGTTCGCTGCGAAGTCCGGATGGGGCATGACGTCGCCGAGGCCGCCCTGCCCCGCGACCTTCGCCTCGGGAACTCCGGACACTGCCGTGCGCTTGCCACTCGTGACATCGACGATCCACAATCGCCCTTCCTTCTCGGTGAGCAGCGCCAGGTTGGTGAGCCTGACGCCGCGGCCCGGCAGGAATGCCATCGCCCAGGGGGAGCCAAAATCGGCCACCTCGGTCACGCTGAACGGCCTTTCGGCGCCGGTCCCGTTTTCTTCGGGCTGCGCGGAGCCCTGTGACTGGCAGGCAGCGCAAAGGACTGCCGCGATGGCTGCTTGCAAAATCGGTCGGTTCAACCATCTTCTCCTTCGTTGAGGAGGCGGAACGAAGAGGTTCACATGGACAAGGTCGGCCTCATGTCGCTCGTCACCGCCGTGCCGCCCTACAGCGTCGAGCAGAATGTCGCGAAAGCCAAGGCCCGGGAGGTCTTCGGCGGGAAAAAAGAGCTGTTCGACCGGCTCGCCGGCGTGTTCGACAACGCCGGGATAGCGCGGCGACACATTGTTGCTCCGACCGACTGGTACGAGGGGCATCACGGGTGGAATGAACGCAACCGCGTCTATCTGGATGCAAGCGACGCGCTTTTTCGGCAGGCCGCGTCCGCGGCCATCGCCCGGGCGGGGCTCGATGCTTCCGAGATCGACGGCGTCGTCACCGTCTCGACTACCGGCATTGCGACGCCGAGCCTCGATGCCCGCAACGGGCCGGCGATAGGCCTTCGCGGCGACGTCCGCCGGGTCCCGGTCTTCGGGCTGGGCTGCGCCGGCGGCGTCAGCGGCATCGCGACGGCCGCCCGGCTTGCAGCCGCCGATCCCGGCACCAGGTGGCTGTTCGTCACCATCGAGACCTGCTCGATTGCAATCCGGCTCGACAGCGACGACCCCGCGGCAATCGTCGCCACCGCGATATTCGGGGACGGCGCTGCAGCGGCAGTCGTCGCCAGCGGGGAGCGCGGCATTGCGAGCATCGTCGGTGCCGGCGAGAAGATCTGGCCCGACACGCTTGCCATCATGGGCTGGCGCGTCGAGGACCCGGGTCTTGCCGTGGTATTCGACCGGGCAATCCCGCCGTTCGTGGAAGCCGAGCTTGCAGGAGCCGTGGACTCGATACTGGCGGGCATGAACAGGCGCCGCGGCGACGTCGACCGCTTTTGCTGCCATCCGGGCGGCGTCAAGGTGATCGACGCGATCGAACAGGCGCTCGAGCTTGGAGAGGGAGCGCTCGATATCGAGCGGGACGTCCTTCGCAACCATGGCAACATGAGCGCTCCAACGGTGCTGTTCGCTCTCGACCGGCTGGTTGGGCGCGGCCTTCCCGAACGCACCATGCTGACCGCATTCGGTCCCGGCTTCACCTGCGCCGGCCTTTTCCTGGAGCGCCAATGATGTGGGTGGGCGTCGCGCTGCTGCTGTTCGTGACGGTCCAGCGCATCGCCGAACTGGCCCTTTCGCAGCGGAACATGAAGCGGCTGCTTGCACGCGGAGGCCATGAAGTCGCGCCGGGTCATTATCCCTTCATGGTCGCGCTCCATGCCTCGTGGCTCGCGCTGCTGTGGCTGCTCGGGCCAGGCCCACCCATCGAGCTCATACCGCTGCTGGTCTTCCTGCTGCTCCAGCTCGCGAGGGCCTGGGTCATGGCGACGCTCGGCGAACGCTGGACGACCCGCATCATCGTCGTCCCGGGCGAGCCCCTGGTGACGGGCGGGCCCTATCGCTTCGTCAACCATCCAAACTACCTCGTCGTTGCCGGCGAGATCCTCCTTCTGCCGCTGGTGTTCGGGCTGTGGCAGGTGGCGCTCCTGTTCAGCGCGCTCAACGCAATGATTCTCTGGGTGCGCATCCGGGCCGAGGACAAGGCGCTCCGCGGCTAGACGGTTCTGCTTGCGCCTGTCGGCCGCCACGCCTATATGGCAGCCACTCTCCTCGACATCGTAAAGGCGTTGAGGCTGAGCCCCGGAGGGGCTCGGCACGGAGAGGTCTTGAGATTTTCGAGGTAAGCCTTTGACCGATACCGCCGAGATTGCCCGCATGATCGAGCCCGCTATCAAGGAGCTGGGCTATGATCTTGTTCGCGTCGCGATGATCGGCGGCACCTCCGATCCGACGCTGCAGGTCATGGCCGAGAGGCCGGACACGCGCCAGGTGGATCTCGACGATTGCCAGGCGATTTCGCGCAGGATCTCCGAGATCCTCGACGAGAAGGACCCGGTTGAAGGCAGCTACCGGCTGGAGGTTTCCTCGCCGGGCATCGACCGGCCGCTGACCCGCCCGAGGGACTATGCCGACTGGGCCGGCCACGAGGCCCGGATCAAGCTCGCCGAGACGATCGGCGGGGCAAAGCAGCTTTCGGGGACCATCGAGGGCATCGACGGCAACATCGTTTCCATTGCCACCCCCAAGGGAGTCCGCGAGGTTCCCTTTGAATCCATCGCATCGGCCAAGCTGCTCTTGACCGACAAGCTCATTAACGCCACCGCGCCGCTCAGCACCGAAGGCGCCGATTTGATCAAGACGGAAGGTTGAACCTATGGCCACCGCTGCCCCTTCGCCCGCTGCCGCGACTGCCAACAAGGCAGAGCTGCTTGCCATCGCCGACGCGGTCGCGCGCGAGAAGCTGATCGACAAGGGCATCGTCATCGAGGCGATGGAAGATGCCATTCAGCGCGCCGCCCGGGCGCGGTATGGCGCAGAAAATGACATCCGCGCCAAGCTTGACCCCAACACCGGCGACCTTCGCCTGTGGCGCGTCCTCGAGGTGGTCGAGGAGGTCGACGACTATTTCAAGCAGGTCGATCTCAAGGGTGCCCAGAAGCTGAAGGCCGACGCCCAGGTCGGCGACTTCATCGTCGACCCGCTTCCGCCGATCGAGTTCGGTCGCATCGCGGCGCAGGCCGCCAAGCAGGTGATCTTCCAGAAGGTGCGCGATGCAGAGCGCGAGCGCCAGTTCGAGGAGTTCAAGGACCGCGCGGGCGAGGTCATCACGGGCGTCGTCAAGCGGGTCGAGTTCGGCCATGTGGTGGTGGACCTCGGCCGCGCCGAGGGTGTCATCCGCCGCGACCAGCAGATCCCGCGCGAGATGGTCCGTGTCGGCGACCGCATCCGCTCGCTGATCATGTCGGTTCGCCGCGAGACGCGCGGACCGCAGATCTTCCTGTCGCGGGCCCATCCGGACTTCATGAAGAAGCTGTTCGCCCAGGAGGTCCCGGAGATCTACGACGGCATCATCGAGATCAAGGCCGCCGCCCGCGACCCGGGCAGCCGCGCCAAGATCGGCGTCATCAGCTATGACAGCAGCATCGATCCCGTCGGGGCCTGCGTCGGCATGAAGGGAAGCCGCGTCCAGGCGGTGGTCCAGGAACTGCAGGGCGAGAAGATCGACATCATCCCGTGGAGCGAGGATACGGCGACCTTCGTCGTCAACGCGCTCCAGCCAGCTACCGTCAGCCGAGTCGTCATCGACGAGGAAGAGAGCCGGATCGAGGTGGTCGTTCCCGACGACCAGCTCAGCCTTGCCATCGGCCGCCGCGGCCAGAACGTGCGACTTGCCTCGCAGCTGACCAACTCGCAGATCGACATATTGACCGAGGCCGACGCGAGCGAGAAGCGGCAGCGCGAGTTCGTCGAGCGTTCCGAGATGTTCCAGAACGAGCTCGACGTCGACGAGACGCTGGCCCAGCTGCTGGTTGCCGAGGGCTTCACCAGCCTCGAGGAGGTCGCCTATGTCGAGATCGACGAGATCGCCTCGATCGAGGGACTGGACGACGAGATTGCTTCCGAGCTGCAGAGCCGTGCAACCGAGGCGCTCGAGCGCCGCGAGGCAGCGGCCCGCGAAGAGCGGCAGAAGCTTGGAGTCGAGGACGCCCTCGCCGGCATGCCCTACCTGACCGAGCAGATGCTTGTGACGCTGGGCAAGGCGGGGATCCTCACCCTCGACGACCTTGCCGACCTCGCCACCGACGAGCTGGTTGCGAAGAAGCGCTCGGAGCCGCGGCGCCGGGCGGACAGCAGCCGGCCGGAGGACAAGGGCGGGATCCTTGCCGAATATGGCCTCAGCGAAGAGCAGGGTAACGAGATCATCATGGCTGCTCGGGCCCACTGGTTCGAAGACGAGCCTGCAACCGGGGAGGACGCGGTTGCGGAAAAAGGCCAATGACACTCTAGAGGAACGCGATCCGCAGCGTAGCTGCATCCTCACCCGGCGGACGGCGCCGCGCGAGGAGCTGATCCGCCTTGCCCTCGGTCCCGACGGCAAGGTCGTGCCAGACGTCCGCGCCAGGGCCCCCGGGCGGGGCGCCTGGATCGGCGTCGGCAGGCGAGCGCTCGACGAGGCCAATTCGAAGGGAAAGCTGAAGGGCGCGCTGTCCCGGGCCTTTGGCACCGGCCCGATCGAGGTCCCGGCGACGCTCGGCGAAATGATCGAGACCGCCCTTCGCCAGCAGGCCCTCGACCGGCTTGGCCTCGAGGCCCGCGGCGGCACGCTGATCAACGGCGCCGAACGGGTCGAACAGGCGGCGCGGGCCGGAAGGGTCCACCTCCTCGTCCATGCCGCCGATGCCGGTGAGGATGGCCGCCGCCGGCTCGACCAGGCCTGGCGCGTTGGTGGAGGCGAGGCCTCGGGCTTGGTTTTTCCCGAGGGACGCACCATCTTATCCGTGGCGCTCGGGCGCGAAAACGTGGTACACCTCGCCCTGACCGATGCAGCCGCCGCGAGGCGTGTGCTTCATGCCATCAACCGGTGGCAAGCTTTCATTGATCCCGATGCTGGGGTAGAGCGCGGCCACGCCGCCGGCTCTGGCTCAGCCGACAAGTTTGTAGACGAAGGAAACGCATGACCGACCAGACGGACAAGCCCAAGCTTGGAACCCGGCCTCCGCTGGGCCTGAAGCGCACGGTCGAGACCGGCAAGGTGAAGCAGAGCTTCAGCCATGGCCGGTCGAACACCGTCGTGGTTGAGGTGAAGAAGCGGCGTGTCCTCGGCAAGCCCGGCGAGGCTCCGCCGCCTGCCGAAACCAAGCCAGCCGCCGAGGCCCCGGCCCCGGCGCGAAAGCCCGCCGCGCCCGCGCCAGCGCCCAAGTCTGCGCCGGCGAGGCGGCCCGTGGACGATATTACCGCCCGCAAGGAAATGCAGGAGCGGCTGCTTCGCGAGGCCGAGGAAGCGCGCATGACCGCGCTCGAGGACGCCCGCCGCCGCGAGGAGCGTGCCAAGCACCAGCAGAGCGAGGAGGAAAAGCGCCGCGCCGAGGAGAACCGCAAGGCCGAGGAAGAGGCGGCGCGCAAGGCAGCCGAGGAAAGTGCGGAAGCCGAACGGGCCGCGGCCGAGGAGAGCAGCCCGCCCGCAGCGCCGCCGCCGGCGGCCGAGGCGCAGGAGCAGGACCGCGGGTTCCGCCGTCCGGCAGCTACCCCGACCCATCCGCCCAAGCGCCCGGGACCGGCCCATCCGGGTGCCGGCCGCGGCCGCGACGAGCGCCGCCACGCCGGCAAGCTCACCGTCACCCGCGCCCTGTCGGGCGAGGACGACAGCCGAGCCCGCAGCCTCGCCGCGCTCCGCCGCGCACGCGAGAAGGAAAAGCGCGCTCACCAGCAGACCGGCCCTGCCCAGAAGCAGGTTCGCGACGTCGTCGTCCCCGAGGCGATCACGGTCCAGGAGCTTGCCAACAGGATGGCCGAGAAGGGCGCAGACCTTGTGAAGTCCCTGTTCAAGATGGGAATGATGGTCACCGTCAACCAGACCATCGACCAGGACACCGCCGAGCTGCTGGTCACCGAGTTCGGGCATAATGTGAAGCGCGTCAGCGAGGCTGACGTCGACATCGACACGTCGACCGACGTCGACGCGGAGGAGACGCTGCAGGCGCGTCCGCCGGTCGTCACCATCATGGGCCATGTCGACCATGGCAAGACGTCGCTGCTCGACGCCATCCGCGGCGGCAATGTCGTCTCGGGTGAAGCCGGTGGGATCACCCAGCACATCGGTGCCTACCAGGTGACGCTCAAGGACAAGTCCAAGGTCACCTTCCTCGATACGCCGGGCCACGAGGCGTTCACCGAGATGCGCGCGCGCGGTGCCAATGTCACCGACATCGTCATCCTGGTGGTCGCGGCCGATGACGGCCTCAAGCCGCAGACGATCGAGGCGATCAACCACACTCGCGCTGCCGGCGTGCCGATGATCGTGGCGATCAACAAGATCGACAAGCCCGAGGCCAATCCGCAGCGGGTCCGCGAGGAACTGCTGCAGCACGAGATCATCGTCGAGCAGATGGGCGGCGAGGTCCAGGACGTCGAGGTATCGGCGCTCAAGAACACCAACCTTGACGGGCTGCTCGAGGCGATCGCGCTCCAGGCGGAAATACTCGAGCTCAAGGCCAACCCGGCGCGAGCCGCCGAGGGAACGGTCGTCGAGGCCAAGCTGGACAAGGGCCGCGGCCCGCTTGCCACGGTGCTGGTGCAGCGCGGCACGCTCAGGGTCGGCGATGTCATCGTGGTCGGCGCAGCATCGGGCAAGGTGCGCGCGATGATCGATGACCATGGACGGCAGGTGAAGGAGGCGCCGCCCTCCTTCCCGGTCGAGGTGCTCGGCCTTGGCGCAGTCCCCTCGGCGGGCGACCAGCTGACGGTGGTCGAGAACGAGGCCCGCGCCCGCGAGGTCGCGACCTATCGCCAGTCGGTGCTTGACCGCAAGCGGACGACCGCGGCGCCGGTGAGCCTCGAACATATGTTCGCAAGCCGCGCCTCGACGACCAAGGAATTTCCCCTGGTCATCAAGGCCGACGTCCAGGGTTCGGCCGAGGCCATCGTCAGCGCGGTCAACAAGATCTCCACCGACGAGATCCGGGTGCGGGTGCTTCACTCGGGGGTCGGGGCGATCACCGAGAGCGACGTGACCCTCGCCGCGTCGACCGGCGCGCCGATCATCGGCTTCAACGTGCGCCCCAATGCCAAGGCGCGCGAGACCGCCGAGCGCAACAAGGTCGAGTTCCGTTATTATGATGTCATCTACCACCTCACCGACTGGGTGAAGGGGGCGATGGCCGGCGAGCTTGGCCCGGAGATCATCGAGAATGTGGTCGGTCGCGCCAGGGTCCAGGAAGTCTTCCCGGCCGGCAAGAAGGACAAGGCGGCTGGCCTCCTCGTGCTCGAGGGCGTCATTCGCAAGGGTCTCCATGCCCGCCTGACCCGCGACGACGTGATCGTTTCGAAGACGACCATCTCCTCGCTTCGCCGGTTCAAGGACGATGTCGCGGAAGTGCGCGCCGGAATGGAATGCGGCGTCCTCCTCGCGGACACGAACGACATCAAGGCTGGCGACCATCTCGAGGTATTCGAGGTCGAGGAGCGCGCCCGGACGCTCTGACCGGTTGAACCTTCCGGAGCGGGTGTACCCCGCTCCGGCCAGGCTCGACCTTGCAGGCGTCACGGGACAACAGCCGGGCAGCGAGGAAGTTGGTGATGCGGCGACAGGAAACAGCGGAAGGCCGGTCGGTCCGGCTGCTACGGGTCGGCGAGCAGGTTCGCCACGCGCTGTCCGAGGTGCTGATGCGAGGCGACGTCCATGACGAGGTGCTAGCGTCGCACAGCATCTCGATCACCGAGGTGCGGATGTCTCCCGACCTTCGCCACGCGACCGTGTTCGTGAAACCGCTGCTCGGCGCGGACGAGAAGGAAGTACTCGGGGCGCTCAAGCGCAACGTGCGCTATCTGAAGGGCGAAGTGGCCCGGCGGGTGAACACCAAATATGCCGCCGACCTCAAGTTCCTTGCCGACGAGAGCTTCGAGGAAGGCGGTCGGATCGACAGCCTGCTTCGCTCGCCGATGATTGCCCGGGACCTGGGCGAGGAAGAGTGAGCGACCTCGACGCGCCGATGACGGGCGATGGCTGCAGCGGCGTTAAATTCGACGAGCAATGGCGCGAGCCGTTGAGGGCCGCCTGCGCCGAGGACCTGGAAATCTGGCCGATCTATGCCTGGAGCTTTGACCCGGAGCGGTTCGACCCGAGCCTCGACAGGCTCCTTTCAAAATCGTCGAACAGGCTGTTCCTTCTTTTCGAGCGAGACGCTCTTGCCGGGATGAGCGGCTTTCTCGGCATCGACCGGGATCGCGGCGTGCTCGAGATCGGCAACACCTACTATCGGCCGGCGCACCGGGGTACCGGCTTCAACCGCAGGGCCAAGGACATGATGCTCCGCCGCGCCTTCGACTGCGGCTTCCGGCGCGTCGAGTTCCGGGTCGACGCGCGCAACCTTCGTAGCCAGGCGGCGATGGCAAAACTCGGCGCCGTCCGGGAGGGAATCCTCCGCTCCGACCGCGTCACCTGGACCGGCCATGTCCGCGACACGGTGCTTTTCTCCATCCTGAGGGGCGAGTGGAACTCGGCGGACAGCTAAGCTAGCCTCGCAACAGAATCATGCGCCGGACCGCTGCCCTTGCCCTTCTCCTGCTTGCTGCCGCGCCTGCTGCAGCAAAGCCCGGCCTCATCGTCCGGCCAGGCGAGAGCTGGACCTTCGCCATTGCCCGCGGCCAGCCGGCCGACGTCCGCAAGTCCAGTGCTTCCGCGATGCCCGGGCCGGGGCGGATCCATGTCACCGTCCGCTCGCTGATGGGCACCACCCTCGCGATCCGAAGCGCGAGGGAGGAGGCCCTGAGCTACCGGGCCGAGCTGATCGCTGGCGGGAAATCGCTCGCAGCGCGAAGTTGCACCCTGCCAGCGGGCGGAAAGCTGTCGCTTGAGAACTGGAAGGAGAGCGCAGAGGCGGTTCGCCTGAGCAATTTCAAGCCGGTCCCCAAGGGCGGAAGCTGCCCCTAGTCGAATGGCCAAGCTCTACTTTTACTATGCGGCGATGAACGCCGGCAAGTCGACGACATTGCTCCAGGCCGACTTCAACTATCGCGAGCGCGGCATGGAGACGATGCTGTGGACCGCGGCGATCGACGAGCGCGCCGGGGCCGGCATGATCGGGTCGAGGATCGGCCTGGAGGCCAATGCATCGCGCTATTGCGACTCCACCAGCCTGTTCGACGAGGTCGTGAAAGAGCTTATCAAGCGAAAGCTCGACTGCATCCTCGTCGACGAGGCGCAGTTCCTGACCCGCGACCATGTTCTCCAGCTCTGCCGGATCAGCGACGAGCTCAAGATCCCGGTGCTCTGCTACGGGCTTCGAACCGATTTTCTCGGCAATCTCTTCCCCGGCTCGGCGGCCCTCCTGGCGCTGGCCGACGCGCTGGTCGAGCTCAAGGCGGTCTGCGAATGCGGGCGGAAGGCGACGATGAACCTCAGGGTCGACGCCGATGGCCACGCAGTCGCGGCCGGTGCCCAGACCGAGGTCGGCGGGAATGATCGCTACGTCGCCCTTTGCCGGAAGCATTTCTTCGAACGGCTGAAGGAAAGCGAGGCGCGCCAGCTCAGGCTGGCCATTCCCCGCTGATCATTCGTCGTCCTCGTCATCAAATGTCTCGGCGCTATTGGCGGGCGGAAGCCACTGCCACAGGATGGCGACGTTGAGCGCTGCCGCGCTCAGCTGGCAAAGGCCCGCCGCGACCACCATCAGCGCCGGCTCGCCGCTTCGGACGACGAGGAATATTGCACTTCCCAAGGTGACCGCCCCGAACAGCAGGAAGCCGCCGAGATGGTGCGGAAGATAGGGCTCGATCCGCCTGTGCCAGTTCAGCCCGCGACCGGTCCGTGCAGCAAAATTGCCGAGCGGACCGAACAGGGTGAGCAGCACCTTGGTCAGTCGGTAGGTCAGCAGGCGCCGGCCAACCACCGCCGAGCTGGTCGCGATCTCGGCGAAGCCGAGCGGGGTGGAGAGCTCCAGTTTCGGTGGCCTTGGCCTTCGCGGCCACCAGCGGAGCACCGCGTAGGCGAGCCATTGCCGTGCCCCGAAGGCGAAGGCCATTCCGATAGCGTGCCAGCCCGCTGCCCAGCCGAGGAGCACGGTCGCAAGGCCGCCTACCCCCAGTGCGAGCCTGAAATAGGGTGACGAAGTCCGCGCATCGATGAAGCGAAGGTGCCTCGCCGGCATTCCAAGGGCGATCCAGGGGAGGAAGGCGGCGACGAGTTCCTGGCCCGCGGCGCGCAGCCCTTCCATCAGCACCAGCACGAGGAGGAGCGAGACGATGAGCGAGCCCGCCTGGACGTTGATCGAGTAAAGCCGTGCCTGGTCCTGGATCTCCGGCGGGGCATGCATCCGCTTCTTGAGCGCCGTCGACGTCGAGAGCCGGGTCAGCATCTGGATTGCCCGGACGAAGACTGTCGCTGCAAGCACCCGCGCCGTGTCGGCGGGGCCGATTGCAAGGAGGATCAGCGCCCAGGTGGCGGCGGTCGCGGCCAGCGGCAGATACTCGCGACCGGCGAGCTGCTTGATCCGTTTCCTTCCGTTCACCTTGGCCAGGCGCCGAACGGCCCGCGACGGGGATGCTGAGGAGCCCTGGTGTAACCGAATGAGGGGATCATGGCCGGAACGATACTCCAGAGCGCGCATGGCGCAAAGGGCGGTGCGGCCAGCCTGTGGCAAGCCTGGCGAGCGGCCTTATGGTCAAAGCCCCCTGGCTTGTTTATCGCGCCCGGCATGGCTCTTCATGGCTGGATCATCCTCGACAAGCCCCTTGGCATGGGCTCGACCCAGGCAGTTGGCGCCGTCAAGCGCATGCTTCGCGAGGCGGGTGAGCCCAAGGCCAGAGTCGGCCATGGCGGCACGCTTGATCCGCTCGCCTCCGGGGTCCTTCCGATTGCCATCGGCGAGGCGACCAAGCTGTGCGGGCGGATGCTGGACTCCACCAAATGCTATGAGTTCACGGTCCGCTTCGGAGCCGAGACCGACACGCTCGATGGCGAAGGCAAGGTCATCGCGACGAGCCCGGCCCGGCCTCGCCAGTCGGACGTGGAAGCAGTTCTCGACCGTTTCAGGGGCCCGATCCGCCAGTTGCCGCCGGCCTATTCGGCGCTCAAGGTCGGTGGAAGGCGGGCCTATGACCTCGCGCGGTCGGGCGAGGAGGTCGTGCTCGAGGAAAGGGAGGTCACCGTCCATCAGCTGGACCTCGTCGAGGCGCGGGCGGACGAGGCCGTTTTTGCAGCCAGCGTATCCAAGGGAACCTATATTCGCTCGCTCGCCCGGGACATCGCCAATGCGCTCGGTACCCTTGGCTATGTGGTGACTCTTCGCCGGACAAGGGCGGGTCCCTTCACGCTGGAGCAGGCGATTTCGCTGGACTTTCTGCGCGATGCCGCTAAGGCGCGCCAACTGACGAGGATGGTACTCCCGCTTGAAGCGGGGCTGGACGACATCCCGGCCCTCCCCGTCACCCCCGAACAGGCCAGGCTGCTCCGCCACGGACAGCAGCTTGTCGGGATCCCCGCACGGCCGGGGCTCCAACTGGCTACGGACGGCAAGACGCCGGTCGCACTGGTTGAGGCATCGGCTGACGGCCTCAGGGTCGTCCGCGGGTTCAACCTTTAGACTGACGAGGAGTATTCGATGTCGATTACCGCTGAAAAGAAGCAGCAGCTGATCAAGGAACATTCGCGCGGCTCGGACGACACGGGTTCGCCCGAGGTGCAGGTCGCGATCCTGACCGAGCGCATCACCAACCTGACCGAGCATTTCAAGACCCATGCGAAGGACAACCATTCGCGCCGCGGTCTTCTGATGCTGGTCAACAAGCGTCGTTCGCTTCTTGACTATCTCAAGCGCAAGGACGTTGCCCGCTACAGTGATCTCATCACGAAACTGGGCCTCCGCAAGTAAGTTTATGAAAGGGCGCCCTCGGGGCGCCCTTTGACTTTGAGGGACCTCCCGCAATCCGGCGGGGCGTTCATGGGGCTGGAACAAACGCCCCGAACCGAGGCAGGCCGGTAAGCCTGCTAGGGATTTTTCCGCAACTTGTCGGGAAATCCCGTCCTAGCTGTCCCGCGCGCATCCGGCGCCCGGGTGAAGGAATGAGAATGTTTGACATCAAGACCCAAGAAATCGAGCTCGGAGACAAGACCCTCAAGCTCGAAACCGGCCGTGTCGCCCGCCAGGCCGACGGTGCCGTGCTCGCCACCATGGGCGAGACCGTTGTCCTTTGCGCGGTGACCGCCGCCAAGTCGGTAAAGCCCGGCCAGGACTTTTTCCCGCTGACCGTCCACTACCAGGAAAAATTCTCGGCCGCGGGCCGGATCCCGGGCGGCTTCTTCAAGCGCGAGCGTGGAGCCACCGAAAAGGAAACGCTGGTCAGCCGGCTCATCGACCGCCCGATCCGTCCGCTGTTCCCCGAGGGCTTCTACAACGAAGTGCTGGTGATCGCGCAGGTCCTTTCCTACGACGGCGAGAACGAGCCTGACGTTTTGGCGATGATCGCCGCGTCGGCCGCCCTTACCATCAGCGGCGTCCCCTTCATGGGCCCGATCGGCGCTGCCCGCGTCGGCTACAAGGACGGCAACTACCTGCTGAACCCGAGCCCTGCCGAGCAGGAAGAGAGCGTTCTCGATCTCGTCATGGCTGGCACTCCCGGCGCCGTCATGATGGTCGAGTCCGAGGCCCAGGAACTCAGCGAAGAAGTGATGCTGGGCGCCGTCATGTTCGGTCACGAGGCGAGCCAGAAGATCTGCAAGGGCATTATCGCCCTCGCCGAAAAGGCCGCCAAGGATCCCTGGGACCTTGCCGGCGGCGAGGACAAGGCGTCGATCAAGGGCCGCCTCAGGGAGCTGATCGGCAAGGACATCGAGGCCGCCTATCGCCTGACCAACAAGCAGGAGCGCTCGAGCGCACTCAACGAGGCTCGCGCCAAGGCAGCAGCAGCGTTCGCCGAGGCCGATCCCCAGGAGCAGCTGGTAGCCTCCAAGCTGGTCAAGAGCCTCGAGGCCGACATCGTCCGGACCGCGATCCTCAAGGAAGGCCGCCGCATCGATGGCCGTGACACCAAGACGGTGCGCCCGATCGAATGCATGGTGGGCTTCCTTCCCCGGACCCATGGTTCGGCGCTGTTCACCCGCGGCGAGACCCAGGCGATCGTCACCACTACCCTTGGCACCAAGGACGCCGAGCAGATGATCGACGGGCTCGATGGCCTGTCATACCAGCGCTTCATGCTGCACTATAACTTCCCGCCCTATTCGGTCGGCGAAGTGGGCCGCTTCGGAGCGCCGGGACGGCGCGAGGTCGGCCACGGCAAGCTCGCCTGGCGCGCCATTCGCCCGATGCTGCCGACCGCCGAGGAATTCCCGTACACGGTGCGGGTCCTAAGCGACATCACGGAGAGCAACGGTTCCTCGTCGATGGCGACCGTCTGCGGCGCATCATTGAGCCTGATGGACGCTGGCGTTCCGATCACGCGGCCGGTTGCCGGCATTGCCATGGGCCTTATCCTCGAGGGCAAGGACTTCGCGGTGATCAGCGACATCCTCGGCGACGAGGACCACCTGGGTGACATGGACTTCAAGGTTGCGGGCACCAGCGAGGGTGTCACCAGCCTGCAGATGGACATCAAGGTGGCTGGCATCACCGAAGAGATCATGCGCGTCGCGCTGGGCCAGGCCAAGGAAGGCCGTGCCCACATCCTCGGCGAAATGGCCAAGGCGCTCGGCGAGACCCGCGGCGAGCTCTCGGCTCATGCGCCGCGGATCGAGACCATGCAGATTGCCAAGGACAAGATCCGCGACGTGATCGGGACCGGCGGCAAGGTGATCCGCGAGATCGTCGCCCAGACCGGTGCCAAGGTCGACATCGACGACGAGGGCCTGATCAAGATCTCCTCGGCCGATCTCAAGCAGATCGAGGCAGCCCGCGACTGGATCACCGGCATCGTCGCCGAACCGGAAGTCGGCAAGATCTACACGGGCAAGGTTGCAAGCATCGTCGATTTCGGTGCCTTCGTGACCTTCATGCCGGGCAAGGACGGCCTCGTCCATGTTTCCGAAATCAAGAATGAGCGGGTCGAAAACGTCCGCGACATTCTCGCCGAGGGACAGGACGTCAAGGTCAAGCTCCTCGAGATCGATCCGCGCGGCAAGGTTCGCCTGTCGATGCGTCTCGTCGACCAGGAGAGCGGCGCCGAGCTCGAAGACACCCGTCCGCCCCGTGAGCCGCGCGAGCGTGGCGAGCGCGGCGACCGCGGCGACCGCGGCCCGCGTCGTGATCGCGGTGATCGTGACCGCGGGCCCCGCCGGGACCGCGGCGATCGCGGCGATCGCGGTGAGCGCGGTGATCGTGGCTCGCGCCGCGATCGGGACGAGGGCGAAGCGCCTGCCTTCGCTCCGGCCTTCCTCACCGGCGAAGACAAGGACTAGCTGGCTGCCGGCCCGGTCCGGCACCATCCAAAAAAAAGGCCCCGCGGAAACGCGGGGCCTTTTCCTTATTCTTCAAGGTGACAGCGTGCGCCCTCGAGGCCTGTTCCGCCACGCCCGCACGGGCGATGAAGCGATGCCTTGCGGCAGGCGCGAAAAGGTCCGTGCCTGGTCACTATCCGGCTCCCGCCCGGCAGCTCACCCTGGCCCTTGCGCCCGCCCGCGGGCCTCAAGGCCCTTTTCGCGCTAGGCTGCGAAAGACTCAGTCTCCTCCCCTGCCGTCAAATGGATCCTCACCGCTATGGTAGGTGCCACCATGCTCATAGCTGTTGACGTCCAGGGAACGGTAAATGAAGCAGTGGCCGACAATCGCCGTTATCGCCAGATAGGCTGCGGCGATGTAGCTGATGGTCTCACCCCAACCTTGAACCGAGGTCGTGAACGCAAGGAAGGCGAGCAGTGCTGCAACGCAAAGCCTGACAACGCGATCGACCAAACCGACATTTTTGACCATAAATGACGCTCCTCCACGGAGAATCCGGCGCCATCGGAAAAGCAGCGCCGGCGGGCGGCGCAAGCGGCGAAACTCAACCAGGCCGTCGCGTCAGAAGCATTTTAGCAGTTTCCCGTTAAAAGCGCCAATCGCCGCGCGAAAAAATGCGGGGAGGCCGCCCGCTGCGGCTATCGCCTGGCGAGGCCGCCCTTAGCCAGCCCTGCCCGCACCATCAACCGGTGGCGGGACCGGCCTCGCCTTCTTCTGCCGCGAAGGCCAGCCTCAATGCCTCCGAGAGGCTGCGAACCTCGAGCTTGGTCATGAGGTTTGCGCGGTGGATTTCGACGGTCCTCGGGCTGATGCCAAGGTCATAGGCAATCGTCTTGTTCGGCAGTCCCTTGGACAGGCCGTCCAGGACATCGCGTTCCCGGGGAGTGAGGGCCTGGAGCCGCACCACGGCATTTTTTGCGCGTTCCCGCCCCGCGTCCGAGTTCGTCATGACCCGGAAGCCCTCTTCAAGCGCGGCAAGCAGGGTTGCCTTCTCGAAGGGCTTCTCGATGAAATCGATCGCTCCTGCCTTCATCGCGCGGACCGACAGGGGAATGTCGCCGTGCCCCGTCATGATGATGACCGGCATGTCGATCCCCGATTTCTGCAGTTCCTGCTGCACCTCGAGGCCATCGATCCCGGGCATGCGGATGTCGAGCAGGATGCAGCCGGGTTTCAGTTTCCGGGCTTCCTTCAGAAGCTCGGTGCCGGATGCGTAGGATTTCACTGTCAGGCCCGACGTCTTGAGCATGAAACCAACCGACCGCCGAACGCTGTCGTCGTCGTCGACCAGGTGGACCAGCCTTCCCTCACTCATTCGTTGCCTCCATTGTCGGGACCGTGAAGCGGAAGCTTGTTCCGCCCCCCGGCCTCGGCTCGAACCAGATATGCCCGCCATGGGCTTCGATGATGTTGCGGCAGATGGAAAGGCCAATCCCCATCCCGGCCTGCTTTGTGCTGACGAACGGCTGGAAGAGCTGCTCGGCGACCTTCTCGCTGATGCCCGAGCCTGTATCTTCTATGCTGATCGTCACGAAATTGTCCGCCCCTGCCTCGGTCCGGATAACCAGCGACCTTGCGCTGCTATCCATCATCGCGTCGATCGCGTTGCGGATGAGGTTGATCAGCACCTGCTGGATGTGGACCCGGTCGACAAACACCACGTCGGCGCTGCGGTCGAGCAGCACCTGCACGTCGATACCGTGCTCGCGCGTTCCAACCAGCGCCAGCGCATTGGCCTCGCCGATCAGCCTGGAGAGGGATTCCATCTGCCGCTCGGTGTCACCGCGGCTGATGAACTGGCGGAGCCTGGCCACTATCTGTCCCGCCCTGATCGCCTCGTTGACGGTTTCATCCAGCGCCTGGCGGATCAGTTGCGCCTTTTCGCCGTCGATCTCGCCCTCGAACAGGTCCCGGGCCGCTTCCGAATAATTGGCGATCGCGGTCAGCGGCTGGTTGAGTTCGTGGGCGAGCGAAGTGGCCAGCGAGGCGACCTCGCTGATCCGGCCGACATGGGCCAGCTCGGCCTGCAGGTCCTGGAGCCTCATCTCGGCCTGCTGGCGCTGGGTGATATCGTGGATGAAGCCGGTGAAGATCCGCCTGTCGTCGATAAATGCCTCGCCGACCGCGAGCTCGATTGGAAAGGTATTGCCGTTGCGGTGCCTCGCGGTGGTGACGCGGCCGATGCCGATGATCTTGCGCCGCCCGGTCTCGAGATAATTCTCGAGATACTGGTCGTGCTGCTCGCGATCAGGCGAGGGCATGAGGATCGCGACATTCTCACCGAGGACTTCCTGCTCGGCATAGCCGAACATCTTCTCCGCGGCGGCGCTGAACGACAGGATGTGACCCTTCTCGTCAATGACGACCATCGCGTCCGGGATGGTGGCGAGTATGGACCGGAAATGGGATTCGCTGCTTGCGTAAAGCGGGCCTATCATCGGCCATCGGATAGCATCAATTCGCCAAACCCATAATCCTATCGCGTCAACTTCTTCGATCGGTCGAGCGAACGCTTGCCACCCGGAACCGTAGAATGGCTCCCCCGGGCTCGCCGATACTGATCTCGCGGTTGAGCCGCAGCGGCCCCTTTTCGAGGATAAAGGTCGACTTTTCCCCCGTTCCCTGGCCGCATCGAAGCGACCAGCCGGCATCACCTGCCTCGATCGGCCCGAACGAGTCGGGCTCGGAACCCCAGAAACGCCGGACGGTGGCCCGCCCCGGATCGCGGACCACTGCCTCCGGATCGATCAGGCCATCGCCGTCCATTGGCACGTGCAGCAGAAATGCCCGCCCGGGAGATCCGCGCGGGAATGCTTCATTGGCAGCCAGTTCGAGGCGAACGGTGTTCCAGTTCATGGCGCCGGATGTGACAGAAAGCCGGCACCGGGAAGATAAGTAATGCTACAGAGGCCATCCGCCTTGCCCCCCCTTTGTTCCGCCCCGCAAAGCGCTCCTTGCCTGGTTAACCTGCTCCAGCGCCGGACAATTGAGCCTGGCTTTCCCGGCGGGCCCGAAGACCAGAAATGACGTGGATCACTTTCCCGAAAGACCTGGGGCTGTACGTCGCCGTCATGGTTTCGGCCGCGACCCGCCCGCTTGCGCTTGCAGCATCGAACATGGTGCCACACCCTGTGGACATCGGGCTTGCTGCTCTGCTGGCGGGCGGATCGCACAGAGGACCGCTGGGCCACTGCACCGGCCAGGGCGTCCGCAGCAATAACCGACGGGGATCGGATGACTTGCGCGATCGCGCTGGCAACGCCTACTGGCAAAGTTTGCGAGATGGCGGTGCTCAGACCAGGGCGGGACCGAATTCCGCCCGCGAACTTTCGGAACGGGAACGCCCCCGACCAGACATGGCGTGACACGACTGCATGACAAGAGCATCAACAGGAGAAGACCGATGTCGGCATTTACTGGCAACCTGACCCGGCGACACCTGATCGGCGCGGCGCTTGCGCTCGGGTCCGGCATGGTCGCCGGCTGCGGTTCCAGGCCGTCAGCGGGCCAGCAGCGAAGCGAGACAGGCCCGCGTCTCTCGTCTCTCCGCCAGGCAGCCATCACCGTTTACCGCGACCCGTCGTGCGGCTGCTGCGGGGCCTGGGCCAAGGCGGCAAAGGAAGCGGGTTTTGCAGTATCCGTCATCGCGAGCCAGGACATGCCCGCCATCAAACGCAAGCACGGCGTGCCTGCGCAGCTGGAGTCCTGCCACACGAGCATCGCGGGCGGCTACACGATCGAAGGCCATGTGCCGCTCGAGGACGTGAAGCGGCTTCTCAAGGAACGGCCCAAGGGCATCAGGGGCATCAGCGTCCCTGGCATGCCGCGCGGAGCCCCGGGCATGGAGACTGCGGACGGGTCGAAGGACCGCTTCCAGGTAATCGCGTTCGACGGCGCAGGTAAGCTCTCGCTTTATCGCAAGGTCTGACGCTCCCAAGAACCAGCCTGGATGGAGGGGCACCTGCGCACCCGCTTGAGTGCCTGTGCAAGGAAGGCGTCTTACCGGGCGGAGGAGGAGGCGCGCGCCGCCGCGGAGCGTTCCGGCCTTCCGCTTCGGACTTATCGGTGCGACCGCTGCGGCATGTTTCACCTGACAAGCCGGACCAAAGGCAAGCGCATTCCCCGCCCTTCCCCCGAATGACTAGTCGCTGCCGGAAGCCGCGATCAGATCCATGAGGTTTCGTGCAGCGTCCCGCTCGGCTTCGTCTTCGAAGGCAACATCGATGTCAGGTGCATGACCAAGCATGTAGAGCAGCGACCATAGGGCAAATTTCCGGGCGCTGTCCTTTTCCAGCCCGAGGTCAACCCGCAGCCGGTCGGTTCCGGCTTCCCGGACAGCGCTCGAGGTCCCAGCGAGATCGGAAGTGCCGAAATAGCGCTCGAGGAGCTCGTCGAAGTCCATTTTCCGCAGCTAGCGGGGAATGCCGGAATGGCAAAGTGGCCATTTGTCCTCCGCAGCGAAAATCAGGCGGCGAGCTGCTCCAGCTGCTCGCTGACCTTGAGCCACCGGGCCTCGGCCTCTTCGAGCTCGGCCGCGACCCTGGCTCTCCGGCGGCTGAGTTCGCTCACCGGGAGCGAGGCGAGCTCGGGCTCCGCCCCCGCCGGGTCGAACATCGCCCGGTCGAGCGCCGCGCATTGTGCCGCGAGCCGGGCGCTGGCGGCCTCGGCGGCCATTGCCTCCTTGCGGAGGGCGCGGGCATCCTCGCGGGCCTTGCGGTCGGCCTTCGGGGATCTTGGCTTGCGTTCAACCTTGGGCTGGTTACGGCCCAGCACGAGATCGATATAGTCGTCGATGCTCCCGGGATAGTCGACGGCCTTGCCCTGGTCGACAAGGACCAGGCGGTCGGCGGTCAGTTCGACCATGTGGCGGTCGTGGCTGATCAGGATGACCGCGCCATCATAGCCGTTCAGCGCCTGGACCAGGGCTTCGCGGGCATCGACGTCGAGATGGTTGGTTGGCTCGTCGAGGATGAGCAGGTGCGGCGCGTCGCGCGTGATGAGCGCAAGGGCCAGCCGGGCGCGCTCGCCTCCCGACAATTTGCCGACGAGCGTCGTCGCCTTCTCCCCGGAAAAGCCGAACCGGCCCAGTTGCGCGCGAATGGCTCCCGGCGTCTTGCCTTCCATCGCGCGGGTCATGTGCTGGAGCGGCGTCGCGTCTCCATGGAGCTCCTCGACCTGGTACTGGGTGAAATAGCCGACCCGCATCTTGCCCGACGAAGTGACGGTTCCGTCCATCGGCGCCAGCTGTGCGGCGAGCAGCCGGGCAAGCGTCGTCTTGCCATTGCCGTTGCGACCGAGCAGCGCCAAGCGGTCATCCGGGTCGATGCGCAGGTTCAGCTTGTTGAGGATGGGCTTGTCCTGCTCATAGCCGACTGATGCCATGTCGAGCGTGATCAGCGGGGGTTTCAGCTCCGATGGACTTGGAAAGTCGAAGCTCAGGCCGGGATCGTCCACCACGGCCGCGATGGGCTGCATCTTGGCGAGCATCTTTGCCCGGGACTGGGCCTGCCTGGCCGTCGAGGCCCGGGCGCTGTTGCGGGCGATATAGTCCTGCAGGCGAGCCCGCTGCGCCTCCTGCGCCGCCCGGGCCGCGGCAAGTTGCGCCGCCCGCTCCGCCCT
>JAJJPO010000035.1:0-6223 GCA_032907585.1 Sphingomonas sp. | reverse complement strand
CAAGGTCGAGGGAGTTTGGGCCATCGGTGACGTGATCCCCGGGCCGATGCTTGCCCACAAGGCGGAGGACGAAGGCATCGCCGTCGCCGAGAATATCGCTGGCCAGACCGGGATCGTGAACCACGAGGTCATCCCGTCGGTCGTCTACACCATGCCCGAAATCGCCGGCGTCGGACTGACCGAGGAGCAGGCGAAAGAGCGCGGCGAGGTCAAGGTCGGCAAGTTCCCGATGCTCGCCAACAGCCGCGCCAAGACCAACCATGAGCCCGACGGGTTCGTGAAGGTCGTCGCGGACGCCAAGACTGACCGGGTACTGGGCGTCTGGTGCATCGCTTCGGTTGCAGGCACGATGATCGCACAGGCCGCCCAGGCGATGGAGTTCGGAGCGACTTCCGAGGACATCGCCTATACCTGTCACGCTCACCCGACCCATTCGGAAGCGCTCAAGGAAGCGGCGATGGCGGTTACCGGAAAGCCCATCCACATCTAGGTCGACGCGGGTCCCGCGTTAACAGCAATTTTATAAAAACCATGATTTCCGTTGGTCTCCCCGCTAACGGGGACATTCGCGACTCGAGGTTGTAGGGGCGGGGGACCGACCCGCTATGACCTCGCACGCGGCGTGGACCTGGAGTTGGGGATGAGGGGATTTCGCTCGCGGCTTCGCCGCTGGCACGTGTGGCTCGGCTGGTTGGTCGGCCTGCCGATGCTGTTCTGGGTTGTTTCCGGGCTGGTCATGGTTGCCAGGCCAATCGAGGAAGTGCGCGGGGAGCATCTCGTTTCGTCGCCTGCCCCGATGAGCCTTGCCGGGCCGATGCTGGCGCCCAATCTCGAAGGCCGACAGGTCAGCTCCATGTCCCTCGAGCCGCGCGCCGACGGGCCCCGCTGGGAAATCCAGTTCGCCGACGGCGAGTCGAGGCTGGCGGACCCGGCGACGGGCC
The DNA here is from genome assembly GCA_032907585.1 of Sphingomonas sp. GTDB lineage: Bacteria > Pseudomonadota > Alphaproteobacteria > Sphingomonadales > Sphingomonadaceae > Sphingomicrobium. The sequence goes on along the minus strand of JAJJPO010000035.1, from coordinate 5,282 downwards.
AGCTGCTGCCGCGCCTCGGCGCCGCCGAGGCGGCAAGGGAACTGATGGCCCGCTACAAGGGCAGTGCGAGGATCGCCTCGGTCAGCCGGGTCGAACCGGATTCCCCCCCGCTCGAGCTTCGCCGCGCGATGGACGGATGGCGCATCGCGATGACCGACAATGCCCATTTCTACGTCGATGGCGGCTCGGGGGAGATCGTTGCCCGCCGGACCCGCTGGTGGCGCATCTACGACGTCAGGTGGGGCCTGCACATCATGGACCTCGAGGGCCGCGAGGATACCCACAACCCGTGGGTCGTGAGCTTCGCCGCCCTTTCCCTCATCATGACGTTGCTGGCGCTCACCCTGCTTCCGCTCACCATCCGCCGTCGCAACGGCAACGGCAATGGCAATGGAGAGAAGATCAGGTCCAGCTGAGAAGGCGAGCCAGCCAGCCGCGCTCATCCGGCCCGAGCCGGGCCGGCGCGCCGACCGGCGGGCATTCGAGGCAGCGGACCTGGATCGAGGGTCCATCGAGGATCGAACGCATTTCGACGAGGGCGCGCGCGACAAGTGCCTCGGGCGCCGGAGCGAGACTTGCGAACGCATCGGCAGGAAGGCTCTCCTCGGCCTCGTCCTGCCCGGCCCAGCTGCTGAACAGCTGGTCGGCAAAGCCGGGCTGCTCCTCGAGATAGGTGAGATCCCTTTCGTCCTCGCCGAGCTTGGCGAGCTCGGCGGCCTTGGCGACGGCTTCCTCCATGCCACCGAACCCGTCGATGAGCCCGAGCTGGCGGGCAGCACCGCCGGCCCAGACCCGGCCCTGGGCGAGCTGATCGACCTCGGCCGGCGACTTGCGGCGAGCCTTCGCGACGATCGTCAGGAACTTTCGATAGACCTGGTCCACGCCAGCCTGGATCAGCGCATCGGCCTCGGGCGAGGGGCCCCTGAGGAGGTCCGGCTCGCCCGAGAGCGGTGTCGTCTTCACTCCGTCCGCGCCGATCCCGAGCTTGGCAAGCGTGCCCTCGAAACTCGGCAGGATGCCGAACACGCCGATCGAGCCGGTAATGGTCGATGGTTCCGCAAAGACGTGGTTCGCGGGGGTGGCAACCCAATAGCCGCCCGAGGCGGCGACGCTGGCCATCGAGACGACGACCGGGATGTCCTTGGCCCTGACGGCAAGGAGCGCCTGGCGGATCCGCTCCGACGCGAGCACCGAACCGCCGGGGCTGTCGATCCGCACGACCAGCGCCTTGATGCGCTTGGTCTCGAGGCCCTTCTCTAGGGCGCGGACGATCGTCTCCGCGCCGGCCCGGCCGGGGCCGGCCTTTCCGTCGATGATCTCGCCGGCGATGGTGACGACGCCGATCGGTCCCCGTTCGCGATCGACCGCCTGCTTTTCATAGGCCGAGAGGCGAATGCGCTTGTAGAGGGAAGGGCCATCCTCGTCCTCGCCTCCGAGTTCGGCGAGCCGCTGTTCGAAGTCCCGCCGTTCGCCGATCCGGTCGACGAGCCTGAGGTCGAGGGCCGCCTTTGCAAGATCGCCGTTCGACGAGCGCGCCACTTGCGCGGGGGCGGCAAGAAAGCGGTTGATCCCGGCCATCGCGGCGGGCCGGCCACGGCCGATATCCTCGCGCCAGGTCTCGAGCAGCGCATCGGCGAGCGCCTGGGAATTTTCCCGGGCCTCCGGCGACATGTCGCTCCTGGTGAAGGGCTCGACGGCCGCCTTGTAGGTCCCGACGCGGTAGATGTTGGCGGTCACGCCGAGCTTGTCGAGCAGGCCCTTGAAATAGAGGCCGGTTCCGCCCGGCCCTGCAACCGCGACGGCGCCCATCGACGGCAGCCAGATCTCCGAGGCGTGTGCGGCGAGCTGGTAGCGATCGCTGGTATAGCCGGCGGCAAAGGCGATGACCGGCTTGGACTTCTTCACCTCGCGGATCTTCTCGCCGAGCGCGGCGATCGCAGGCTGGCCGCCGCCAAGAAAGCCATCGAGGTCGAGCGCGATCGCCTTTACCCTCTCGTCGTCCTTGGCAGCATCGAGGGCAGCGACAAGGTCGCGAAGCTCGAACTCCCGGGTGACATTTCCCGCGCCGACGAGGGTCGAGAAGGGATCGGCGCGCGCCGCCTGTTCGACCAGCACCCCGTCGAGGTCGAGCGCCAGCACGCCCTCGCCAATAGCGGGCGGGCGGGCGGAGAGGCCGGCGTAGAGCAGTCCGAAGAACAGCAGCATGAACAGCAGGACGAGGGCGTCCTTGATCCCCACCAGCAGCTTCCACACCGCAGCAACGAAGCGCATGACAATCTCCTTTGGCCGGAGGCCTAGAGCAGGAAAGCCTCTACCCCCAAGGATTTTCGACGAGGGCGGTGGCAGAATCGACCCGACCTCTCTAACGCACCGCCGATCATGGAAGCTGCAGTCGCCAAGCCATCGAGACAAGCTTCAAGGCCGTGGCGCTCCGAGCTTCGGGCGACGCTTGCGCTGGCCTGGCCGCTCATCCTCTCGAACCTCACCATGGCGGGAATCCAGGCGACCGACGTGGTGCTGATGGGCTGGCTTGGCGCAAGGCCGCTCGCGGCAGCAGCGCTCGGCCTCAACCTCACTTTCGCATTCAGCCTCATCTGCCTTGGGCTCGTCACCGCTTCCTCGCCGATGATGGCAACCGCGCTCGGCGCAAGGCTTCGCTCCGTCCAGGACGTTCGCCGGACCTTCCGGCAGTCATTCTGGATGGTCGCGACGCTCACCGTCCCGCTCTGGCTGATCCTGTGGAATGCCGAGCCGGTCATTCTCCAGCTGGGCCAGGAACCGGCCCTTGCACGGGACGCCGCCATTTTCCTCCACGGCTACATGTGGTCGATCTTTCCCTTCCTACTGTTCCAGGCGATGCGCAATTTCGTCGCTGCCCTGGAGCGGCCGGGCTGGGTCCTCGCGATCAGCCTTGCAGCGATCCCGCTCAACTTCCTGCTTGGCTATGGGCTCATCTTCGGAAAGTTCGGCCTGCCGGCCTGGGGCCTGTTCGGCGGCGGCATCGCAAGCTCGATCGTCTGGGCGCTCCAGGCGCTGCTCCTCGGGCTGGTCATTTCCACCGACCGCCAGTTCCGCCGCTTCCACCTGTTCGGGCGGTTCTGGCGTCCCGACTGGCCGCGCTTCCGCAACATGTGGCGGATCGGGCTGCCAATCGGGCTTGCGATGGGCTTCGAAGGCGGCGTGTTCAGCGCTGCTGCCTATCTCATGGGGCTCATTGATGCACAGTCGGTCGCGGCGCACGCCGTTGCGCTCCAGATCGCGGCGCTGTCGTTCATGGTCCCCTGGGGCCTGAGCCAGGCGGCTACGGTGCGGGTCGGCCGCTACCTCGGCGAAAAGGACCCGGTTGGGATCAGCCGGGCCGGCTGGTCGGCCTGGTGGCTTGGCGTCGGCTTCATGGCGCTGATGGCAATCGTCATCTGGTCGTTCCCGCGCGAGCTCATCACCATCTTCCTCGAGGACGTTCCCGAAAACGCGCATGTCATCAGCCTTGGAATTTCCTTTCTCGCCATTGCCGCAATCTTCCAGGTCGCCGACGGCGCGCAGGTGGTCGGTGCAGGGATGCTCCGCGGCCTCCATGACACCCGCGTGCCGATGATCTTCACCTTCATCGGCTACTGGGCGATCGGGATCGGGGCTGGAGCATGGCTGGCGTTCGAGCGGGGCTGGAAGGGGCAGGGCATCTGGACCGGGCTTGCCATCGGCCTCGTCATCGTCGCCTTCCTCATGGCGTGGCGCTGGTCTCGGCGCGAGCAGCTCTCGCTTACCGCCAGCAACCATTGAAATTCGCTCAATCGGGGTGTTGACGACCCAGTGGAGGCGACCCATATGCGCGGCGTTGCTGGCACTCTCGTTACAAGAGTGCCAGCCGAGACAAGTTCAACTGGCAAGCACAAGGGGTTTCCAACCTATGTCATTCAGGCCGCTTCATGACCGTGTCCTCGTCCGTCGGGTCGAGGCTGAGGAGAAGACCGCTGGCGGGATCATCATTCCCGACACGGCCAAGGAAAAGCCGCAGGAAGGCGAAGTCGTCGCCGTCGGCTCCGGCGCCCGCGCCGAGGACGGCAAGGTAACGCCGCTGGACGTCAAGGCAGGCGATCGCATCCTGTTCGGCAAGTGGTCGGGCACCGAGGTGAAGATCTCGGGCGAGGACCTCATCATCATGAAGGAAAGCGACATCCTGGGGATCGTCGGCTGAACCATGAGCCAAGGCACCGCGAAAAGCGCGGCGCCCTGAAAAATTTTTCGAGACTTTTGAAGATCAAGAAAGGGTAGCCAGATGGCAGCCAAGGACGTGAAATTCTCGCGCGATGCCCGCGAGCGGATTCTGAAGGGCGTCGACATTCTCGCCGACGCGGTCAAGGTGACGCTCGGCCCCAAGGGCCGCAACGTCGTCATCGACAAGAGCTTCGGCGCTCCGCGCATCACCAAGGACGGCGTCACCGTCGCCAAGGAAATCGAGCTCAAGGACAAGTTCGAGAACATGGGCGCGCAGATGGTGCGCGAGGTTGCCTCGAAGACCAATGACGTGGCCGGCGATGGCACCACCACCGCGACGGTCCTCACCCAGGCGATCGTCCGCGAGGGCATGAAGTCGGTTTCGGCCGGCATGAACCCGATGGACCTGAAGCGCGGCATCGACATTGCCGTCACCAAGGTCATCGAGGACCTCAAGGGCCGCTCCAAGGCCGTCGCCAACAGCCAGGAGATCGCCCAGGTCGGCATCATCTCGGCCAACGGCGACCGTGAAGTCGGCGAGAAGATCGCCGAGGCGATGGAGAAGGTCGGCAAGGAAGGCGTGATCACCGTCGAGGAAGCCAAGGGCCTCGAGTTCGAGCTCGACGTCGTCGAGGGCATGCAGTTCGACCGTGGCTATCTCTCGCCCTACTTCATCACCAACCCCGAGAAGATGCAGGTCGAGCTCGCCGACCCCTACATCCTCATCCACGAGAAGAAGCTCTCCAACCTCCAGGCGATGCTTCCGATCCTCGAGGCGGTCGTCCAGTCGGGCCGTCCGCTGCTGATCATCGCCGAGGACATCGAGGGCGAGGCGCTCGCGACGCTGGTCGTCAACAAGCTGCGCGGCGGTCTCAAGGTCGCTGCAGTCAAGGCGCCGGGCTTCGGTGATCGCCGCAAGGCGATGCTCGAGGACATCGCGATCCTTACCGCCGGCGAGATGATCAGCGAGGACCTCGGCATCAAGCTCGAGAATGTGACGGTCGGCATGCTTGGCACCGCCAAGCGCGTCAGCATCGACAAGGACACCACGACCATCGTCGATGGTG
>JAJJPO010000034.1:0-6277 GCA_032907585.1 Sphingomonas sp. | reverse complement strand
GCGCCTGGCGACGTCGTAGGAGAAGCTCGTCGCGCCCAGCTTTGGAATCGACAGCCCTCCTGTTGCAAGGACCAGCGCCGGGGCGCTGGCCGCCAGCCGGCCCGCGGTCACGGTAAATCGCCCGTCGCGATGCTCGACATCGGCCGGCTCGCCAAACGCCATCTCGACCCCGCCGGAGCGGCACTCGTCGAGCAGCATGGCAACGATCTGCCGCGAAGAGCCGTCGCAGAACAGCTGGCCAAGCGTCTTTTCGTGCCAGGCTATCCCGTGGCGTTCGACGAGGGCCAGGAAATCGGCCGGAGTGTAGCGGCCGAGCGCGGACTTGGCGAAATGGGGATTGGCCGAGAGGAAGTTGGCGGCGCCTGCGCCGATATTCGTGAAGTTGCAGCGGCCACCGCCCGAGATGAGTATCTTGCGCCCGGGCTCGGCCGAATGGTCGACGAGCAGGACTTTCCGGCCGCGCTGGCCGGCCACGCCCGCACAGAACATTCCGGCCGCGCCGGCGCCGATGATGATCGCGTCGAAACCTCGGGTCTCGGCCATTGGTGGTTCCTAGCGGGCCTGGCGGAAATGCCTAGCTGCGGAGAAAATGGAGTGGGGCCGGGCGCGGAAAGGGCGGCCAGCTAGCCCCTTCTGCCCCTGGCCTTCTTCCGGTCCTGCCAGCCCGGCTTGCCGCCCTTCGGGACGATCTTTGCCTTCCTTGGCCTCGGCGCCGCTTCCGCCTCGCGCGGGGGCGCCTGCTCGATCACCATCCCCTCGTCTTCCGGGGAGATCGTTGCCCGGCGCAGGGCCTTTACGAAACCCGGCGTCGCGCGCTCGGTCACCTCGAAATAGCTTTCATTGGCAGCAACGCGGATTGCGCCGATCTCGCCGCGCCCGACATGGCCGTAGCGGCAGAGCAACGGAAGGAGCCAGCGCGGATCGGCATTATGCCGGCGGCCCGCGTTGATCCGGAACCAGGTCGAGCTCTCGAAGCCCGGCCGCGGCTTTGCATCATGGCCGCGCCGATCGTCGCTCGCGCCGGGCGCCAGAATATCCTCGGGGGCAGGAAGATCGGTCTGCAGCGAGCGTACCAGCGCGGCCGCGATCGCCTGGGGCGACAGGGTCGCCATCAGCTGCTCGGCCAGCTGGCGGTCCGCGTCATCGGGTTCGGGAGCAGTGGAAAGCGATTCCAGCAATCGCTCGCGGTCCCTGTTCCTGATCTGCTCGGCGGAGGGCGCCTCGATCCACTCGGCGCTGATCCTGGCGTTGCGGAGCATGGTCTCGACGTTGCGGCGCCGCCGGAAGGGAACGATGAGTACCGCGATGCCCTTCCGGCCCGCGCGGCCGGTCCTGCCTGAACGATGCTGGAGCACCTCGGCGTCGCGTGGGAGCTCGACGTGGATGACCAGCGAAACCGAGGGAAGGTCGATTCCGCGGGCCGCGACATCGGTGGCGACGCACACCCGGGCCCTCCTGTCGCGAAGCGCCTGCAGGGCATGGTTGCGCTCGTTCTGGCTATGCTCTCCCGATAGTGCAACGGCCTGGAAGCCGCGCTCGGTCAGGCTGGCATGGAGGCGCCGCACCGCCTCGCGCGTCGCGCAGAAAAGGATTGCCGTCTCTGCCTCGTGAAATCGGAGCAGGTTGACGACGGCATGTTCGATGTCGGTCGGCGATACGGCCACCGCCTGGTAGCTGATGTCGGCATGGCTCTCGGCGTCGCCCAGCGTGGCAATGCGAAGGGCGTCCCGCTGGTACCTCTTGGCAAGTGCGACGATCGGGCGTGGCAAGGTCGCCGAAAACAGCAGCGTGCGCCTTTCGCCCGGCGTCGCATCGAGGATTTCCTCCAGCTCTTCACGAAATCCCATGTCGAGCATCTCGTCGGCCTCGTCGAGGACGACGGCCCTGAGTGCGGAAAGGTCAAGCGCTCCTCGTTCGAGGTGGTCGCGCAGGCGCCCCGGGGTGCCGACAACGATATGGGCTCCCCCCTGGAGCGCCCGCCGCTCCCTCATCGGGTCCATTCCTCCGACGCAGGTGACGACCCGGGCCCCGGCCGGGGCGTAGAGCCATTCGAGTTCGCGGCTGACCTGGATGGCAAGCTCGCGGGTCGGGGTGATGACGAGGGCCCGCGGCTCGCGCTCCCAGGAAGCTCGTTCTCCGTCGAGCAGCTGCTCTCCGATCGCGAGGCCGAAGGCCACCGTCTTTCCGGACCCGGTGCGTGCCGAGACGATGAGATCGCGCCCGGCCGCCTCTTCTTCGAGGACCGCGGATTGTACGGGGGTCAGCTTGTCATAGCCGCGCGCGGCGAGTGCCTGCGCAAGCGCGGTAGCGATTCTGGGATGTTGCATGGTCGCCGCGCCTACTCGCATTGGGCCGCCAGCGATAGGGGGGGCGGCCCGAACCCGGATGTGACCGGGCGCAGGTAAAGGCAGATTTCTCAAACCTTCGATGCCGGCCAGCCCGCTGCATTGCCCGTACGCGGGCAAGGATGCGGCCCGCCAGGCGCACCTTCGCCGATTGGGCGGGGGGTGGCGCGAGCGGGGCCCGTCAACCGCAGCAAGGGCAGCATCAGCGGCCAGTCTCTGGGGGAGGAATCCATTGCAGCTTTCTTACTTGATCGGCGGCGTTGCGGCGCTGGCACCGGTGGTACCGGCCATCGCCGCCGAGCAACCCGCGGCGGAAAGTCGCTACGAGCTCCCGGCCCAGCCGCTTGCCGAGTCCATTCGGGCGGTTGGGCTCGCATCCGGCCAGAGTATCGTTGCTCCTGGTACGCTGGTGGACGGCAAGATCGCGCCGCCGCTGATCGGGCATTATTCACCGGAAGCGGCACTTGGCTCGCTTTTGAGCGACAGTGGACTTTCATTCCGGCGCGACGGGACCAGGTTGGTGGTCTTCAGGCCGGGGTTACAGCCGACTGAAAGTCGCGAGACTGTCGGGGAGGAAGAGGCAATCGTCGTGACCGGGACCCGTATCAGGGGGGCTCCCATCGCATCACCGGTGATCAGTCTCGATGACGAGCAGCTGCGCCGGCAAGGCAAGGCAACGCTGGCGGAAGCCGTACGGACCATTCCCCAGAATTTTGGTGGCGGCCAGAACCCCGGGATCGGCAATAACGTGCCCGGCAGCAACGGTGTCAATGTCGGTAGTGCGACTTCTGTCAATCTGCGTGGATTGGGCAGCGACGCAACACTCACGCTGGTTAACGGCCATCGCCTTTCCTACAGTGCGTCGCGGCAGGCAATCGACATCTCGGCTGTCCCGCTCGGAGCCGTGGATCGGGTCGAGGTCGTGCCCGACGGTGCCTCCGCGCTCTACGGTTCGGATGCCGTTGCCGGCGTCGTCAATGTCATTCTCAAGAGGAACTTCGAAGGAGTCGAAACCAGCGCACGCCTGGCGCATTCGACCAGCGGCGGGGGTTTCGAACAGCGTTATGGCACAGTGGCCGGTACGCGTTGGGACGGCGGTGGGATTTTCGCTGCCTATGAATACGGCCGAACGACCGCGATCAGGGGAAAACAGCGATCCTACACGGATGAGCGGCCAACACTCACTCTCTATCCGTTCATCAAACACCATTCCGCGGTGCTGAGTGCACACCAGCAATTGGCGCACGGTCTCTCGATCGAAGTCGACGCCCTCTACAACAAGCGACTGAGCTCCAGTTCGTTCGCGACGACGCCGGAAGCAGACATCGAGACAAACGGCGTAAGGTTCAGTTATGCGTCGGAATCCTTCGTCATCGCTCCGACCCTCAGGCTCGATATCGGAGACGACTGGCGGCTATTCGTCACTGGCAGCTACGGCGAGGACCGGACGAACTATGACTCTACCATATTCGTCAGCGGCCTCGTTTTTGACTTCGGCGGAAACTGCTACTGCAACAATGCCAAGGCCGTGGAACTGGGCGGCGACGGCAAGCTGGCGGAGCTTCCCGCCGGGCCAGTTCGCCTGGCCGCCGGAGTGGGCTACCGTTACAACAAGCTGGTTCGCTTCAATGGCGTTGGTGCCATCACCAATGCGAATGCCGATCAGGACAGCTATTATGCCTATGGCGAACTGAGCCTACCGCTCCTGTCCGCGGACGAGCGCGTACCCCTCGTCGACAAGCTCTTGTTGACCGGAGCGCTACGCTACGAAAACTACCCGTCCATCGGAGGTGTCGCGACACCGAAAATCGGTCTGATCTGGGGGCTGACGCCCGATCTCGAGATCAAGGCAAGCTGGGGAAAATCATTCCGAGCGCCGACGCTGCAGCAGCAGTTCGGCGCGCGCCTCGCGGTGCTGTCGCCGGCCAGCGAATTTGGTAACGATCTTCCCGCCGGAACCACAGCAATGGTCATCGACGGCAGCAATCCGGACCTCGACCCCGAGCGGGCAACCAGCTGGTCGGCAACAGTCGATTTCCATCCTGAGGCGCTCGATGGGCTTCGTCTCGAACTGAGCTATTTCCGGACCAGATATCGCGACCGGGTGGTAACGCCGATCCTGTTCATAAGCCAGGCAATCAGCAACCCGCTGTTCAGCGACCGGCTGACGTTTGATCCAAGTCCTGTCCTGCAAGCTGACGTGATCGCCGGTTCGGTCGCGTTCCATAATACTACCGGCAGCCCCTATGACCCTGGCAATGTCGCCGTGCTGATCGACAACAGCTACGCCAATGCTGCCCGGCAGTTGATTAATGGTGCCGATCTGCTGGCAAGCTATCGAACGGCGATGAATGCGGGCGACCTGCTGCTAACGCTCAACGCGACCTATCTCGACAGTAACCAGCAACTGGGGAAGGGCCAGCAGTCGGTCCCGCTGGCCGGGATCCTGTTCAATCCGCCCCACTTTAAGGCGCGAGCAAGTGCCAGCTGGTCGAGGAACGGGTTCACGCTAACGGGCAGCATCGATCACATCGGCGGCGTCGACGACACGCGCCAGCCAACGAGCGTTCGTGTGAATCCGATGACAACCTTTGACCTTACGTTGAGCTATGAAAGCCCGACTTCGGCCGGCATCTTGAGTGGTTTCAACGCGAGCCTCACTGTCCAGAATCTCTTCGGGGCCAAGCCAGGCCGGATCGCAACCAACCAGCTTAGCGACTTTCCCTATGACTCGACCAACTACTCACCCCTCGGTCGGTTCGTCGCGCTGTCGCTCGGCCGGAAATGGTGATCTCCTGGACAGGCTCGGCGCTGCTGTGGGCAATGCCTGCCATCGCCGTTTCATTGAACGGCGCCGCAGGCAGTACCGACACAGGCTGCGAACAGCTTCTTCCAAACCCGGATTCCGGTTCTCAAGCCGGCCTGGCGATGACCCCGGAAAATCTCGTCCGACTTCGCGAGATCGGATCGTTCGACACTGGCGCGTCCGGCAGTACGCCGATCGCCCTGTCGCCAGACGGTCAACAGGCCGCCTTCATCCTCAGCCAGGCGGACCCGGTCGCCAACAAATATTGTCGTGCTCTCCTGGTCGTGCCGGTGAAGCCTGGCGGACAGCCAAGGATCATCGATCGCGGCGGGGAGTTCATCATGCTGCGGGGTTTTGTTCGGGGCCTCTCGGTAGCGGTCGGATCGCCCGCGCCTGTCACGCCGAAATGGTCACCTGATGGAAGCACGATCGCCTATCTCAGGCGTGACGACGGCGTAACACAGGCCTGGCTGGCGGCAGCGGATGGCACCAACGCAAGGGCCGCGACCCATTCCGCGGTCGATATCGAGGCGATCGGCTGGACCAGGAAGGGGGATGGGCTTGTCTTTGCAAGTCGGCCCGGCGCGATCATTGCCCAGGAAAGGATCACCAGGGAGGCGCGCTCAGGCTGGCTCTATGACGATAGGATCGTCACCAATGGAGGGCCGCGGCCCAGGCTCGGCGTGAATGAAGCGCCGCTGGAAATGTCCGTTCTGGATCTCGAAAGCAGACTTACCCGACCGGCAACGGCGGACGAACAAACGGTCCTTGAACAGCGGAACGCGATTAGCTCATCAGGTCGAAAAGCCTGGATAGGGCCAGCCAGCGATGACGTTGCCGCCCCGCTGCAGCTCTGGGCCGAGCAGGAGGATGGACGGGCCGTTGCATGCAAGGCCGAGGCTTGCAGCGCCGTCATCGGCTGGTGGTGGAGCGAAGATGGCAGGGAGCTACGGTTCCTTTGTCGCGAGGGGTGGCGAGCCGGTTTTTATGCCTTTTATCAATGGTACCCGGGGTCCGGGTCTCCTGTCAGGCTCTACTCCACCGAGGACGTCATCGAAAATTGCCTCTCGCTTGGCGATCGATTGCTGTGCACGGTTGAAAACTCGACAACGCCCCGACGGATCGT
>JAJJPO010000033.1:0-27102 GCA_032907585.1 Sphingomonas sp. | reverse complement strand
ATCGAGCAGTCGGAGCTTCCCGAGCCCAACCGGATCGCCCTGTTCGCGCTTGCTGCGAAAACCATCCGCGCTCACATCGGGGACGTGATCCGGGCAGCTGCGGGCGAGACCAGCGTTGCGCGCATCTGCGAAATGCTGCGCCCGGGCCTCGAGAAGGTCGAGAGCAAGACCGAGGGGCTGATCCGCGCCGAAGTCCGCGAGGAGTCCGCATCGCGGCGTGCAGATGGTGGAGCTTGGTGCAGCCAAGCACATCATCGACCGGCTTGCGAGGCTATACGAGCTCGACGGGGTGTTCGGCATTGCCGCCCTCGGCGCGCGCAAGGAGCTGGACGAAATCGCTGTCACCCGCGCCTATACCCGCCTCGGGGAAGCGCTGGGGATCGACTGGGCCCAGCAGCAGGTTGCCCGCTACACGCCGACCGACAACTGGGAACGCCTGCTTGCCGCGGGCCTGATCCGCGACTTCGAGCAGCTGAGGATCGACTTCCTCAACCGGATCCGGAGCGAGGCCCCGGACGAGAGCGTCGAGCGCTGGGTCGAGCGTAACCCGAAGCGGATCGCCCAGTTCAAGGCGCTGATCGATCGCGCCAGGCTTGCCGGAAAGGTCAGTGCCCCGATGCTGGCCCAGATCGCGAGCCAGGCCCGCATCCTCCTGTCCCGCTAGTGCGCGCGGCGCTGCTCGTTCCCGCCCCGGATTATCCGGAAGACTGGGACTGGGCTTTCGAGGTCGAAGCAGCCGTTCTCCTGCGTGCCGGCTTCTCGGTCGAAGCGCGGCCCTGGAACGATGTCGGTGACCTCGACGGCTTCGACCTCGTCATGCCGCTCGTCGCCTGGGGCTATCATCTCGATCCGCCTGGCTGGCACGGGCTTCTCGACCGGCTGGAGCAGGGCAACGTCCCGGTACTGAACCCGGTGCCGCTGCTTCGTTGGAATAGCGACAAGCGTTACCTTGCCGAGCTCGGCAGCAAGGCAATCAGCGTCATTCCGACGATGCTGTTCGAAGCGATGGACGAGGCGGCACTGGCCGACGCGAGGGAGCGGTTCGGGGAAGAGCTGGTCATCAAGCCACCCGTATCGGCTGCAGCCGACGGCACCCACCGGCTTCGTAAAGGCGATCTGCTGCCAGGGCAGGCGCTGGGACGGCCGATGCTGGTGCAACCGTTCCTCGGCTCGATCGCCGGGGAAGGCGAATATTCGATCATGATGTTCGGTGGCCGGTTCAGCCATTCGATCGTCAAGCGGCCGAAGGCGGGCGATTTCAGGGTCCAGCCCCACCTCGGCGGGACCGAGCTGGCCTGCCCGCCGCCGGAAGGGGCCGTCGAGCTGGCCGAGGCGGCGCTCGGAGCCGCACCTGCCAAAGCCGCCTATGCCAGGGTCGACATGGTCCGGGACGATGCTGGCCGGCTCGCAGTGATAGAGCTGGAGTTGATCGAGCCGGCGCTCTGGCTTCAGCATTCGCCCGACCAGGGCGCATCCTTCGCCGACGCGATCCTGCGAGCACTGGCCTAGGTTCGGCAGGCCCTTGAAAATAGCCATTGCCGGATCGCGGAGGTGAGGTTGGGTGCCTCGCCGGGCCGCTCAAGACGCTCGGCGTCAATCCTCGCGATGAGTGCATTCACCGGGAGCTGCTCCTTGCCTGCCGCCTCCTCGAGTGCACCCCAGAACATCGGCTCGAGGCTAATCGAGGTCTCGTGGCCGGCAATGGTCACCGATCGCTTGGTTGGTGCGCCATAATCCATCAGCGGCCGTCCCCGGAGACTGGAGCGCAGGGGTCCATCTTCGAGCAAGCTTTCCTTGTTAGCGAGGCCCGCCGGTGGGCGGACCTCGGCTGCCCTAGTACATGTGCTGCCCGCCGTTGATCGACAGGGTCGAGCCGGTGATGAAGCCCGCCTGCTCGTCGACCAGGAAGGCAACGCCGCGGGCGATTTCCTCTGCCTTCCCGAGCCGGCCGACCGGGATCCGGGCAACGATCTTGCCGAGCACTTCCTGGGGAACGGCGGCAACCATGTCGGTATCGATATAGCCGGGGGCAATCGCGTTCACCGTGACCCCGCTCCGGGCGCCTTCCTGGGCAAGCGCCTTGGTGAAGCCATGAATGCCGGACTTGGCGGCGGCATAATTGACCTGGCCATATTGCCCGGCCTGGCCATTGATCGAGCCGATGTTGACGATCCGTCCATAGCCGCGGTCGGTCATCCCGGTGAAAACGGCCTTGGCCATGTTGAAGCATCCGCCGAGGTTGGTGTCGATCACCTCCTGCCACTGCTCATGGGTCTGGCGCTTGATCGTGCTGTCCCTGGTGATCCCGGCGTTGTTGACCAGCACGTCGACCGGGCCAAGCTCGGCCTCGACCCTGGCAACGCCCTCCTGGCAGGCATCATAATCGGCAACGTCCCACTTGAAGGCCGGAATACCGGTCCGCTCGGTGAAAGCGCGCGCTCGCTCGTCATTTCCGGCATAGTTGGCAGCAACGGTCAGGCCCATGTTCTTGAGGGCGACGCTGATCGCCTCGCCAATCCCACGGGTTCCGCCGGTTACGATCGCCACTCGTGCCATGACTCACTCCTGCTATTTTATTGCCTCGGGTTAGGACGACGGCCACCATCCGGCAAGCTCGCGGCGGACCAGTCGTTCGAGCATCCCGATGCCCTCTTCACTGTCATTGAGGCATTCAAGCAGCGCAAAGTGGCTGCCCCCTGCCGCGATGAAGCTCTCGCGGTTCCTGATGCCAAGCTCCTCCAGCGTCTCGAGGCAATCGGCGGAAAAGCCCGGCGCCGCGACGGCAATCCGCCTGGTTCCCCGCGAGGGATAGGAAGAAATGACGGCATCGCTCGCCGGCTGCAGCCACTTTGCACGCCCGAAACGCGACTGGAAGGCGACGTCGACCGGGATGGAAAGCCGGCCCGCAAGAGCGCTGGCGGTGACCTGGCAGTGGTGAAAATAGGGATCGCCCAGGTCTCGGGTCCGCTCGGGCATGCCGTGGAAGCTGAGCAGGAGTCGCTCGGGCCGGAAGTCCAGTGCCTCGAGCTGGCCCGAGAGGTTTCGATGAAGAGCATCGATATAGATTGGATCGTCGAAATAGGCGGGTAAGGTCCGGATGGCCGGCTGCACTCTCATGCTCCCGAGGCAGGCACCGACTGCATCCATCGCCGATGCCGTGGTTGCCGCACAATATTGCGGGTAGAGCGGTGCGACGAGGATCCGTCGATAACCATGGTCGACCATCGTCTCGAGCGCATGGCAGATCGAGATCTTGCCGTAACGCATTGCAAAGCCGACGCAAAGCTGGTCGCCGAGCCGCTCCTGGAGGGCCGACGCCTGGCGGGCGGTAATCGCCATCAGCGGCGAGCCCTCGTTGGTCCAGATCTGGCGATAAGCCCTGGCGGACTTCGCTGGCCGGGTACGAAGCACCACGCCGTGAAGGACCGGCTTCCAGATGGCCTGGGGGATCTCGACGACCCTCGGGTCGGACAGGAACTCCGCCAGATAGCGGCGCACCGCTGCGGGCTCGGGCGCATCGGGCGTTCCAAGGTTGATCAGCAGGACAGCGACGTCGCTCGAGTCTTGGCTCGTCATGAGGCGCTCATCGGGTCGAATGGAAGATTGCGCAAGCGCTTCCCGGTGCCGGCAGCGAGCGCGTTGGCGACCGCCGGGGCAAGGACTGCCATGCCAAGGCCGCTGATGCCGCCGGGCCCGGCGTCGCTCCGGATGATCTCCACCTCGATCGACGGCACCCGGTCGAGGCGCTCGAAGCCGTGGCCCCGGATCGGAGCGGCACGGGGCATCCCTGCGACATATTCGGGCGGTGACATGCGTGCCGCGGCGAGGGCGGCGAGGAGCCCGCCCTCGATCTGCTGGCGGACCAGCCCGGGATTGATGATCCTCCCGGCATCGACCGCCGCGACCAGGCGCGAGACGCTGACGCGCTGGTCGGGGTCGATGCTGGCCTCGGCCAGGAGGCCGATGTGCGAGCCGAATAAGGAAGCGCAGGCGAGGCCCATGCTGCTTCCCGGCCCGCCGCCATCCCAGCCTCCGATCTTGGCGGCGCTCATCAGGGCCTGGGCTAATCTCGGCGCGCCGCCGAGGAGGCCGATCCTGAAAGAAAGGGGTTCGGCGCCGAGGCGGCGCGCCATCTCGTCGATGAAACTCTCGGTGGCGAAGCTGGTAATCGCCTCGATCCCGCCGCGCATGTAGCCGGTGAGGATCGGTAGCCCGGAATCGATGGCGTCGACGCGGATCGCACCAATGCCATAGGGCGGGATGGCGCCGCGCGGGTCGAATGTCGCTTCCCCGTTCCCGGCAGCGCGCGCAAGCAATGATTCGATGCCTGCCTGCCCCGCGACGATGGCGCGCCACGAGCGGAGGCCGCCTTCGAATGAAGGCAAGGCGGAAAGCCGGGCGGCAAGCGGAGGGCGGACGGGGTCGCGGTTCTGCGCCGTGGCGTGGGGAACGAGGAGGTTGACCGGCCGTCCGGATTCCCTCGCGAGCCTTGCAGCGATCCCCACCGTTTCCAGCTCGAACCCGCTTCCCGAGCCGTCACCGACCGGCATCGGGTAAATGGTCACCTGATGTTCGCCAAGTCCTGCTGCCGCCGCGGCTGCAGCCCGGGCAAGGTCGGGAACCTGCGTTCCGACCCACACCTCGAGCCGGTCTGGCCCGGCCCGGGCGACCGCGGACGGTGCCTCGAGCGGACGGTGATGCGCCGGCTCGATCAGATAGGTCGCAGCGAGCGTCGAGGCGCCCTCGGTCTCCGCCGCATAATTGCCCTGCTCGAAGATCTTTCGCCTCTCCCCGCTTTCGAGCCGGTCGAGGAGGCGCTGGCGAATGTCGGTGACATCAGGACCGGTAAAGCGCGGCGAGGCGCGGGAAAGCGCATTGTCCGCCGCCCACCAGCTTTCACCAACCGCGGCAAGCCACCCGCCGTCGACGACGAGCCTGGCCAGCCCCTTCTGGTGTTCCGCCCCGGCACGGGAAAATCCGGTGAGTTGCCCTCCCGGCGGCGCCATCCGCACCGATGCAAACAGCATGTTCGGTAGCCGGACATCTGACGCAAAGCGAAAGCTGCCGTCGATCTTTGAGGGAAGGTCGAGCCTTGGGAGCGCCTCACCGGCGATCCTGCCGGTCCCGGAAGGGCGCAGCGGTGGCTCGTCGGGAGGGCTCATGCCAGCAGCATCGACCGCCAGCTCGCCGAAGTTCGTCCGCTTTCCTTCGTGGATGACGAACCCGCCCGAGGAATCGCACTCGGCGGCGTTGACCCCCCAGCGGTCTGCGGCCGCCCTGCAAAGCAGGGCACGCGCGATGGCAGCGGCTTCGCGGATCGGCTGCTCAAAGGCCCGGATGGACGAGGAGGCTGCCGTGATGCGAGTTTTAAGACCAAATTCGCGGGCGAGGACCAGGTTGGAATAAACCGCGCCCAGGGGCGCCGGCTCGACCGCCATATTCTCCCAGGCCGCGCCGAGCTCGTCGGCTGCGATCTGTGCGAGCCCGGTCCAGATGCCCTGGCCGGTTTCAGCCTGGGGGACGGCAAGAGTGACCCGGCCGTCCTGGCCGATCCTCAGATAGGCGCCGAACAGGGCTTCCCCTTGCCCGGGACCATGAGGTATTTCCTCGCGGCGGGGCCAGCTGAGAAAGGCGACCAGGAGGCCGATCCCTGCACCGCCGCCAATCAGCAGCGTGCGGCGGCTGACCTCGGGTGCCTTCATCCTAGCTGGCGTACTGCTGCTTCAGCTGGACCCGGTCGATCTTGCCGGTGCCAAGCCGCGGCAGTGGTTCGGAAGAGAAGATCATCCGCGCCGGGGCCTTGAAGGCCGCGAGCCTCCCCTCGAGGAAAGTGCGAAGCTCTTCCTCGGTGATGCTGCTTCCCTCGCGGCGATGGAGGATTGCTATCGGGACTTCCCCGAGCCGTTCATCCGCGACGCCGAAAACTGCCGCCTCGGCGATGCCCTCGCAATCGTAGAGGGCTGCCTCGACTTCCGCGGCCGAGATATTCTCCCCGCCGCGGATAATGATGTCCTTCTTGCGATCGACGATGAACAGGTAGCCCTCGTCGTCGAGATAGCCGATGTCGCCGGACCGGACATAGCCACCTTCGGCGAAAGCTGCGTCGGTGGCCGCGGGGTCGCGCCAGTAGCCCCGGATATTGGCAGCGGAGCGGATGGCGATCTCGCCCCGCTCATTTGGCGGCAGATGTTGTCCATCTTCGCCGAGGATCGCGACTTCGACGAAAGGATGCTGTGCCCGGCCGGTCGAGGCGGGCTTGGCCGAATAATTGCCCCAGAAGTTGGAGCAGCCGACGGCATTGGTCTCGGTAAGGCCATAGCCGAGCGCCGGCTGGGCCCCGGGAAAGCTGCTATTCAGTCTCTCGACATGCGAGATCGGCCTCGGCGCCCCACCGGCGGCAATGTCGGTGAGCGAGCTAAGGTCGTAATTGTCGCGGTCCGGGTGGTTCATGAGCTCGAGGCTCATCGTCGGAACGCCGACGAAATAAGTGATTTTCTCGCGTTCGATCAGGCGCAGGGCCTCCCCGGCGTCCCAGCGGCGCATCATCACCATGCCCCGGCCGATGACGAAACTGTTGAGCATCACCGGTACCTCGCCGGTGACGTGAAACAGCGGGACAACAACCAGCGTCTTGATCGGATTTGCCGGCGGGCGGCCTTCGGATTCCAATATGCCGCGAAGCGCCATCAGCGCGGTTGCATAGGCATAGACGCCGGTAGTGACAGCGCGGTGGGTCGATACGGCGCCCTTGGCCTGGCCTGTCGATCCCGAGGTAAAAAGGATCGTCGCGTCGTCGTCGGCTGAAACCTCGGGCAGGGCGATGTCGTCGGAAGGAAGCCCGAGAAGCCCCGCAAACGCCTCCTCGGCGGCAAGGTCGATGGCGATTGTCTCGACGTCGCAGGTGGCGCAGGTCGAGCCGATCCTCCTTGCCCTTGGCTCGTCGGCGAGGATCAGCCTGGGCTCAGTCATTGCCAGGGCCTGCTCCAGTTCCTCGGCCTGCCACCAGCCGTTGAGGAGCGTTGCCACCGCCCCGGCCTTCAGTGCCGCCATGTAGCCGAGGATCCAGGCAGGGCAGTTGCGCATGGCGATGCCGACCCTGTCGCCCTTGCCAACGCCCCGGGCCGCCAGCGCCCTTGCGATCCGTTCCGAAATCTCGTCGAGCTGGCGGAAAGTCAGCCGCTCCTTGCCGGAAACGACCGCCTCGACATCGGCGTAAAGCGTGCAGAAGGTGCGAAAGAGCATCGGGAGGGTCGCCGGGAAATTGGCGACGATGACACGGCCTTCCCCGTCGCGATCGAGGACAACCTGGCCGCCCGGCCCGGTGATCGCGGCCAATACCGCGTCATATTTCCGGTCGAGCTCGCTTGCTGCCATCTGTCACTCCTTGGACTTTCGCTTTAGCCACCCTATGAGGCAGCAACGACGAGGGGAAGCCCCGGGAGCGCAGGATGAGTTTTATTGCCGCGGCAATCGCCGGTGTGAATGCGATTGAGTTCCCGAGCCTCGGCCTCGACCCGGTCGCGCTCGACCTCGGCTTCTTCCAGCTTCGCTGGTACAGCCTCGCCTACCTGGCCGGCATCTTTCTTGGCTACTGGTATCTCCTGAAGATGCTGAAGCAGCCGGGGGCGCCGATGGCCAGGCGGCATGCCGACGACCTGGTGTTCTACGCGGCGCTTGGCATCATCTTCGGCGGCCGGCTCGGCTACGTCCTCTTTTACAATCTTTCCTACTACGTCGAGAATCCGCTCGACATCCTGAAGCTGTGGGACGGCGGCATGAGCTTCCATGGCGGCGTCATCGGGACTTCCATCGGCATCATATACCTGTCGTGGAAGGAGAAGCTGCAGTGGCTGCGCGTCCATGACTATGTCGCCTGCTGCGTGCCGTTCGGCCTCTTCTTCGGCCGCCTCGCCAATTTCGTGAACCAGGAACTATGGGGCGCGCCCACTGACGTGCCCTGGGCCGTCCGCTTCGTCGAGCAAACCATTTATGGGCCAACTCTTGGGCCGCCGCGCCACCCAAGCCAGCTTTACGAGGCCGGCCTCGAGGGCCTGCTCCTCTTCGCGATCCTCGCCCTGATGTTCTGGCGCACGAAGGCCCGCTACGAGCCGGGCAAGCTGGTTGGCGCCTTCATCTTCCTTTACGGCATTTTCCGGTTCGGCGTTGAATTCATCCGTGAGCCCGACAGCCAGCTGGTCGAGTTCGCCCGGGACACCGGCCTCCACATGGGCCAATGGCTTACGCTGCCGATGATCCTTGGCGGCCTTTACCTCATGCTCACGGCGAAGAAGCGGCGTCACCGCGTCGAGCCGGTCGCCGGGCCCGCCAGCGTCGCATGACCCCGCTCGGCCGGGCGCTGGAGGAAAGGATCCGGCGCGAAGGTCCGATAACGGTCGAGGCCTATATGGAGGCCTGCAACGACTATTATTACGCGACCCGCGACCCGTTCGGCAGCAGCGGCGACTTCACCACCTCACCGGAAATCCACCAGATGTTCGGAGAGATCGTCGGAGCTGCGCTCGGCGACATATGGGTGAGAGCCGGAAAGCCCGCCAACGCCGTCTATGCCGAACTCGGCCCGGGCCGCGGCACGCTTGCAGCCGACGCCCTCCGGGTGATGCGCCGCGTTGGATTTTCGGGCAAGGCACAGCTCGTCGAAACCAGCCCGATCCTTCGAGCCGCGCAAGAGAAGCTCGTCCCGGTTGCGCAGTTCGTCTCGTCCATCGACCAACTGCCCAAGGTTCCACTCCTCCTGGTCGCCAACGAGTTTTTCGACGCGCTTCCCGTCCGCCAGTTCGTCGAGGGCCTCGAGCGCCGCGTGATCCTCGCTGCCGGCGGCCTTGCCTTCGACCGGGATGGTGCGATCGTCGAGGATTCACCCGCACGGGACGAGGCGGCACGGCTGGTAGCCAGCCACCTCGCCGCTTATGGCGGTGCCGCGATCATTATCGATTATGGCCATGCTGGCGGCGTTACCGGTGACACTTTGCAGGCGGTGCGGGCGCACCGCTATTCCTATGTGCTCGACCACCCGGGAGAGCAGGATCTTACTGCCCATGTCGACTTCTCGGCGTTGGCCAAAACCGCTAAGGCGGCGGGGGCGAGCGTCAGCCGGATCACCAGCCAGGGCAGCTGGCTCGAAACACTTGGGATCGGCGCGCGCGCCATGGCATTGGCTGCAAAGAACCCGGCCGACACCCAGGCAATTGCCGAGGCCAGGCGGCGGCTGTGCGACGACGAGGAGATGGGTCGACTGTTCAAGTTGATAGCCTTGACGGGCCCGGGCTGGCCACCGGTAGCGGGATTGGACCAATGAACATCCTATACCGAAATGCGACCAGCGACGATGCCCGGGCAATGGCCGACCTTGGGGCGCGCACCTTCACCCACACCTTTGGCCATCTTTACCGGCCGAGTGACCTCGAGCAGTTCCTCCAGAACCATTCCCGGGAAAATTGGGACAAGGAACTCAATGACCCGGCATTCGAGGTCCGGGTCGCCGAGAGGGACGGGGAACTGGTCGGCTATGCCAAGCTTGGTCCGCCGCACTTGCCCTTCGAGCCGCGCGGCGAAGCCGCGGAACTTCGTCAGCTGTACGTCGTCGAGGAAATGAAGGGCCAGGGCGTGGCCGACGAGCTTATTCGCTGGGTTATTGACCGGGCGAGGCAACGTCGCGCCGATCATCTCTACCTGTCAGTCTTCACCGACAACCACCGGGCCCGTCGCTTCTACGAGAAATATGGCTTCG
The DNA here is from genome assembly GCA_032907585.1 of Sphingomonas sp. Taxonomy (GTDB): domain Bacteria; phylum Pseudomonadota; class Alphaproteobacteria; order Sphingomonadales; family Sphingomonadaceae; genus Sphingomicrobium. The sequence goes on along the minus strand of JAJJPO010000033.1, from coordinate 17,354 downwards.
AGCCGGAAGGGACCTATGCCTTCATGGTCGGGACCCATGCCGACGAGGACATCGTGATGAGGCTCAAGCTTTGACCCTCGACATAGTCCGTTCGGGCCTGCTCGACGTTCCCCATGGTTTCTTTGGCCGCGCTGGAGGAGTCTCGAAAGGAGAGGTGGGGGGCCTCAACTGCGGCCTCGGGAGCGCGGACGACGCGAGGCATGTCGCGGCCAACCGTCGGCTCGCGGCCGACGCGATAATCGCCGGCGCACCGCTCGCGAGCGTTTACCAGGTCCATTCGGCTACCGCGGTGGTTGTCCGAGCTGCCCTGCCTGACGGAGAACGCCCCCGTGCCGATGCCCTCGTCACCGACCGGCCTGGATTGCTCCTTGGGATTGTCACGGCTGACTGCGCGCCGGTCCTGCTTGCCGACGTCGAGGCCGGCGTCATCGGGGCTGCCCATGCCGGCTGGCGCGGGGCGATCGGCGGGGTCACAGACCAGGCCATCGCCGCAATGATCGGGCTTGGTGCGAGGATCGAGCACATTGTCGCGGCGGTCGGTCCCTGCATCGCCCGGGCAAGCTATGAAGTCGATCATGGTTTTGCCGAGAAGATCATCGGCGAGGACCCCGAGAACGAGCGATTTTTCGGGGAAGGACCAGGCGGCCGTCCGCATTTCGATCTGGAGGCCTATGTCGTGACGAGGCTTGCCGCCGCGGGCGTCAGGCGGGTCGAGGCGCTTGGCCTCGACACCTATGCACAGGCAGACCGCTATTACAGCTACCGGCGCGCCACCCATCGCGGCGAGGCAGACTATGGAAGGCAGATCAGCCTGATCGGGCTTGGTGGCCCCGCGGCAGCCGGCTGACCGATCGCCCGCACCCGCTAGCGCCCGCCCGCCGCAGGGGCTAAGGCGCGGGCCAAGGAGAATGACCAGTGACCGACAAGCGCCGCCCCAAGGACGTCGAAACCCATATTGGCAACCATCGCCTCGATCCGTCGACGCTGATGATGGGCTATGGCTATGACCCGGCGCTAAGCGAGGGTTCGCTAAAGCCCCCGATCTTTCTTACCTCGACCTTCGTTTTCGATACCGCCGCGGACGGCAAGCGCTTCTTCGAGGGCATCACCAACAAACATGGATCGGGCGGAAAGGCCGAGGGCCTTGTCTACTCGCGCTTCAATGGCCCCAATGCCGAGATACTCGAGGACAGGCTGAAGATCTGGGAAGACGCGGAAGCATCGCTCACCTTCTCGAGCGGGATGACGGCGATCGCCGTCATGCTCCTCACCTTCGTCCGCCCCGGGGACGTGGTGATACATTCCGGCCCGCTCTACGCTGCGACCGAATCCATCATCGACAAGATCCTCCCGCAGTTCGGGGTCAAATACATCGACTTTCCGGCCGGTGCGACCCGCGAGGAACTGGACGAGGTCATGGCCCGCGCGAAGGCGATGGGCCGGGTGGCTCTCATCTACCTCGAAAGCCCGGGCAACCCGACCAACGTGCTGGTCGACGTGGAGGCCGTGGCCGCGGCGCGGGCAGCGGCGTTTTCGGGGGAAGCCGAGCTTCCACCGATCGCCATCGACAACACATTCCTTGGCCCCCTGTGGGCAAAACCGCTGGCCGACGGCGCGGACATCAGCGTCTACAGCCTCACCAAATATGCCGGTGGCCATAGCGACCTGGTCGCAGGCGGCCTGGTCGGCAAGCAGGCGCTGCTCGACCGCGTTCGGCTGATGCGCAACACGATGGGCGGGATCTGCGATCCCAATACTGCCTGGATGCTGATGCGCAGCCTCGAGACACTTGAGCTGCGCATGACACGGGCCGGTGAAAGCGCCGCCACGGTCTGCGCTTTTCTGCGCGACCATCCAAAGGTCGAAAAAGTCGGATACCTCGGCTTCCTCGAGGAGGGCTCGCGCCAGGCCGACATCTACAAGCGCCACTGCACCGGGGCTGGTTCCACCTTCTCGCTCTATCTGAAGGGCGGTGAGCGGGAGGCCTTTGCCTTCCTCGACGCGCTCAAGATTGCCAAGCTCGCTGTCAGCCTCGGCGGAACCGAGACGCTCGCCTCGGCGCCCGCCGCGATGACCCATCTGTCGGTGCCCGAGGAGCGACGGGCAGCGCTAGGCATCAGCGACAATCTCGTCCGCATCTCGATCGGGGTCGAGAAAGCGGAAGACCTGGTCGCCGATTTCGAGAATGCGCTGAGGGCAGTCTAGCCCCAGTCGACCTGCTTCCACCCGCGCTCGGCCGCCAGCCTCTGGAGCCGGTCATGCGGATTGACGGCGACAGGTTCATCGGACCATTCGAACGCCGGCCGGTCGCTTGCGTGATCGGAATAGAAGCGGACATGGCCGCGCTCCAGCCCGCTCTTCTCCAGCCAGGCCTTGATCATCCTGAGCTTGGCAGGCCCGTAGCAGTTTTCGCCGTCGATCTTGGCATGAACCCTTTCGTCGAGCCCGAGGATCGAGTTGGTGCCGATACAGTCGTCGAAACCCAGCAGCTCGGCGATTTCCATCGAGTAGAAGCGGTAGCTCGCAGTCGCCATGACGATCCGGCGCCCCTCGGCCTTGTCGCGGGCAATTGCCTCGATCGCCCCGGGCCGGACATTGGAGGCGACGACCTTGCGGGCGAAGCTCTCGACCAGCGGCTTCAGCTCGTGGGGGTGCCGCTTGTGGCCGATCAGCAGCCGGTGGTTGATCTCCTTGAGCCGGCCGCGGTCGATCAGCTTCACGAGATAGGCGAGCATCGAACCGACAACGAGCGGGAGGAACAGGAGCCGCCAGGGTGCTCGGCGCCAGGCGCAGTGGACCAGGAAGGGAGTATAGGTCGCTCTCCTCGTCACAGTCCGATCCATGTCGTAGATTGCAAAGTCGGTCATGCGCGTCCTTCCAGTATCGCCGTGACCAACGCATGATCCTCCGCTTTGTCGACATCCACCGCGGCGAGCGGGTTGCCTAGCTCGACCTTGCGGATGGACAGCCCGAGCCGTCGTCCAACCGCAGCGAGCGTCTGGTCGAGGGTATGAATTCGCAGCACGGCGCCGAACATCAGCGCCGGGCCAAGGGCCGCGACCATTCGCCAGCCCTTCTTGCGGTCCTGCTCGACCGACCGCCAGAGCTCGATCGCCCTTGTCGCCTTCGGACTGCCGAACGCGAACAGGTTGGCTCCCGAATAGGAGCCGCCGCGGAAGCGTATCCAGGTGCGCCTCGTCGAGGGAAGGCGCTTCATCAGCGCATGCTTCTCGACCAGCCCGATGGCAAGGTCGGCGCCATCGGCCTGGCTGCAGAAATCCTCGACCATTTCCGGGTCGAGCAGAGCATGGTCGGCAGTCGTCACGAGAATCGGAAAGCGGGTCGCGGGGTCAGCGAGCAGCCCCGAAAGGGTCGAGGCGATCGTTGACCCGGAACCGGTGACGATGAGCCTCGCGTTCGCCTGTAGCGCTCCGGCAATCCGGTCGGGCTGCTGGGCAAGGACCCGGACGGTGTCTACGGAAGGCGAACGGAGCAGCGCGTCGACCGGCCGGCTCACCATCGGGCGGCCACCCACCGGGATAAGTGCCTTGAGGTCGGCGCCATGGGCCTCGGCGAATGGATCGGGACCAGGGCGCGAGCCGGCGAGGACGATGGCAGTCCAGCTCATCCGAGCCAGCTGGTGACCGGCTGCCCGCGATAATATCGGCTGTTGGCCTGGGCCAGTCGGACCGCGTGGAAGATGAGCGATACCAGCGTCCAGAGAGCAACCAGTTCGATCCCCAGGTCTGGCCTTCCAAGCACCAGGCAAACCACCAGGATGACCATGTTGGGGTTGCGCCTCGCAGTGACCAGCCGGAAGCGGCTGTCGATCGGGCGCCAGACATGGATGTGCATCCCGAAGCGCCGCATGAAGAGCCCCTCTATCACGCGCTGGGCGACATAGCCGAAGACGATCGCGCCAATGATCAGCAGCCCATAGACACGCTCGAAGGGCTGGCCATAGGCCGAGAGCCCCTCCACCCAGGCCCACCACCAGAATGGCGGGTGGACGAGGTCGATGCCATGGTCGAAGACATTGCCCCATTTGGACGACTGACCGGTGCACCGGGCGAGCTTACCGTCCACCGTGTCGAGCACCATGAAGGCAAAGCCGGCGGCAACGCCAGTCCAGTACCACCCGTGGTAGAAGAGGAAGAACGCGGCAAGGCAGAAGGCCGCTCCGATGGCAGTGACCATGTTGGGGGTCAGCCCCGCCGAGGCTGCCCACCGGGTGAGATGGAAAGCAGGGCGCCGCCACAGGTAAAGGGTCAGGATGTCGGTGACGCCCTTGTAGCTGGCGTCATAGGCAGCCTTTTCGGCAGCCTCGACATTGGCCGGGTCGAGCCGAATGACGAACGGACGGTCGCGCTTCCTCAGGCTGTGATAGCTGAAATCGGCGGTGTCGGCGTTGACGGCCGAAAGGCCGCTTCCCTCGTAGCGGCCCTTTCCGAGCATGGCGGCCAGCACCGGGGCAGGATCGCCGTCGGCCGGGACATGCGCAAGCACCGGAAAACCGTCCTTGGTGAGGACGCTGCCCGGCATGCCGGCAAGCGCCACAAGCCATTCGGGGTCCCATGCCCAGTTGAGGTCCGCATAAATGGTGGAGCGGCCGGCTTCGCGTTCCGTGGCCGGTTCGAGGCCCGCCTTGATGGCGAGGGCAACGGCCCGCTCGGATGCCTCCATGGAAAATGCGCGGGCGGGGTTGTCCCCGACCGTCACGAACTTTGGCCTGGCCGTCGGGGCGCTCGTCATGAGTGCCGGCTATAAGCCATCAACCACGGCAACAAAGTGGCAAATTTCGAGCGGGGTTGCCGCCTCGAGCGAATTCGCGCAGGTTCGCCCGCGAAATGACAGGCGAGCAGACCAGCGCTGATGCCGAGGCAGAGCAGGCCTATCGCCTGCAGGGGACGATCACCATTGCCCGCGCCGCCTCGACCCAGAGGGAAATCGACGCGCTTCCGGACCCGGTGACCATCGATCTTTCCGGGGTCCAGAAGATGGACACGGTCGGGGCATGGATCGTCTACCGCACCGTTCGCGACCGCCAGGCGAGGCTGGTCGGCGCGAGCAAGGAGGTCGAGGCCCTGCTTGAGCAGGTGGCGGACGCCGACGCTCCGGCCCAGGTCAGGCCCGAGGAGGAGCCAGGCTTCAGGCGGGTGCTCGCCGAGCTTGGCGAATGGGTCACCGAGGGCGGGCGGACCCTCATCGGCCTGATTGCCTTTTTCGGCTCGGTCCTGATCGCCTTCGCCAACATCATCCGCTGGCCGCGCCGGTTCCGGGTAAATGCCGTCATCCAGCGATTTGACCTGGTCGGGGTCCGGGCACTCGGCATCATCGGCCTGATGAGCTTCCTCATCGGGATCGTCATTGGCCAGCAAGGCGCGGTGCAGCTCCGGCAGTTCGGTGCCGAAGTCTATACCATCAACCTCATCGGCCGGCTCACCTTGCGCGAGCTTGGGCCGCTGATGACCGCGATCATGGTCGCCGGCCGGTCCGGTTCCGCGTTCGCAGCGCAGATCGGGACGATGAAGCTCACCGAGGAGGTTGACGCGATGCGCACCATCGGCGTTTCGCCGATCGAGGCGCTGGTCGTTCCAAGGATGCTTGCTGCAATCATCATGATGCCGCTCCTCTCCTTCTATTCGATGGTGGTGACGGTCCTGGGCGGCGGCATCTATGTCTGGGTTGACCTTGGAATCCCGCCACTCACCTATATCGAGCGGCTGCAGGAGGTCGTGCCGCTTCGTGACCTTTGGGTCGGGCTGATCAAGGCGCCCGTGTTCGGCTTTATCATCGCGCTGACCGGCTGCTTCCAGGGAATGCTGGTCGAGGGCGATTCGGAAAAGGTGGGGATCCGGACCACCGCGGCGGTCGTCCAGGCGATTTTCCTGGTGATCGTGATCGACGCCGTGTTCGCAGTCTTCTTTTCCCAGGTCGGATGGATATGAGCCAAGCCGACGTCGTCATTTCCGTTCGCGGGCTCAGGAACAGCTTCGGGGAACAGGTTATCCACGAGAATCTCGACCTCGACGTTCGCCGCGGGGAGATCATCGGGGTGGTCGGTGGATCGGGCTCCGGCAAGTCGGTGCTGATGCGGTCGATCATCGGTCTTCAGCATCCGGACCGGGGCGAGACCCGGGTCCTTGGCCCGCACATGATTGGAAGGGAAGAAGACGAAGCCAAGAATATCCGGAGGCGCTGGGGCGTATTGTTCCAGGCCGGGGCACTCTTCTCGACCCTGACGGTGGCTGAAAATGTCGAGGTTCCGATCCGGGAATATTTCCCCTTCATCAAGGCACCGCTCCTCGACGAGATTGCAAGCTACAAGATCGCCATGGCCGGACTTCCCGCCAACGCCGGTCCAAAATATCCCTCGGAACTCTCGGGCGGCATGATCAAGCGCGCCGGGCTCGCCCGGGCGCTCGCGCTGGATCCCGAGCTATTGTTCCTCGACGAGCCGACGGCGGGCCTCGACCCGATCGCGGCGGCAGGCTTCGACGAGCTCATCGTCAGCCTGAAGCACAAGCTCGAGCTCACCGTCTTCCTCATCACCCACGACCTCGACACCTTGTGGGCAATCTGCGACCGGGTGGCGGTGCTCGCCGACCGAAAGGTGGTCGCCGTTGGAACGATTGAAGAATTACTCGCCTTGGATCATCCTTGGATCCAGGAATATTTCAACGGGCCTCGCGGTCGCGCGGCCTCCGCCGGGTTAAAGGGGCAGTAAGGCCGATGGAGACGCGCTCGAATTATGTGCTGGTGGGCAGCGTGACCCTTGCGCTGCTGGTGAGCCTCCTGATTTTCATCGTCTGGCTTGCCGGGATTTCAAACCAGGCGACCAAATGTTTCGACATTTACTTCAGCCAGGGCGTAGGCGGCCTGAACCGCGGCTCCTCGGTCAATTTCCAGGGCGTGCCGGTCGGCCAGATCGAGAAGATCAGCCTTCTCCCGGACAGGCCAGAATTCGTCTGGGTGCGGGTCGAGGTCGATGCCGAAACGCCGGTGCTCCAGGGCACTACCGCCCAGATCAAGGGGGTCGGCTTCACCGGTGTCAGCGAAATCGCCCTCGAAGGGGCAGTAAAGGGTGCAAGGCCGCTTACCCAGATCGGGCCTCAGGGATGCCCGGTCATTCCCGCGAGCTCGGGCGGCCTCGGGGCACTGCTCAACTCGGCTCCCGAGCTCATCGACCGCATCCAGCGACTGACCGAGCGGCTTACCGAACTGCTGAGCGACCGCAACCAGAACTCAATCTCGAACATCCTCGAGAATGTCGAGCGGACCACGGACGTCCTCGCCCAGCGTGCGCCGGACCTTGCCGATGCAATCGCCGATGCGCGCATTGCGGCCCGCAACGCCGGCATCGCGGCCGAGCGGGTCGGGGTTCTCGCCGACAACACCAGCCGCCTCGTCAACGAGCAGGGCAAGCCGGCGGCGGAAGACCTGAGGAAGGCCATCGGCGCGGTCCAGCGTTCGGCCGAGAATCTCGACGCGATGGTCGCGGACGCCCGCCCGGGCGTCCAGACGTTCAGCAAGAGCACGCTGCCCGAGGTAAATAGGCTGGTCCGTGACCTGAGGGAGCTTACCACATCGCTGCAGGGCTTCACCCAGCGGCTGGACGAGGGTGGCGTCGGCGGCGCCCTCGGCCCCAAGAAACTGCCCGATTACGAGCCGGGGAAAACCAAATGAGCCACAAGTTGCGCCTTGCCGCGCCCGTCGCGTTAGCCTTGACATTGAGCGCCTGCCTCGGCGGGCTGCTCGGTGGTGGCGGGAAGGCCCCGCCCTGGCTTTTGACACTCACTGCGCAGGCGCCTGCGCCAGGGGATATCTCGCGAACCGCGGGTCCTGGTGAAGCGGTCACGATCGAAACTCCGGTCATTCCGAGGGAAATCCAGACCAACCGCGTCCCGGTTCATTCCGGGCCGATCGCCATCGCCTACGTCAAGGACCTGACCTGGGTCGACACCCCCGACAAGCTGTTCCAGGACCTTCTTGCAGAAACGGTAACCAGGACGACCAGCCGGGTGGTGCTCGACCCGCAGCAGGCAACGCTCGATCCGGGTGCGACCATCGCCGGCAATCTCAGCCGCTTCGGCTATGACGCCCAGGAGGGAATGGTCGTCGTTCGCTATGACGCTGCGATGACCAGGGCCGGCGGCGCGGCCGTCACCACGCGTCGCTTCGAGGCTCGCGAGCCGGCCGACGGCACTGCAGCGACGGTCGCGCCGGCGATCAATGCCGCGGCCAACCGGGTGGCGATCGAAGTCGCACAGTGGGTCGCCAGCCAGTAGGCCGACGGCCAGCCTAGTCCCGGCCGAGGCTTTTCGACGCCTGTTCGAACACGTCCCTGGAAAGACCCGGGCTGGCGACGATCCGTTCGAGCTCTGCGCGCATCAGCCCGGCACGGCCCGCTTCGAACCTCCGCCAACGTCCAAGCGATGGGACCTGGCGCGCGGCTACCTGCGGATTGATCCGGTCAACCTCGAGGATCATGTCGGCGACCAGCCGGTATCCGCGCCCGGAGGGATGGTGGAATGCCCACTGGTTTGCTGCGAAATTGCCGACGAGGGCACGCCAGCGGTTGGGATTCCTGATGGTGAAATCCCGGTGACGCGCGAGTCGCTCGGCGACCTCGACCGTGTCCTCCCGTTGCGCTGCCGCCTGGAGCGCGAACCATTTGTCGAGTACCAGGCTGTCATCCCGGTAGCGCTGGTAGAAGTCGTCGAGCGCCGCCTCGCGCTCAGCCCCGTCCAGCCCGCTCAGGACGGCCAGCGCGCCCTGCCGATCGGTCATGTTGTCGGCGGTGTCATACTGGTTCTTGGCAAGTGCCGCGCCTCGAGCCGGGTCGCCACCAGCAATCAGCCAGAGTGCAACGCTCCTCAGCCTCCTGACGCCCTTGGCTGCCGGGGAGAGGTCGCTCCCGGCCGCCTTCGCTGCCTGGGCCTGGACCAGTTCCTCCCCCAGCGCTGCTCCGATCGCGCGGCGCAGCCGCTCGCGGCTGGCGTGGATGGCATCGGGATCAACGAGGTGCATCCGGTCCCCGACCAGCGCCTCGCTCGGCAGCGAGAGAGCCTCGCCCTTGAAGGCGGGATCGAGCGCGTTGGAGCGGAGCGTTCCCCGCATGGCAGCGATTACCGCCGAGAGACACTGGTCCGGGCTGGCGACGCCCCCGACGAGCGCCTGGTACATGAGTTCCTGCAAGGCCTCGTAACGGGTGAAGGCATTGGGATCGACCTCGGCAAGCCGCTCGAGTTCGCCAGGCTTGCGCTCGGTGTCGAGGATGACCGGCGCTGAAAAGTCGCGGTTGATCGACAGGAGGGGCGGCTCCTCGACGTCGGCAAAGCCCACGCTGGTTTCGGCCTCTCCGAGCAGGATGAGCTTCTCCTCGCCAATCGCCTCGCCACTGTCGCGGCCGATGAGTGCCGTCCTGAGCGGAAGCAGCATGGGTTTCTTGGCCGATTGGCCAGGCGTGTCAGCTATCTCCTGCGTCAGATGCAGGGTTGCCGACCGGCTTGCCGCATCATGCTCCAGTCGCGCCGTGACCCGGGGCGTGCCGGCCTGGCTGTACCAGAGCCGGAACTGGCCGAGATCGACGCCGCTCGCATCCTCCATCGCCTTGACGAAATCCTCGCAGGTCACGGCCTGTCCGTCGTGGCGCTCGAAATAGAGGTCGCTTCCTTTCCGGAAAGCCTCCTCGCCAAGGATGGTCCGCATCATCCGGATGAGCTCGGCGCCCTTGTTGTAGACGGTCGCGGTGTAGAAATTGGTGATCTCGATATAGCTCTCCGGGCGAACCGGATGAGCCAGCGGCCCGGCGTCCTCGGGGAACTGGGCAGCCCGAAGCAGCCTGACGTCCTCGATGCGCTTTACAGCCTCGCTTCCCATGTCCCCGGAGAAGCTCTGGTCCCTGAACACGGTGAAGCCTTCCTTGAGGCTCAGCTGGAACCAGTCGCGGCAGGTGACCCGGTCGCCCGACCAGTTGTGAAAATATTCATGGGCAACGACCCCGGCGATATTATCGAAGTCGACGTCGGTCGCAGTCTCCTGGTCGGCGAGTATGTAGCGCGAATTGAAGATGTTGAGGCCCTTGTTCTCCATCGCGCCGAAGTTGAAGTCGTCGACGGCAACGATGTTGAACAGGTCGAGGTCATATTCCCGGCCATAGGCTTCTTCGTCCCAGCGCATCGCCGCCTTGAGGCTCTCCATCGCGTGGCGGGTTCGCGGCAGGTCCTGTTCGCGGACCCAGATGTTGAGCTCGACGTCACGGCCGCTCATCGTCGTGAAGCTGTCGCGGTTCGGACTGAGGTTCCCGGCGACCAGCGCGAACAGGTAGCTTGGCTTTGGGAACGGGTCTTCCCATTCCGCCCAGTGACGGCCATCCTTGCTGTCGCCGCTCGCAACGAGGTTCCCGTTTGCCAGCAGCACGGGGAAACGCTCGCGCTCGGCGCTCATCCACACCCGGTAGCGCGACAGGATGTCGGGCCGGTCGGGGTGGAAGGTGATGCGCCGGAAACCCTCGCTTTCGCACTGGGTGCACAAGATGCCGCCCGACGCATAAAGCCCCATCAGCTTGCTGTTCGCAGCGGGCGATATTTCGACCTCGGTTTCAACCCTTGCCCTGGACCCGGCAAGCTCGATCACCAGGAAATCGCCGTCCAGTTGCCATTGCGCCTCGGCGCCGTCGACCCGAACGGAAAGTGGGCTTAGCCCATCTCCGGCGAGCCGAAGCGGTCGGCCATGATCGCCGTTACGGCTCACTTCGAGCGTTGCATGGACCCTGGTCAGATCAGGATCGAGCTCAAACCTTAAGGCCACCTCCGGCACGAGCCAGTCGGGTGGGCGATAATCCTTGCGGTGGATGGCGACATGTTCCGGCGAGGTCGGCGCTTCGGGTTGGTCGAGAACGTCAGTCATGCCCCGGACTTAGGAGGCGTCGGGCGCAGCCACAAGCATTGGCCTCCTTCGACCGACCAGCGCGAGGGTGATTCCCCCGAGCGATAGAAGGCCGCCGGCGATCGCCAGCGCGCTCCACTGATAATCCTCGAACAGGGTCGAAAGGCCCATCGCGATGACGGGCACGAGGACGCTCGAATAGGCCGCCCGGCCCGGCCCGATCTTACGCACGACCGGGAAATAGAGCGCAAAGCAGAGTACCGAGCCGAACAATGCGAGGTAAAGGACGCCGGCCCAGAAACCCAGCCTTGGCTCGAAGACCGGAGGCCCGGCGACCGCGAAGGCGAAAGCAATGTCGATAATGGCGCCAATCCCCATCGACCAGGCCAGCAGCGAGAGAAGAGGGTGGCGCTGTGCTTCCTTCCGGGCCTGGTAGACATTGGCGGTTGCCGCGCCGAGCAGCCCTATGATGGTGAAGAGAAGCCCGACCGCGATGTCGCGGTTGGCGATGCTGCTCGAGCGAAGTTCGTTGACGAACAGGAGGCCGACGCCGGCGACCGCGACGAGGCCGGCCATGAGAAACCGGCTGCTCGGTTTCTGGCCGAGGATGATCCAGGCCAGCAGGCTGTTGGGAATCAGGAGCAGCGCGAAGACCGTCGCGACGACGCCCGAGGTGATGAACTGCTCGGCGAGGTAGACGCTGTTGAAATTGACGCTGAACTGGCTCACCCCGAGCACCAGCGCCGCGATCATCCCGCCCCTGTCCAGCCTCAGCGACTGGCCCTTGAGCCTGGCAACCAAGGCCATGGCAACCGCGGCAATGGTGAAACGATAGGCTACCGACCATTGCGGCGGAACGCCGCCGATCTGGTCGCGGATCACGATCCAGGTCGATCCCCAGACGAGCGTGAAGATGATGAACGGGATGATGATCGACGCGTCCATTCGCCGCGTCGATGGATCATGTCCGAAGGTCACAGCGCGGCGATGGCGCCAGCGAGCCGCTCCACCTCTTCCATGTTCTGGTCCCAGCTGGTCACCAGGCGAACCTCGCCGGGAGCCCAGTCGTAAAAATCAAAGCCCATGGCACGCAGGCTGGTCGCTTCATCGCCGGTCATCCGGACGAAAAGTTCATTGGCCTCGACGGGATGGACGAGCCGCTCTGGTCCGGCGGCCGCTGCCAGCGCCGCCGCCGCGGCGTTCGCGGCGCGCGCGTTGGCAAGCCAGAGGTCGTTTTCGAGCATCGCCAGGATCTGCGCCGCGAGATAGCGGCCCTTGGAGAGGAGATGCCCCGCGCGCTTGCGCAGCCGGGGGACGAGGTTCCCCTTTTGCGGATCGAAGAAGATCAGCGCCTCCGCGTTCATTCCGCCATTCTTGACGAAGCCGAACGAGAGGACATCGACGCCTGCCCGCCAGGTGAGGTCGGCCGGGCTCGCCCCGGTGAAAGCGACGGCATTGGCAAATCGGGCGCCATCCATGTGAAATCCGAGCCCGCGCTGCTTCGCGACCTCCCCGAGTGCGGCCACTTCGTCGGGACGATAGCTTAGCCCATATTCGGTGGCGTTGGTGATCGACAATGCGGCGGGCTGGACCTGGTGGACATCGGGACGCACCCGGGCGCAGGCTTCGCTGACGCTTTCGGGGGCGACCTTGGCCCCTTCGCCCTCGAGTAGCGTCAATTTTGCGCCATGGGTGAAAAAGCCCGGCGCTCCAGCCTCGTCGGCCTCGATATGCGCAAGCTGGTGGCAGAGTATCGCGCCTTCCGGAGGGCAGAGCGCCGCGAGCCCGAGGCAGTTCGCGGCAGTGCCCGTCGTCACCCAGAGCGCGCGGACCTCCTTTCCGAACAGGTCGGAAAAGGCCCCGTCCAGCTTCGAAGACCAGGCATCGCCGTCATAGGCTGTGTCGAGCTGGTTCGCGCGCGAGAGCGCCTCGAGCACTTCAGGGCAGGCAGCGGCTGCATTGTCGGAAAAAAAGCGCATGGGCTGGGCGATGTGGCGCTAGCTGGCCGGGTCGTCAATCCGGCAGGACGTCCCAGGACATGCCTTGGCTGGAAATCAGCTGCGCCTTCCAGCCTCACCCGTCCTTGCGAGCGCCTTTGCCGCCCTCGCTCCGCTTCCCGCGCGTCGGCCGCCGTTCAAACGATCCCCCGGGAGGGGGCATTTTTCTGAAAGCCTGTCTTTGTTGAAGAAATGGTGCTGCCGGTGAGGATTGAACTCACGACCTCAGCCTTACCAAGGATGCGCTCTACCACTGAGCTACGGCAGCATGTCGGAAGGACGGCCGGCTAATGACGAAGCACCGGGGCCGCGTCAACCCGCTTGCGCGGGGCCCATGCGAATATTAGCGCTTCCCTCATCATGGCAAAGGACGAACAGCGACGGGAGGAACGACTTGCGGCAGCGCTTCGCGAGAATCTGCGAAAGCGCAAGGTGCAGGCGCGCGAGGCTCAGGAAAAGAAGGACCCCAGCCAGGCGGCAAGCGAGTAACCGAGATCGAGCCCCCGATTTAGCGCGACCCTCGGTCCAAGCAGGTAGAGGCAGGCGAGGAGCCAGCCCAGTGCCACCAGCCCTAGCGGCCTAGCGGCGCGCATTGCCTTTCCAGCCATTCCCTGTCCTCCCCCTCAAGCTGCGGGCCGATGATAGCAAGCACCTTGGCATGATAGTCATTAAGCCATTCGAGCTCGCGGTCCGACAACATTGAACTGTCGATCAGCCGCTTGTCGATCGGCACATAGGTCAGCGTCTCGAAGCCGAGCGTCTCCTTGTCGCCGCCGGAGACGGGCTTTTGCACGACCAGCACCAGATTCTCGATTCGGATGCCATATTCGCCTGGCTTGTAATAGCCGGGCTCGTTGGAAATGATCATTCCGGGCTGCAATGGCTCGTCGCCTCCCGACTGGGAGCTTCCGACCGGCGCGATGCGCTGGGGCCCTTCATGAACTGCCAGGAATGCCCCGACACCATGGCCAGTGCCATGCGCAAAGTCGCATCCGGCTTCCCACAGCGGCCTGCGCGCGAAGCTGTCCAGCTGCGAGCCGCGGACACCCCTCGGGAAAATTGCAGATGCGATCGCGATGTGGCCCTGCAGCACCCGGGTGAAGCGATCGACCATTTCGTCGGTCGGTGTCCCGATCGGAACCGTCCGGGTGATGTCGGTCGTTCCATCCTGGTACTGCCCGCCCGAATCGACAAGGTAAAGCGATCCGGGGGCGAACGGCAGGTTGGATTCCTCCGTCCCCTTGTAGTGAGGGAGTGCGCCATTTGGGCCGAAGGCAGAAATGGTGTCGAAGCTGAGATCCTTCAGCCCGCCAAGCTCCTTCCTCAGTTCAAACAGCCGGCCGGCCGCAATCATCTCGTCGACGCCGCCGCTGGTGCCTTCCTCCTCGATCCAGCGGAGAAAGCGCGACACCGCTGCCCCGTCGCGTGCCTGCGCGGCCTTGTGGCCTGCGATTTCGACCGGATTCTTGACGGCCTTTGGGAGGACGGCGGGGTCCCGGCGGGCGAGGATCCGTGCTCCTCCCGCCTCGAGTGCCTGGCTGATTGCTGCTACCGAGCGCTCCGGGTCGACGGCGACGAGCTTGCCCGAAAGGCTCGTGAGGAATGGCTCGAACTCGGACCGCTCGTGAAGCCGCACCCCGTTGCCGAGATGGGCGCGGACATCATCGCCGACCTTCTCGCTGGCGACAAACAGATCGGCCGTGCCATCCGCATTGACGATGGCGAAGGCCAGCGCGACCGGGGTGTGGGTGACGTCAGTCCCGCGCACGTTGAAGGTCCAGGCGATCGAATCGAGCGCGGCCAGGACGGCGGCATCGGCGCCTTCTCGTGCAAGCCAGTCGGCCATCTCGTGGCGCTTTTCCGCCGAGCCCCTGCCGGCAAATTCCTCGGGCTGGACTGCAAGCCGCGCCTTGCTTGGCTCGGGCTGGTCTGCCCAGACGGCATCGATCGGGTTGCGGCTGACCGGGACCAGCTCGGCACCCCTTGCGCCCAGAGACCTCGTCGCCTGGCTCACCCACTCGGCGGTATGCAGCCACGGGTCGTATCCTATCCTCGCCCCCTTGGGCGCATTCTCCTGGAGCCACTGGGCAACGCTTGTCTCGGGGACCGACTGGTAGCTCCACTCGGTCGCGCTGACCTGCTGGCGTACCTGGATCGTGTATCGGCCGTCAGTGAAGATTGCGGCTTCCTCGGGGAGGACGACGGCCGAACCGGCCGACCCCTGGAAACCGGTCAGCCAGGCGAGACGCTGGGCGTAGCTCCCGACATATTCACTCATATGTTCGTCGGTCAGCGGCACGACGAAGCCGTCGAGATGGTCGCGCTTCAGCTGCTCGCGAAGGGCGGCAAGGCGGTCGGCATATGATGACATGGCAATCTTTCCGGCTCTCTGTATGAGGAGGCAGATAGTCACTTTATCTTAGCTCAGGAAGCCCGATGACTGTGCAAAATCCACCGGTTGCCAGGCGAAAGCCCCATGTGAAGGAGGCGCACGGCGTCAAGTGGAACGACGACTGGGACTGGCTGCGCGACCCCGATTATCCCGATGTCAGAAACGAGGAAATCCTCTCCTATCTCCGCGCGGAAAATGAATATTTCGAGGCGGTCATGGCTCCCCACAGGCCGCTGGTCGACGAACTCTTCGAGGAGATGAAGGGTCGTATCAAGGAAGATGACAGCTCGGTCCCGATCAAGGACGGCGACTGGCTCTACTGGTGGGCTTTCAGCCCGGGGACCCAGTATCGGGACTGGTTCCGCAAGCCCGCCGGTGGCAGCGGCGAGGAGCGGCTGATCTACAGCGAGAACAAGGAGGCCGAGGGCAAGGAATATTACCGCCTCGGTGCCTTCGCCGTGAGCCCGGACGGGAAGCTGCTCGCGACCCTCGTCGACGACGACGGGAGCGAGCGGTTCAAGCTCGTAATCCGTGACCTTTCGAGCGGCGAGGACCTCGCGACGGTGACCAAGGTGGGCATCGGCAATCCGGTCTGGACCAGCGACAGCAGCGGCATCGTCTTTACCGAGGTCAATGACCAGTGGCGTTCCTACCGGGCGCGCTACCATCGCCTCGGCGATGACCCGGCCGACGCGCTCACGCTTTACGAAGAGAAAGAGGATATTGCCTTCTCGGTGGGCGTCGCCCGCTCGACCGACGACAGCATGATCTTCGTCTCGACCGGCAATAATTCATCGAACGAGGTCCGCTTCGTCGCTGCCGACAGGCCAACCGAGGCCCTGACGCTGATCCGGCCAAGGGAACCAGACCTGCAATATGAAGTCGATTGCGCGCACGGGAAGCTGTGGATCCTCACCAACGACAAGCATGTCAATTTCAGGATCTGTACCGCCGATCCGGCGAAGCCCGGGGACTGGAAAGAGCTGATTGCCGGAAGCGATCGCACCTATCTTCGGGGGATCGCCAGCCACCGCGATCACCTTCTGATCACGAGCCGGGTCGACGGTCTCGATCAGCTGGTCCTGCGTGATTATGCCAGCGGAATGGAGGAGCCGGTTCCCTTCGACGAGGCCAGCTTCAGCGCGAGCTTTGCCGGCAACCCCGAGTTTGCGCCCGACAGCTACAGGCTGGTCTATTCGTCGATGGTGACGCCGCAAACGGTCTACGACTATCATGCCGCTGACCGGCGGCTCGAAGTCCGCAAGGTCCAGGAAATCCCCTCCGGCTATGATCCCGGCAAATATGTCACCGAGCGACTCACCATCGTTGCTAGAGACGGTGCCAGGGTCCCCGTTTCCGTGGTTCGGCGCAACGATTTCAGGAAGGACGGGTCCGGCAAGCTCTTTGTCTATGGTTATGGCGCCTATGGCTACGCCGTTCCTCCCAGCTTTTCGACCAGCCGGCTCAGTCTCGTCGACCGCGGCTTTGCCTTTGCGATCGCCCATATCCGCGGCGGCGACGATCTTGGATACCAATGGTTCCTCGACGGAAAGCTCAGCCGGCGAACCAACAGCTTCAATGACTCTGTCGACGTGACCCGGGGCCTCATCGCCGCGGGCTATGCCAGGGAAGGAAAAGTGGCTGCCCAGGGCGGCTCGGCAGGTGGAGAGCTGATGGGCGCCGTGGTCAACCAGGCTCCCGAACTGTTCGGCGCAGTGGTGGCAGACGTCCCCTTTGTCGATGTTCTCAACACGATGCTCGACGACACGCTGCCTCTCACCCCGGGCGAATGGACGGAATGGGGCAATCCGATCGTCGACAGGGAGGCATTCGAGCTGATCAAAAGCTACAGCCCCTATGACAATGTCGAGGCCAAGGCCTATCCGGCGATGCTGATCACGGGCGGGCTGACCGATCCCCGGGTCACCTACTGGGAGCCTGCAAAATGGACTGCCAGGCTCCGGGCAACGAAGACCGATGACAAGCTGCTGCTGCTGAAGATGAACATGGGAGCCGGCCACGGCGGCAAGTCCGGCCGCTGGAACTCGCTCTACGAGGTGGCCGAGGCCTATAGT
>JAJJPO010000032.1:0-6459 GCA_032907585.1 Sphingomonas sp. | reverse complement strand
GATGTCCCCGGGCGTCGTCCAGCGCTTCCTGCAGCGAGCCATGCTGGGCAAGGCGCTCGAGGTTGCGCTTGGTTGGGAATATCGCGTTTGCATCGCCCCGTTCGATCCGCCGGACCATCGCCGATGGGCTGGTCCATTCCGCCGCAACGCATTCGCTTTCCTGCGGACGTGGATGCCATTTCCCAGGCGGCGCCGGCGCGATGAAGAACATCGTGTCGAACTTTCTCGGCTGGCTGAAAGCAGGCATCCAGCGCGCAAAGGGCGTCAGCGCGTCGAGGTCGAGCGCCAGGCCATGGGTTCCGAGCAGCCGTGCGAAATCCTCGCCGCGGTGCAGCGCGGACTGGAGATCGAGACCCAGAGAGGGCTCGGCAGGCCCGACCAGCGCCGGGGCGACCCCGGTTTCCTCGATCGTTTCCCTAATGGCGGTAACCCTGGATGCATCGCCCGGCCGGCCCATGGCGCCCGCAAGCTGGCGGTCGGCATCGTCCACCCGGCCCCCAGGGAACACGATCGCGCCGGCGGCAAAGGCCATCCGTGCCGAGCGCTCCACGACAAGGATCTCGGGTCCGGCGAGAATGTCTCGCCAGACGATGAGGGTTGCTGCGGGGATTGCATCGGAGGTCATGGTCCTCATGCTGACCTAGCAGCTTGCCGCGCATAGAAAAGGGCCGGCGCCCCTGACGGCGTGCCGGCCCTCCACCATTTCCACCCCCTTCAAGGGAGTGAAAGACATTTTACATGGCGTTGACGTTGGACGCGTTCACATCCGCCTCGTCGATTGCCTCCTCGGCGCGTTCGCCCTGCTCTTCGAGCGCTTCGGCCTGGTTCTCAAGGGCAGCTGCCTCGTCCGCATTGGCGGCATTGTCTGCAGCCGCTTCCAGATTCTCGGCAGCAGCCTCATAATTCTCCTGGACGTTCTCGCCGGCGGAATCGTCACCCTGACCGCCGCAGGCAGCAAGTGCGAGTGCGGCAGCGCCAACAAGAGCGAACGAAAGCTTTTTCATCAAAAATCCCCTTTTTCCAACGTGGTGACGCCCGTGGGGCCCCCACTATGACGGCTCACAACGCAACCAACTTGAAGACGGTTCCGAAACGGACGGCTTTTTGTCAATCGCTTGCAGGAGCAGGCAAGCATAACTATCTTAGCCGGGCCGGGAAACCGGCTATGTCGGTAGACTATCGGGTGGAATAGGCATTTCGGACCCGGGGGGCAGTACCCCGGCGCCTCCACCACCAGCACCCGGCGGCACTTTGCCGGGGTTGCTGATGGGGGCGAAACAGGATCGACGAGTGCAATAAAGGCCTGGTTGCCGATCGGTATGAGACCACCGTGACGGCTCGTTCACACAAGTGCCAACGATAACGAGGCGCTCGCTATTGCTGCGTAACTGAGGTCCTAACGGACTGACGTTACAAGGCTTAAGCGCGGTTGGACCCCACCGGGCAACAGAAGGGGATTCCAGCGGCACGGGAGGCGCCGGGCAACAGAAGCCTCCCACTTTTCCCACTTCCTGATTTCACAAGCTTGCCGCCGACCGGAGCAAGTTGCACGCTGCGCGCCTTTCCAGAGGGGGAGTCGCGCTCATGTTCATTGGCCGCCTGCTGATCGGCATCAGTTTCCTTGCTTCCTCGGCGGCGCTTGCCGCCGCGCCGGTTGCCAAGGAACAGCTGCTGACACCGCCTTCCGACGCGGAGCATTTCATCGTCCTGTCCGAGGCAGGCAAGCACGGCGATGAATGGCGCTGGAAACTCGAGGATGGCAGCACGGCCTTCCGGGAATCCATCCTGTTGCGCGGCCTCCTGTTCGAGCAGGACGAGGTGATCCAGTTCGGCCCCGACGGCACTCCGACGAAAATTACCATTCGCGGCGTGACGCCGTCAGGAGATTCCGCTGAAACATTCGCGATCGACCAGGCGATGGCGCACTGGTCGAGCCCGGTCGACAAGGGCGAGAGCCACTATGAGGCGGGCTCGCTCTACTATCCTTTCGGCGGCACGTTCCTGGCCAATGGCGCGCTGGTCGGTCCCCTTGCGAAGGCCGGCGCCGACGGCGTGAAGCTGCTGCCCTCGGGGCGCGGCTGGCTCGTGCCTTCGAGGACGCTGAAGGTAAGCGGACCAGCTGGGGAGAAGACCGTCCGGCTTCATTTCCTGAAAGGGGTGAGCCAGACCCCGATCAGCGTCTGGCTGGATGAACAAAACAGGCTGTTCGGCTTTCACTTCGGGCTGGGCATGCTTCCAGCCGGCTATGAGGGCAATCTGAAGTCCCTGATCGCCGCCCAGGAAGAGGCAATTGCCGAGCTTGCCCCGGCGGTCGCCGAAAAGCTGCTGACGGCCGAGGCGCGAAGGCCGATACTGTTTCGCGGCGTGAAGCTCTATGACGCCGCGGGCCGGCGCTTCCTCGACAACCAGAATGTGGTGGTCGCCGACGGGAAAATCTCGATGGTCGGCGAAATGCTGCCCAAGCTGCCGGATGGCGCGAGAGTGATCGACGGCAAGGGTAAGACGCTGGTCCCGGGCCTATGGGACAGCCACATGCATATCGGGGATGATTTTACCGCTCTCAGCGAGGTGGCAATCGGGGTCACATCCATCCGCAATCCCGGCGGGACCATCGAGCTTGCAAAAAGCCAGGCAAAGCGGCGCGCCGAGGGAAAGCTGGTCGCGCCGGAAGGCTTCACCTCGCCCATCATCGACAGGAAGGGGCCGCTCATCGCGCAGGGCAGCATCCCGGTCTCGAGCCTCGAGGAAACATTGCAGGCGGTGAGGGACATCAAGGAAGCGGGCATGTCGGGGGTCAAATTCTACACTTCCATGGACCCGGCCTGGATCCCGCCGGCCGCGGGCCTCGCCCATGAGCTGGGTCTCCACGTCCATGGGCACATCCCCGCCGGGATGCGCACGATCGATGCAGTGAATGCCGGCTATGACGAGATCACCCACATCTATTTTGCAACGATGCAGGCAATGCCGGCCGAGGTGGTTGCAAAGGCCAACACGACCATGCGGCTCCTTGGTCCCGGCAAATATTTCAAGGACGTCGACCTTGCGGCGGAACCGACCAGCTCGGTGATAAGGACCCTCGCGGAGCGCAAGGTCGTGGTCGACCCAACGCTGGTGGTGGTCGAATCTGTTCTCACCCAGGAAGCCGGAAAGGTGTCGCCCTCCTACGCGGCCTATGTCGGCACGCTGCCACCAGCCATGGAGCGCGGGTTCAAGGCTGGAGGGTTGCCGCTACTCGACGGGATGACCCGCGACGATGCCAGGGCAAGCTTCCGCAAGATGGTGGAATATGTCGGCACGCTGCACCGGGCGGGCGTTCCGATAGTCGCGGGGACCGATGGATACGGCCTCGAGATCGTGCGCGAGCTCGAGCTTTACGTGGAAGGCGGCATGTCTCCTGCCGATGCTCTTGCCAGCGCCACCATCGTCGCCGCGCGCAACGTCGGCGCCGATGAGCGCACCGGGTCGATCGAGCCTGGAAAGGAGGCCGATCTCGTGCTGGTCGACGGCGATCCCGAGAAGAATATCGGTGACCTGCGCCACGTGGAATGGGTGGTCCTCGACGGCGCTCTTCTGGACGCGGACGTGCTGCGAAGAGAGGCCGGGATCAACGGCCGGCCGAAATAGGGGGAGCGAGAATGAAATTCTGGCTGAAGCTCGGCGCGGCAGCGGCATTGCCGTTGCTGCTTTCGTCATGCCTTTGGGGGCCAGGGAAGTTCAGCTCGAGCCTCGAGCTCAGGAAAGCAGGGACCTTCCGGCTCGCTTACCAGGGCGAGATAATGCTCCAGCTGCCTGACCGCGCCGGCGAGGCAGTCGCCTGGAACGATGAAATGGCGCGCTGCTACGTCGATGGCGAGCCTGAGCGGACGGGGACCAGCATCGCTGCCGACAGCGCGTTCGATGGCGGCGAAGCCGAACCGAGGGAGCCGCGTCCCTGCACGGCCGGGGAGCTGGCCAGCCTGAAAGCCGACCATGAACGCGAATCAAGGGAGAAGATTGGGCGGGAAAGGGCGGAAAGCGAGCAGGTGGCCGCCCTCCTCGGGCTGCCCGGCTCCGACGATGAATCCAACCGGCGTTTCGCCGCGAACCTCGCAAAGCAGAAAGGATGGCAGTCGGTTACCTACAAGGGCAGGGGACTGTTCGAGGTCGACTATCGGTTCGAGGGATCGCTCGCCCAGGACTTTGTCTTTCCTTTGATGCCGGACAGCGACCTGCTTATCCCCTTCATCACCATCCGTCCCCGGGCGGACGGGACAGTGAAGGTCAGCGCCCCGGCGCTGGTCGGAGGAGCGGGCACCTTCGCGGCCCGCGCCAGGGCGCTGGGGCTTGAGGGCAAGGGACAGGACGGGCCACCCTCGCGCGCCGAAGGCCGTTTCACGGTAACGACCGACGGCGAGCTTCTCACCAATACCAGCGAGGAGGGACCGGTCGCCTCGCCGGGTGGCAGCCAGCTTTACTGGGACGTCGGCCCCTCGTCGCGCAAGATCCCCGAACTGCTGGTGAGGCTCTAGGAGGCCTGGCGCTTCCTGAGCTCGTCCCGAATCTCGGTCAGCAGCTCGACCTCGCTGGGCCCCGCCGGTGCCTCGTCCGCCTTCCTCATCATCCTGGTGGCCATGCGCACCAGAAGGAAGATGATGAAGGCAAGGATCAGGAAATTGATGAGGACGGTCAGGAACTGTCCCCAGCCGAGGACCGCGACGCCGGCCTCCTTGAGGTCCGCATAGCTCGCGGGGTTGCCGGCGAAATTCTCGGGAACTGCGCCGAGGACCAGGAAATGGCTGCTGAAATCTAGTCCACCGAAGATTGCGCCGACAATCGGCATGATGATGTCGGCGGTGAGGCTGGTGGTGATGGTTGCAAATGCGCCGCCGATGATGACCGCGACCGCGAGGTCGAGTACATTGCCCTTGGCGATGAAAGCCTTGAATTCGGAAAGCATTGGCATTCCCCCGCTGTTCTTGACGCCCGTTCGAACATTGTCTCGTTTCGGAAGCGATTGAAAGGGGCAAGTGCGTGTCCTACTTACGTAAGCCACTTCGGGCCGCTAAGGGGAATTCATGATGAGCCTGTTTCGCCGTTTAGGACTATTCGTTCCGCTCGCCGCCATCAGCCTTGCCGGCTGCGGTCTCAATTCCGTTCCCACCGCCGAGGAAAAGGTGAACGCCGAGTTCGGAAACCTCCAGGCCGAGTATCAGCGGCGCAACGACCTCATCGGAAACCTGGTCGAGACGGTGAAGGCAGCCGCGGGCAGCGAGGAGCAGATACTCACCCAGGTAACCGAGGCGCGCAGCCGGGCGACGTCAGTCAACCTGACGCCCGAGCAGCTTGACGACCCCCAGGCCGTGCGCGCCTATAATGACGCGCAGGCCGGGCTCTCCAGCGCGAGGAGCCTTCTGGGGACGGTAATCCTCGAGCGTTATCCGCAGCTTCAGAGCCAGCAGCGATTTGCCGACCTGATGGTCGCACTCGAGGGAACCGAGAACCGCATCCGGACGCAGCGCCGCGACTATAACGAGGCCGTCCGCGCGTATAACACCACCATCCGCACCTTCCCGGACGCGGTTGGCGCCAAGATCTTCTACGGTGCAAAGCCCAAGGTGCCCTTCGAGGCGGCCGCGGGATCGCAGGAAGCGCCCGACGTCAATTTCAACACCGCGGGATAAAATGATCCGTTTCCTTGCCGGCCTGTGGCTGGCGGCACTCATTGTCGCCATGCCTGCCCATGCCCAGCAATTCCCGCAATTGACCGGGCGGGTGGTCGATGCCGCGGACCTGCTCACGCCCGCGCAGGAAGCGGAACTGAGCGCCAGGTCGGAAGGGCTGGAACAGCGAACCGGGCGCCAGTTCGTCATCGCCACCGTAAGCGACCTCGGCGGCCAGGAAATCGCCGATTACAGCTACCGGCTGGGGCGCCACTGGAAGATCGGCGACGAGCAGCGCGATGACGGTATCGTCATGGTCGTTGCTCCCAACGAGCGGAAGGTATGGGTTGCCACGGGCTATGGCGCGGAGGGATTTCTTCCAGACATATTGATCGGGAGGATCATCCGTGACTCGGTCCTTCCGCGCTTCAAGGCCGGGGACATGGCCGGCGGTATCGTCGCCGGCGCCGATGCCATCATCGCCCAGTCCGAGCTTCCGCCCGAACAGGCGCAGCAGCGCGTCGAAGAGGCACGGGCCGAGCAGGCGAGCCGGAGCAAGTCGGTCAATCCGCTGCCCGTCATTTTCATCGTCGTCTTGTTCTTCGTCATCATCGGGTCGATCGCGAGGGCCGCCGGCGGACGGCGCTATCGCGGCAAGGGCCGCAGGCGTCATGGTCTCGACAGCGGCGATGTCGCCGTAATTCTCTGGGGTCTCGACGCATTGGCCCGCTCATCGGGCCGCGGCGGTGGCTGGGGCGGCGGCGGCTGGGGCGGCGGTGGCTGGGGCGGCGGCGGCGGCGGGTTCGGCGGCTTTTCC
>JAJJPO010000031.1:0-6425 GCA_032907585.1 Sphingomonas sp. | reverse complement strand
GCCAAGGCGGCGCCAGACGCTGCCAAGCTCGACGCCGATGACCCCGCCGCAGATCACCACGAGATGCTCCGGCACCTTGTCGAGCTCGAGCGCGCCGGTGCTGTCGACGACGACCTTCTGGTCGATCTCGACGCCGGGGAGCGGCGTCACCGAAGAGCCGGTGGCAATGACGATGTTCTTCGCTCTCACCGTCCGATCACCGACCTTGACGCTGTTGGGCCCGGTGAATGCGGCATAGCCCTTGAGCCATTCGACCTTGTTCTTCTTGAACAGGAACTCGATTCCCCCCGTGAGCTGCTTGACCGCGTCGCGGCGCTGCCCGTGCATCGTCTCGAGGTCGAGCTCCGGCTTCACCTTGATTCCGAGCTTCGCCAAGGCGCCGCCGGCCGCCGCGTCAAAATATTCGGAAGCATGGAGCATCGCCTTGGACGGAATGCAGCCGACGTTGAGGCAGGTGCCGCCGAGCGTCTCGCGCCCCTCGGCGCAGGCAGTCTTGAGCCCAAGCTGCGCCGCGCGGATCGCGGCCACATAGCCGCCGGGGCCGGCGCCGATCACCAGCACGTCGAAATCAAAATCAGCCATGTCCTATCCTTGGTTTCAGAAGGCAGCAGCGCCGAACGGCTCGCTCGCGGCGCGACATAAGCAAGCGCGATGCTTTTATCCACCCCATGGCCGAACCGGCCATTTCAGTCGGGAGGCGCCGACCGTGTCCAACACCGCCCCGTGGAAAGTCGACAGGAAGCGGCCTTGAACCGCCGTCCGCCCTGGCCTGCCCCGTTCCCCGCCGGGTCCCGGGAGGGTCGGTCATTGGAGCTCGACGCACGAGCGGCCGACCGCTCGCCTCAAAGGTCGATGAGCAGCCGGGTCGGGTCCTCGATCGCTTCCTTGACGCGAACGAGGAAGGTCACGGCCTCCCGGCCATCGATGAGCCGATGGTCGTAGCTCAGCGCCAGGTACATCATCGGCCTCGCCACGATCTCGCCGTTACGCACCACCGGCCGCTCCTCGATCCGGTGCATGCCGAGAACCGCCGACTGCGGCGGATTGATGATCGGGCTTGAAAGAAGCGAGCCGAAGACACCGCCATTGGAAATGGTGAAGGTCCCGCCCTTCATCTCGTCGACGGTGAGGCTTCCTTCCTTGGCCTTCTTGCCGAATGCAGCGATCGCCTTCTCGATCTCGGCGAAGCTGAGCTTGTCCGCGTCCCTGATCACCGGGACCACCAGGCCCTTGGGCGCCGAGACCGCCACCGACACGTCGAGGAAATCAGAATAGACGATCTCGTCGCCCTCGATCCTCGCATTGACCGACGGCACGTCGCGCGCCGCGAGCGCCACGGCCTTCACGAAGAAGCCCATGAAGCCGAGGCGGATGCCGTGCTTCTTCTCGAACAAATCCTTGTAGCGGGCCCTCGCCTCGATCACCGCCGACATGTCGACGTCGTTGTAGGTGGTGAGAAGCGCCGCGGTATTCTGGGAATCCTTGAGGCGCTGGGCGATGGTCTGGCGAAGCCGGGTCATCTTCACCCGCTCCTCGCGCCGGCCGCCTGCGGCTCCCGAAGGCGCAGCCGCTGCCTTGCGCTGGGGTTCCTCGAACTGGGCTGGCGGCGCCGCGCGCTCCGCCGCAGGGGCCTCTTCCTTCAGCCGGGCACTGGGCTGGCGGCGCCGCGCGCTCCGCCGCAGGGGCCTCTTCCTTCAGCCGGGCCGCGGCAAGCACATCGTCCTTGGTGATCCTCCCGTCCTTGCCGGTCCCCTGGATCCTGGAAGGGTCGACATGGTGCTCGAGCACCGCGCGGCGGACGGCCGGCGAAAGGGTAAGGTCGGCTGCGGCAGCGTCGCCTGGAACCGGCGCATGTTCATCGCCGCGCGGCATAGGAGTCTCGCCGGCGCCGGCAGGATTGGTGGACGAGTCCGCCGCTTCCTTTTCCTCGGCCGGGGCCCCGGGAGCCGCCTCGGCCGAAGCGCCCGCCTCGCCGATCCTCGCGATGATCGCGCCGACCTCGACCGTCTCCCCTTCCTGGACCAGCTGCTCGCTCAATGTCCCGGCCACGGGCGACGGCACCTCGACCGATACCTTGTCGGTTTCGAGCGACGCAATTGCCTCGTCGGCCGCGACCGCCTCGCCGGGCTTCTTGAGCCACTGCGCAAGCGTTCCTTCCGTGATCGACTCTCCCAGTGCGGGAACCTTCACATCGGTAGCCATGGCTCGCTTATCCCTTAAGATGCTTTTGCGGTTGCGGAACCGGGGCTGCTATGCCCCAGCGCCTCGGCAATCAAGGCCGCCTGCTCGGCGGCATGGCGCTTGGCAAGGCCAGTCGCCGGCGATGCCGACGCTGCGCGGCCCGCATAACGAGGCCGCTTGCCCTTGAAACCGGCCTCGACGAGGCATTCCTCGAGCTGGTCGACTACAAAACGCCAGGCGCCGTTGTTCTTTGGCTCTTCCTGCGCCCAGACCAGCTCCTCCAGCTTGGGCATGGCCTTGAGCCGGTTGACAAGCGGCTCCGCCGGGAAGGGGTAGAGCTGCTCGATGCGGATCACCTCGGTTGCGCTGTCACCAGCGGCATCGCGCGCTTCCATCAGCTCGTAGCCAAGCTTGCCCGAGCAGAGCACGGCGCGGCGCGTCTCGCCGGGCGCGGGCGCGTTGGGATCGCTGAGGATCCGCCGGAAATGGCCCTCGCCAATGAAATCGTCGCGCCTGGAAACCGCAAGCTTGTGCCTGAGAAGCGATTTTGGCGTCATGATCACCAGGGGCTTGCGGAACGGCCGGAGCATCTGGCGGCGCAGGATGTGGAAATAGTTGGCCGGCGTAGTGCAGTTGGCGACCTGGATATTGTCCTCGGCGCAAAGCTGCAGGTAGCGCTCGAGACGAGCCGAGCTATGTTCCGGTCCCTGGCCTTCAAAGCCATGGGGAAGGAGCATCACCAGCCCGCTGGCACGAAGCCACTTGGCTTCGCCCGCGGCGATGAACTGGTCCATGATGGTCTGCGCGCCATTGGCGAAATCGCCGAACTGCGCTTCCCACAGCACCAGGGCGTTGGGGTCGGCGAGCGAATAGCCATATTCAAAGCCGAGCACGCCAAATTCGCTCAAGGGACTGTCGAGCACGTCGAACCGGGGCTGGCCGTCCTCGCCGACGATCGTTCCCAGCGGGACATATTTGTCGCCGCTCTTCTGGTCGGTCCAGACCGCGTGGCGCTGGCTGAAGGTTCCTCGGCCGGAATCCTGGCCGGACAGGCGAACCCGGTAGCCCTCCTCGGCGAGGCTTCCATAGGCAAGCGCCTCGGCGGTGGCCCAGTCAATGCCGGACCCTTCATCGAGCGCCTTCTTCTTGGCGTCGAGAATTCGGCCCAGCGTCCTGTGGATCGTAAGGCCCTCGGGCACCGTCGTCAGCAAGCTGGAGAGCCGGCCATATTGCTCTTCGCTGATCGCCGTATTGATGTTGCGGCGCGCGTCGACCGGCTCGCCCGGCATTCCAAGCCCGCTCCAGCGGCCGCCAAACCAGTCTGCCTTGTCAGGCAGGTAGCCAGTCGCCGCCTCGAACTCGGCTTCGAGGAAGGAGTTGAATTTCGCCGTCGTGTCCTCGATCCACTTCTGGTCGACGACACCTTCGGAAATCAGCCGCTGGCCATAGATCTGGCTGATCGGCGGGTGCTTCCTGATCGCGTCATACATGAGCGGCTGGGTGAAGCTCGGCTCGTCGCCCTCGTTGTGGCCGAACCGGCGGTAGCACCACATGTCGATCACGATGTCGCGGTTGAAGGTCTGGCGGTATTCGATCGCCATCTTGCAGCAGAAGGTTACCGCCTCGGGATCATCGCCGTTGACATGAAGGATCGGTGCCTGGACCGACTTGGCGACGTCGGAGGGATAGGGCGAGGAACGCGCGAACTGCGGCGAGGTGGTAAAGCCCACCTGGTTGTTGATGACGAAATGGATCGTCCCGCCGGTCTCGTAGCCGGGCAACCCGGACAAGCCGAAGCACTCGGCAACGATCCCCTGGCCTGCAAAGGCCGCGTCGCCGTGAAGCAAAAGCGGGAGGACCGAGTCGCCCTCCTCGTCCCCCTTCCAGGTCTGGACGGCCCGGGCCTTGCCGAGGACGACCGGGTCGACCGCCTCGAGGTGCGAGGGGTTGGGAAGAAGCGAGAGGTGCACGCTGTTGCCGTCGAACTCGCGGTCCGACGAGGTGCCGAGGTGATATTTGACGTCGCCCGAACCGCCGACGTCAGCAGGGTTGGTCGCGCCGCCGGCGAACTCGTGGAAGATCGCCCGGTAGGGCTTGCCCATGACGTTGCAAAGGACGTTCAGCCGGCCGCGGTGGGCCATGCCGATGTCGATTTCCTCGACGCCGAACTGGCCGCCATATTTGATCACCGCCTCGAGCGCCGGGATCGCGCTCTCGCCGCCGTCGAGACCAAAACGCTTGGTCCCGACATATTTCCTGGCGAGGAATTTTTCCCACTGCTCGGCCTGGATCACCTTCTCGAGGATCGAGAGCTTGCCGATCTTCGTGAACTGCACGGTGTCTTCCGCGCTTTCGATCCTCTCCTGGATGAAGCGCCGCTCCTCCAGGTCATTGATGTGCATATATTCGAAGCCGACCGTTCCGCAGTAGGTCGCCTGCAGGACCGGGAGGATCTCGCGAAGCGATGCATATTGGAAGCCGAGCGTTCCGCCGAGCCAGATCTTGCGATCGAGGTCGCTGTCCGAAAAGCCGTGATAGGCCGGCGTGAGGTCAGCCGGCAGGTCCCTTTCGTGAAGCTTCAGCGGATCGAGATTGGCGGCGAGGTGGCCCCTTACCCGGTAGGTGCGGATCAGCATCATCGCCCGGATGCTGTCGTCGGCGGCGCGCCGGACGGCGCCTTCGTCCGTCACTCCTGCCGACTTGACTGCCTCCTTCGCCTTCTCGGCCACCTTGTCGATGGTGGCCTGGGTCGGGTCGAGGCCGAGATTTACCGCATCCAGCTCCGCCAGGGGCCAGTTGGGCCGCGCCCAGCTCGGCCCCTGCTCGCGTTCAATCGCCAGTCCGGTGAGGTCGTTCATGGTTTCTTTCTTTTCGCCGTTCAGGCGTCCAGCAGTTCCTTCAACGTCTTGCCGAGCTCAGATGGGCTCGGGCTGACGCGGATTCCAGCCGCTTCCATTGCCGCGATCTTGGATTCGGCATCTCCCTTGCCGCCGGCGACGATCGCGCCGGCATGGCCCATCCGGCGCCCCGGGGGCGCCGTGCGGCCGGCAATGAAGCCGACCGTCGGCTTGCTGCGCCCGCGGCGCGCCTCGTCGGCAAGGAACTGGGCGGCCTGCTCCTCGGCATCGCCGCCAATCTCGCCGATCATGATGATGGACTTCGTCTCATCATCGGCAAGGAACATCTCGAGCACCTCGATGAACTCGGTGCCCTTCACCGGATCGCCGCCGATACCGACCGCGGTCGTTTGCCCGAGCCCTTCGTTCGAGGTCTGGAACACCGCCTCGTAGGTAAGGGTGCCCGAGCGCGAAACCACGCCGACGCTGCCCTTCTTGAAGATGTTGCCCGGCATGATCCCGATCTTGCATTCGCCAGGCGTCAGAACTCCCGGGCAGTTGGGACCGATGAGGCGCGAGCGCGAGCCGGTGAGCGCGCGCTTCACCTTCACCATGTCGAGCACCGGGATGCCCTCGGTAATGCAGACTACCAGCGGGACTTCCGCGTCGATCGCCTCGAGGATCGAGTCCGCTGCAAAGGGCGGGGGGACGTAGATGACGCTCGCATCCGCACCGGTCTGCTCGACCGCTTCGCGGACCGTGTCGAAAACCGGAAGGTCAAGGTGCCTGGTGCCGCCCTTGCCGGGGGTCACTCCGCCGACCATCTGGGTCCCGTAGGCAAGCGCCTGCTGCGTGTGGAACGTGCCGGTTTCGCCGGTCATTCCCTGGGTGATGACCCGGGTGTTCTTGTCGACGAGAATGGACATTATGCGAGGCTTCCATCGATCTGCTTGCAGGCGACGAGCAGTTCCTGGACCGCATCGACGCTGTGATTGAAATTCTCCCTGGCGGCCGCGTCGAGCTCGATCTCGACGACCCGCTCGACACCCCCGGCGCCGATCACGACCGGGACACCGACATAGAGGTCTTCGACCCCATATTGGCCGGCAAGGTGCGCTGCGGCCGGAAGGACCCGCTTCTTGTCCTTCAGGTAGCTCTCCGCCATGGCGATGGCCGAGGTGGCCGGGGCATAATAGGCCGAGCCGGTCTTGAGCAGCCCGACGATCTCGCCGCCACCCTGACGCGTGCGCTGGACGATCGCGTCGATCTTTTCCTGGGTCGACCATCCCATCTTGATGAGGTCGGGGACCGGAATGCCGGCAACGGTCGAATAGGCGGTGACCGGGACCATCGTGTCGCCGTGGCCGCCGAGCACGAAAGCGGTGACGTCCTCGACCGAGACGTTGA
>JAJJPO010000030.1:0-6593 GCA_032907585.1 Sphingomonas sp. | reverse complement strand
CGCCCCTCGTCATGAAGCCGGTCAATCGCCGCCTTGAAAATGCCGTGGTAGTCCATTGGACGGCTCCCTATGCGATTGCCGGGCAATGGCTCACTAGGTGAATGTCCTGAGCTTGCGATGCGCAGCACACTCGGTAACGGCATGACAGGCGACCGGCCCACCGGGCTTGTCGGGCACGTCCCGGCCGCCGTGGCAGACCGCGGGAGCCTGCGGCAGCAATCCGAGCGTTGCAGTGCCCGCAAGCCCGAGGACGGCGATCACTCCAAGATAGCCGGCGATAGTGCTCATATGGCGCTGCTGAACCGCCGGCCCTCGGGATGGCGATAGCCGTCGAACAGCGATGCCATCACCCGTGCATAAGGGCGTCCATAGTCGGGAAGCCGCAACCGGCCGCGTTCCACGGTAGCGAGGCCCCTGGCCAGAAATGGCTGCAGCATGGCCATCAGCCCGGGATCGGCATGGTCCCTTATCTCGGCCTCGCCGTCGCACAGCAGCCGCTCGATCAGCCAGCCACGCTGGCGGTCGCCCCCATCCCGTTCGATCCCGTGGGCGCCGGCAAGCTCCCCTGATTCAATGCGATCACGGTAGGCGCCGGCCTTTTTCTCGTTCTGGACGATGAGGTCCGGGAACTGGCTGATGGCGCTCGCACCGAGGCCGATGAGCACTTCGCTGTCATCGTCGGTAAAGCCCTGGAAGTTGCGTCGAAGCCGGCCCTGCCGGGCAGCAAGCGCCAGCGGGTCGTGCGGCCTTGCATAATGGTCGAAGCCCACGGCTTCATAGCCGGCGAGCGTCAGCTTGCGATGTCCAAGCTCGGCCTGGGAGAAGCGAAGCGCCGGGTCGGGGAGCGCCCCGCCGTCTATACGCCGCTGGCGCGCGATGAGGTGAGGCACATGGGCATAGCCGAACAGGGCGATCCGCTCCGGGAGCATCTCGATCGCCGTGTCGAGCGTCTCCTCGAGCTCATCCAGCCCCTGGTAGGGAAGGCCATACATCAGGTCGAAGTTGAGCGAGCGGACCCCTGCCCGGCGAAGCTCTTCCACCGCCGTCCTGATCAGCCGTTCCGGCTGGATGCGGCCGATCCCGCGCTGCACCTTGGGATCGAGCGTCTGGACCCCGAGGCTCGCCCTGCTGATGCCGGCGGCGCCGATCGCCTCGAACCAGTCCGGGGTCAGCGAGCGCGGATCAAGCTCGATCGAAACCAGGGCGTTCGCGGCATTGAAGGCACCCCGGAGCCGCGCGAGCAGCCTTGCAAATTCTTCCGGCGCGATGGCGTTGGGGCTCCCGCCGCCGAAGGAGATCCGCCGCACCCGGGTGCGGCCGCCAATCCTTGCCGCGACCAGATCAATCTCCTCGTGCAGCGCGTCGAGATAGGAGGACAACCGGTGGGTCTTGTTGGCTGCACCCGTGTTGCAGCCGCAATACCAGCATATCTCGTGGCAATAGGGGATGTGGACGTAAAGCGACACCGGCTCGCCCGGCTCGAGGCCGGCAAGGGCAGCCTCGAGCTGCGCTGAGCCGACGGCATCGCTGAACTCGGCTGCGGTCGGATAGCTGGTGTAGCGCGGAACCGGCGTCGAGAGCAGCTCGGGATGAAAGGTCCATGCAGTCATCATTCTTCGTCCTCGATGAGGATGCGCATCGAGGCGCCGTCCATGTCGTCAAACTGCCCGTTGCGCATCGCCCAGAAAAAGGCCGCGAGGCCGCAAAGACCGAGCGCAAGCGCGATGGGAATGAGGATGGTGAGCCCGTTCATTGTGCCGCCCTCCTCAGGCGAAGTGCATTGGCGACGACGATGATCGACGAGCCCGACATGGCCAGCGCTGCGACCAGCGGCGTCACTTTGCCGAGGAAGGCGAGCGGGACGGCGATGATATTGTGGCCGATGGCGATGACGAAATTCTGCCGGACGACACGCATGGTGCGCCTCGCTGCGACGATAGCCCGCGCGACCGGGGCCAGGCTGTCACCGAGGAATACCGCGTCGGCCGCGTTCTGGCCGACGTCGCTTGCAGAGCCCGGCGCCATCGAAACATGGCCGGCGGCAAGCGCCGGGCCGTCGTTCAGCCCGTCACCGATCATCAGCACCTTGTGCCCACTGGCCTGGAGGCTGGAGATTAGCTCCAGCTTGTCGGCCGGGGACATGGCGGCCTCGGCGGCAAGGCCAAGGTCCCGGCCGATCTCTTCGACAGCCTCGGGCCTGTCCCCGGTCGCGATTGACGAGGCTATGCCAAGTTTCCCGAGCTGCCGAACTGTCTGCGCGGCGGCAGGCCGGAGCCGGTCCTCGAAGCGCAGGATGCGCGGCTCCCCGTCGCCGGTGGTGAAGCCGGTCGCGAGCGTGTCCGCCTGGAGGCCGGCCACGCGACCAAGCCCGACGCGCTTCCCGTCGTTGAGGGCTTCGATCCCCACACCCGGGACCTCGCGGATGTCGGTAAGCGAGGCGGCCCGGACCCCTTCGGCCTCGAGCCTCTTGCGGATCGCCTCTGACAGCGGATGGCGGCTGGCCCGGGCAAGCGAGAGCAGCACGGGCCGTTCATCCCCGCGGGCTTCCTCGGGATTGATCCAGACCGGCCTTCCAAGCGTAAGCGTCCCGGTCTTGTCGAACAGTGCGCGATCGGCCTCGGCGAGGCGCTCCAGCGCGGTTCCGTCCTTGATCAGCACGCCCGAGCGCATCAGCGAACCAGCGGCAACGATCTGGGCCGCTGGAACCGCAAGCCCAAGGGCGCAGGGGCAGGTGATGATGAGGACCGCCGCGGCAATCAGTAGCGCCTGGTGCCAACCGGCGCCAATCAGCAGCCAGGCTATGAACGAGAGCAATGCGAGCGTGTGAACCGCCGGTGCATAGAGCCGGGCGGCCCGATCGGCGATCCGCACGTAGCGCGAACGTGCCTGGCCGGCCTCTTCCATCAGCCGGGCGATCTCGGCGATGCTGCTGTCACTGGCCGCAGCAGTGACACGGACGGTCAGCGTCCCATCGATGCTGAGCGTCCCTGCATGGACCGGGTCCCCGGCGCCCACCGGGTGCGGAGCGCTTTCTCCGGTCAGGAGAGAAAGATCGCAGCTGCCCGAGCCGGTCTCGACGATTCCGTCGGCGGCGAGCCGTTCGCCGGCCGCGACCAGCATCACCATGCCGGGCAGCAGGTCTTCGGCGCGAACCCATTCGCTCTTGCCCGAAGGATCGACGACAATTGCCCCGGCGGATCGCTGTTTCAGCAGCGAGCCAATGCCATCGCGCGCCCGCTCACGCATGACGCTGTCAAGCGACCGGCCGACCAGCAGGAAGAAGAGCAGCATGGTCGCGCCGTCGAAATAGGCATGGGGACCGCCTGTCAGCGCCTCGAACAGGCTTAGCGCTGTCACCAGCAGCACGCCGATCGAGATGGGCACGTCCATGTTGGTCCGCCGGTTACGGAGCGCGGTCCAGGCCGACCGGAAGAAGGGCCGTCCGGAATAGGCCACCGTTGGAATGGCAATGAGGCCGGACAGGAGGTGGAAGAAGTCGCGCGTCGCTCCCTGCGCGCCTGACCAGACCGAAACCGACAGCAACATGATGTTCATTGCCGCAAAGCCGGCGACCGCGGTTGCGCGCAAGAGCTCGCGGCTATGCCTGTCAGCCGGCTGGGAAGCGAGGTCCGCGAGTGGCTGGGCCTCAAATCCCCGGGCCTCGACCGCGCTTACGAGCTCGGGGATGCCAAGTTCGGGCAGATGATTCACTACCAGCTGCTTCGAGGTCATGTTAACCCGCGCGGAGACGAGGCCGGGCAGGCCAGCGAGGCCGTTCTCGATCTTCGAGATGCAGCCGGCGCAATGGACTCCAGGCACCGCGAGAACGGTCCGCTGGAGCGGTTGCGCGCTGTTGATGGCAGCAGCAGCAGTCACTGCAGCGTCTCGATGATCCGGGCTTCGTCCCCGCCCCTGCGAACGAGGAGGTGGACCTTCCAGCGACCGGCCGGCAGCTGCTCGCTGGAGACGAGGCCGCCCTCGACCGCGGCGAAGGTCAGCGGGACATCGGGCTCGCGTCCAAGCGGGTGTCGTGCAAAGCCGCTCGCCTCGACCGCCCCCAGGTCATGGTGGACCATCACGCGCCGGCCGGAATCGAGCGCCGGGACTATGGTCCAGCCGAGCTCACGCTGGCGCTCGGCTGCCTTCAGCCAGCCATTATATTTCTGGCTTGCGACATAGCTGTTCTCGACGACGACGCCGCCGAAGGTGCTCGTGGCGTAGACCGCCATGGTGAGGTTGACCGCGATCACGACGCCGAAAAAGGCAACCAGTGCCGCCGCGGCATGCCATCCGGTAATGCGCTTCTTCACCTAATTCTCCGGCCGCTCGAAAATCGCCTCGGTGCTGTCATGCTCCTCTTCGCCGTCGACTGACCGGACGGAGAGGATGAAAGTCTCGCTCCCTTTTCCGCTACCGGGGGCCACCACGAAAATAGGTAGTTTCGCGAGGGCGTCGGCAGGCACGGTGGTGCGCAGCCGGGTCGCGGCCTGCTCGCGGGTCTGGCCTTCCTGCCACATGGTCGCGCCGGCAAGACGGTCGATCGAGACCTCCATTTCGCGCGGGCGGGTCTGCATGTTGCGCAGCTTGACCGTATAGCGGTTCCGGATCTCGCCGCTGGAGAGCTTGACGTAGACCGGGTTGCGTACCTGCTGGGCGCTGATGTCGAGCCTGGTCCGGTTGCCGAGCGCAACGAGCATTGCAAGGCCGACCGCTCCCCACAGCGAGGCATAGGCAATGGTGCGTGGGCGAAACACGGTCCTGAACAGGCTCCGCGCCTTGCCACCCTTTCGCTCGATGTCGCAGTCCTCGAGCGTTGCATAGTCGATGAGGCCGCGCGGCTTTCCGATCTTGGCCATCACGCGGTCGCAGGCATCGATGCAAAGGGCACAGGTGATGCAGCCGATCTGCGGCCCGTTGCGGATGTCGATCCCGGTCGGGCAGACGGCGACACACTGGTTGCAGTCGATGCAATCGCCAAGCCCGAGGTCAGACAGGGTGGCTTCACGCCGCCCACGACCGCGCGGTTCGCCCCGCCAGTCCTTGTAGGTCACGGTGAGCGACTTTTCGTCCATCATCGCGGCCTGGATGCGCGGCCAGGGGCACATGTAGACGCACACCTGCTCGCGCATGAAACCGCCGAGCGTGAAGGTGGTCGCGGTGAGGATGGCGACCGTCGAATAGGCGATATAGGAGGCTTCGCCGGCGATGAACTTTCTGGCGAGGTCCGGCGCATCGGCGAAATAGAAGATCCAGGCGCCTCCAGTCGCTACCGAGATCAGCAGGTAAATTGCATATTTGAGCCCGCGCCTGGCGATCTTGCCGGCGGTCCAGGGCGCCTTGGCGAGACGCATCTGGGCGTTGCGGTCGCCATCGATGAAGCGGTCGACATGCTGGAAGACGTCGGTCCAGACCGTCTGCGGACAGGCATAGCCGCACCAGGCCCGCCCCACTGCCGAGGTGAGCAGGAAAAGGCCGATGCCGGCCATGATCAGCATGCCGGCGACATAATAGAATTCGTGGGGCCAGATCTCGAGCGGGCCAAAGTAGAAACGGCGGTGCGCGAGGTCGACCAGCACCGCCTGGTCAGGGGCATAGGGGCCGCGGTCCCAGCGCAGCCAGGGCGTGACGTAATAAACGGTCAGCGCAATGGCCATGACCGCCCACTTCAGCCGCCGGAAGGGCCCGTCTATCTTCTGCGGATAGACGGGCTTGCGGCGCGCATAGAGGCTATTGGACTTGGTATTCGAAAGGTCGGTCATCTTCTCTGGCCATTGGGACCGGCCGGAGTCGAGCCGGCCTATTCTGGCGTCTGCACTGTTTCGCGCTCGCCGCCACCTAGGGAATGCACGTAGGCGGCGAGCATCTTGACGGTCGGCGCGTCGAGCTTTTCGCCCCACCGTGGCATCACGCCGAAGCGGGCGTCGTTGATCGACTTGCGGATGCTCGCCGTATCGCCGCCGTAGAGCCAGATGGCGTCGGTGAGATTGGGCGCACCGAAGGCCCGGTCACCCTTGGCGTCGGTGCCGTGGCAGGCAGCGCAATTGGTCGCAAAGAGCGCCGATCCACGCCGCGCGGCGGCGTTGGCCGGCTGCTGCCGGCTGACCGCCCGGACATAGGCGGTGAGGTCATCGATCTCGCGTGGCTGAAGTAGTCCGTCGCGGCCGAAGGCCGGCATCTGCGACATTCGTGTCTGGTCATGGTCCGGGTTACGAACGCCATGCTCGATCGAATAATGGATCGCCTTGATATCGCCGCCCCACAGCCAGTCATCATCGTTGAGGTTGGGATAGCCGATCGAGCCCGCGGCGCCGGAGCCATGGCACTGAACGCAGTTGACCCGGAACGCCGCGCGGCCGCCCTCGATGGCCGCCTGCATGAGCTCGGGGTTGGATTCCAGCTGCTCGACCGGGGTCGCGGCGATCGCGTTCATGATCGGCGCGCGCTTCTCGCGGTCGGCGGCGAGTTCCCGTTCGAGCTGGCCGCGGCTGGTCCAGTTGAGGACGCCCGCAGTCGCCTTGCTGATCATCGGCCAGGCCGGGTAGGCGATGGTGTAGGCAACGCCCCAGGCGATCGTCACGTAGAACAGCCAGAGC
>JAJJPO010000029.1:0-6600 GCA_032907585.1 Sphingomonas sp. | reverse complement strand
CGCGCTCGGCAAGAACCCGCCGCAGCATCGCCTCGAAATCGTGGACATAGTGGTTGACCGCCGTCTGGAACTCCGGGTCGCTTTCATATTGCGCCACGATCGCACGGCTCTCGCTTCCGCCGAGCAGCCGGACGGCGCGTCTCGTGAACACGCCGCGATTGCCCTTGAGATAATGGTTCCAGGCCTTGTCATCGACCTCGTCGCTGAGGATCTTCTGAACATCGATCGCCGCCGAGTGCATCGAGTCCATGAGCAGCGAGACCCGCCGGGCGAACTCCTCGCCGCTGTCCTTCATCTGCGCCTCGCGGCTGCGCTCGATATGGGCCTCGAGCGCGACCGCGCTCTGCCCGATGGACAGCATCTGGGCAGTCAGGCGATCGGAAGCCTCGCGGGCGGTTTCGACTGCGCGTGCCGCCACCCGGTCGAGCTCGGCGAGCTTGGATTCGACGCTCTCGCTGACGGCCTTCTCGAGCGCCTTCCGGGTCGCCTCGCTCATGTTTCCGGCGCTTTCCGGGATCACCTTTGAAATCGCTTCGCGGGCGCGCTCGGCGGCATGGGCGGCCGATTCGCGAACCTGGACCAGCGCGCTGACCAGCGCCGGCCCGGTTTCGCTGGAGAGCCGGCCCGCTTCGTCGCTCGCTGCGGCGATCGCCGAACTCAGTTCCGCCAGCCTCTGCTCGGCATGGCCAACGCCGAGATCGACCGAAGTCATCAGCGCCGCCAGGCGCTCCTGCTGGGCCTCGACGCCCGAGGCCCCGGCAGCGATTCGGCTCTCGGCCTCGATGGCCGCGTCCCGGATCTGCTCGACATGTGGATGGGCTGCGGCAGCCGAGGCAAGCAGCCTTTCTGCGCCGGTTTCCGCTTCGCCAAGCGCCACGGACATCGGCCCCGCCAGCGCCTCGCCAAGCTCGTCGAGGCTCTCGCGCAGCCGCGCGGTGCGCTGCGCGAGCGCATCGAGGCTATTGTCCTGGCTCGAGGTCGACTGGGAAAGCTGGTCGAGCTCTCCGCGGAGCCGCTGGAGCATCGCTTGCACCTGGCCCGCCCGCTCGTCACCCGATCGGGCAAGGTCGGTGAAGCCCTGGTCAAGCGATGCTAGGCCCGATTGGAGGTCGGTCACCAGTCGCTGCGAGGCACGTTCCTGCTCGGCAATGCGCGAGCTCAGCTGGTCGAGGGAGCTTCCGGCCGTCGTGAGCCTTTCGCCCAGCAGTTCGGAAGCCTCGATCCCGGCACGGCCAAGGCCAGCCTCGCTCTGCGCCACCAGTGCCGACACCGCCGCCGCCTGGGTATCGATGCCGGTGCGGATCTCGGCCAGCGCCTCTGCCGAGCGGCTAAGGAGCTCATCGACGCTCCTGCGTGATGCCTCGCTCGCCTCGGCAATATTGGCTGCAGCTGCGCTCCCCGCATTCTCGATTTCGCCGAGCCTGCTCAGGAGCCGCCCGGACGCCTGGCTGAGCACCGAATCGGCCTCCTGGGCCTGCGATGCCAGCTGGCCAAGCTGGGTTCCGAGCGTTGCCGCCTGCTCGCTCGCCGAGCGGCCTGCCTGCCTTAGCGTTTCCGCCATGCGGCGGGCGCTGTCTTCGGCCTGCGGAAGGTCGGCAAGCAGGATGCCGATGTCGGTCCGCGCTGCCTCGGCCGCGCGGTCGAGCGCCGCACCATGTTCGGCAAGCGTCCTGGAGCCTTCGTTCAGCTGCACCGTGACCTGTCCCAGCCGGCTGGCGGCCTGGTCACCCAGTCCCATGAGGTCGCCGGCCATGATGCCGAGCGAATGGTGATTCTCGGCAATCTGTGCCTGGAGCGCTCCCAGCAGGTCCTGGAGCGCCCTCGCCTCGGTCCGCATGGTGATGACCGAGCGGGTGAACTTCTCCGCCTCCCTGCGGCGAGTGCGGCCGAACATCAGCCAGACAAGCCCCATGAGCGCGAGCGGCCCGGCGAGGATCGCCATCCATTGCGCGACCTGGGGGCTGCTCAGCGGCTCGCTTGCAAGCGCCCGTCCGGCAGACCAGGCCGTATAGCCGGTCCAGAGCAGGGCGAGGAGGGAAAGGGCCCAGCCCAACACCTGCCGACCGCCCTCGGCCGCGATGCTGTCGAGTTCGCGGCTTTCCGCCCAGCTGTTCCGGTCGAAGCCCGGCTCCTGCTGCTCCGGCACGGCCTCGATCTTCGAGACCTCTTCGTCATGACCGAAATGGGGGTCGTGCGGTGCGCGGTGCGGGCTGATGCTCATAACGGGCAGTTTACCACCTTTGGTCGAGCGCGAAAGCGGCAAATGGCCACAGTCCGGGGTGGAAATGATGGCGGGGACTGCCCTATGGTCGCGCCCCCTTCGAGGGGCGGGGGTTTCTGTCACGTGGGAGCATGCCATGGCGCTTGGCGCCCTGATCGGTGCCTATCAGGAAGATGAAGCGGGCGGCCTTCGCGCGCTTCTTCCGCTCGCCGGGCGCACGCTGGTCGAATATCAGGCGCGCTGCCTCGCGGCGATCGGCGCCGCGCCGCTGGTGGTCCTGGTCGAGCGCGTCCCTGTCGCACTGAATGACGCGATCGAGCGGCTGCGCGGTGAAGGGATCGCGGTGGTCCTGGTTAGCGACGGGGTCGAGGCCGCCAGCCGGTTCGAGGCCGGCAGCCAGCTCATCATGCTCGCCGACGGGATCGTCCCCGACATGGGCGACCTCGAGCTTCTTTCCAGCGAGGCCGACAACGCCATTCTGACCGTACCAGACGACGAGGAGCATCTGGCCTTCGAGCGAATCGACGGCGACCAGCGCTGGGCCGGCCTGGCGCGGGTGGATTCGAACATGCTCGGCGCCACCGCCGCGATGCTTGGAGACTGGGACCTTCCCTCGACGCTGCTCCGCCGGACAATCCAGTCGGGTGCGAGGCTTGTCCCGTCGGTAAGCGGCGAGGGCAGGGGGCCGTTCCTTGCAGGCAATCACGAAGCGCTCGCCGGCTATGAGCGCCGCCTGATCATTGCCTCGCGCACGGCCCGCAAGGATGTCGTTGGCCGCTTTGTCCTCCCGCTCGTCGAGGAGATCGCGACCGAGCGGCTGA
This sequence comes from Sphingomonas sp., assembly GCA_032907585.1. Taxonomy (GTDB): domain Bacteria; phylum Pseudomonadota; class Alphaproteobacteria; order Sphingomonadales; family Sphingomonadaceae; genus Sphingomicrobium. The sequence goes on along the minus strand of JAJJPO010000029.1, from coordinate 3,558 downwards.
TGGAGACCGGCGTGCGCCCGGTCTGGCTTGTCCAGGGAGCGGTGGTGATGAGCCTCGCCGCTGCCTTCTGCTTCACCCGAGGCTGGCATTGGCCGGCTCTTGCGCTGATGCTTCTCTCGACGCCGCTCGACCTCGTCGCCCAGCGGCTGGCATCGCTTCGGCTTCGCCCGCTTGGCCCGTCGATGCTGTCGCGCCGGCTGCTGTGGCCAGCCGCAGGGCTGGCCCTTTTTGCCCTCGGCTGGTTCGAGGCGCGCCACGGCTCCGGCTGGGGCGCGATAATGGCGGCTCTTGCCGCAGGAGCCTTTGCCGAGGCCGGGCGGGTCGAGCGCCGGGGCCGCGAGCTCCCCGGCGGGCCATGGCTGTTTTCCCGGCGCAATGCCATCTGGCTCGCCGTCCCGTTTGCGATCGTTGGCTGGTGGAGCCTTTTCCTCGCACTGATCGCGCTTTACGCAGCGACGAGCTTTTTCATCGCCCAGCATTTTCGCCACGGGTTCGAACGCGATTGACCGCGCGTTAACCCCATCTGTTTTATGATCCGGGGATGATGCCCGTGGAATGGCCGCTTGCCGCGACTGCAGCCGACCGCCCGGTCGATCCCGTGCGGCTTCGCCCGGGACCCGAACGGCTGCCCGTCGCAAAGGCGGATTTCTTCCTCGACGAGAGGCTTCGCCTCACCGACGAGGAGCGATCGCTGATGGCGGCAATGCTCCGCGAGCTGGTCGATGACATTGCCGACGAACTGATTGCCGCCTTTCCCCCGATCCTTGCCGCAAGGGCGGAACTGCTGCGTGACGGCCTCTGCGGGAAGCTGCGCGCTGCCGGATTGCTGGCCCGGGACGAACTGGTGGCGCTGCTCCTCCGCAGGGCCGGCGAGCAGCGGCTTTCGGCCCACGCCGGGGCCAAGGGCGACGAGCTGGTCTCGGCGCTGGTGGGTGATGCCGATCCCGCCGTGGCCGAGGCGGCAATGGCCCTCGCCCTCGCACGTGGTCGCCGCAAGGACCGGTTCGCCCGCCTCAAATCGGAGTTCGACGATCTTCCGGCAGAAGAAGCAGTCGCGCTTGTCAGTGCCGTTGCCGCTGCGCTTGGCCTCGGGCTCAACGAAGGCGATCAGCAGGTTGCTGCTGCTTCGCGGCAGCTCCTCGCCGCCCATGACGAGGGGCGGAGGCTCGAGGCACGCGTCGAGATGCTGGCCCGAGCGCTCGAGGCGGCAGGCCGCGCCGATGACGAGATGATCGAGGGCTGCGCCCGGCATGGCGATTGTGCGCTGATGGTCTCCCTGCTCGCACGCCGGGCAGGAATCTCCCATGGCGAGGCGTGGACGCTGTTCAGCAGCGGCGAACCGATGGTCCTCGCAAGGCTCGCCGGTTGCGACCGCGCGACCGCGGCCCAGATCGTTGCCGCATTTGAGCCGATGGCCGGTGGAGACCGTGCCGAGAGCTTCATCGAGCGGTTCGATGCCTTAAGCGACGATGAAGTCGAGCAGCGTCGCAGGTGGCTGCGGCTCGACGGCCAGTATCGGGCGGCCCGCGAGGCACTGGACCGTTCCAATGGCTAGTGCGCCCTCGGACCTTGGCCCGGTCAGCGGCCGCGTCGACCGCGAAGGCCGGCTGGTTGACGCCGATCCGCCGCTGCTGCGGCTGCAGGAGGAAGCCGGCTCCTCTCTAGGTGCCCCGATTGCGCTCCCCCAGCTCGCAGCGATTGTTCGTTCCGCCATCAAGCTTGGAGTTCCTCTCTCGCGCGCCGTGATCGCGGCGTCGAGCGAGGAGGACCTCGACCTGTGGGTCCGCGCCGAACCGGATGCCGAGGGAGCAACCCTCGTCATCGAGGGATGGAAAGCGCGCCCGCAGGCACCGCCGCGGCTTACCCTCGTCGCCAGTGAAGCCGATTCGGGCCTCGAAGATGCTGCTCCCGCGCCCAGGCTCACCACCGATGCCGAGCTTCGGATTACCCATCTCGACGCGGAACTGGCCGGCCGCCTCGGGGTCGAGGCCGAGTCTGTCATCGGTAACCAGCTCACGCGTCACTTCCTCATCGAACCGGACGTTGATGGAGGAATGCCGCTCCTCGCAGCGCTTGCCAGCCGGCAGCCCTTCACCGGCCAGCATGCCAGGGTTCGCGGCGACGGCGAGACATCGCTTGCTCTTGCCGGAAGGCCGGTTCATTCGCCCGACGGCGCATTTTCCGGCTATGAGATCGAGGTCATTGGCGATGACCATCAGGGCCTGGGTGCGGGCCTGATGTTCGATCCCGCGCTGGACGCTGCCCTCCGTTCTCCGCTCGACCGCATCATTGCTGCCGCCGAGCGCATCGTCGATCGAAGCGAGGGCCCGCTGAGAAGCGACTATGCTGCCTATGCCGGCGATATTGCCGCTGCCGGCCGCCACCTCCTGTCGGTCATCCGCTCGATGACCGAGCAAAGCGCATCGGAAGGTGCGGGCCATGTGGACATTGCCGACGCTGCCCGCGAGGCGCTTCACCTCACGGAGGTGCAGGCCCAGGAACGCTCGATCCATGTTGAGCTGGTCGGCGCTTCCGAGCCCCTCGCTGCTTCCGGCGATCCGCGCGGCGTGGTGCAGATCCTCGTCAATCTCGTCGGGAACGCGCTGCGCCATTCGCCCGACGGCGGCACGGTCGCCGTCATCGCCGAGCGTCGCGGCGACCAGGTCGCCATCGTGGTTGCCGACGAGGGGCCGGGCATCGCCGAGGGCGACCAGCAGCGCATATTCGAGCGCTATGAACGCGTGAGTGACGAGCCCGGCGGTATCGGCCTCGGGCTTGCCATCTCGCGTCGCCTCGCCCGTTCAATGGGAGGCGATATCGAGCTTGAAAGCGCGGCAGGCGAGGGCGCTCGCTTCGCCCTCGTCCTGCCTGCTGCCTGACAAGGTCAGGACCGGCTTTCCCCGCTCTTCTCCGATTGGGCGCCCTTGCCCTTGTCCTGGCTCTCCTGCCAGGCCTTCCCGATCGCCGGTTCCTTGCTCGAGCTGGCCTCGATCGTGCGGGTGCCGGCTCCGCCACCGATCGCGATCCGGCGGCTCTTGTCCTGCTCGGCCTCCTTGGGAAGCTTGATCGTGAGGACGCCCCGGTCACAGTCTGCAGTCACCTTTTCGGGGTCAGGTGCAAATGGCAGCTGGAAGGAGCGCGTGAAGCTTCCGTAGCTGCGCTCGACGAACCGGCTCTTCTCGTTCTTGCGCTCGTCACGCTTCTCGCCGCTGATCGTAAGCAGGTCACCGTCGAGCCTGAGATCGATATCGTCCTGGCTTACCCCGGGAAGCTCAACCGAGATTTCCCAGCCGTCCGATGTCTGGGTGATGTCGACCCTCGGGTTCAGCATCATCGCTGACCCGCCGGCCTCGTCCCCTTGGCGCATCGTCCGCAAACTGTCGTCAAACAGCCTGTTGATCTCGCGATGCAGGTCCAGGAAGGGATCGCGGGCCAGCATTCCGCGACCAGAAAATGGCGTCAGAAAACGGGATGGCATAACCTCCTCCTTCGCTAGTGAAGTGCTGCGAAATCAACACACTAGCGACGGGGAGAGTTCCAGCTTTCCGGACGGCTGCG
>JAJJPO010000028.1:0-28019 GCA_032907585.1 Sphingomonas sp. | reverse complement strand
CAGGAGCGCGCGCGCGGTCGTGCTACGGTAACTCATCTGAAATCCCCCTCTGATCCTCGTCCTGGCCATGCCGGGCGCCTTGTTTTCGTCCCGGCTTCACCCTGCCCATAATGAAAGTTGAACCGGGTTTCAACTTATGGAATAACCGGGGGCAATGGGGGCAGATGTGGACAAGCATGCCCGCGGGGCGGTAGCGGATGAAGCCGTGGGGCAAACATCTTCTCCGGTCGGCAAGGGCAAGGCGCCGCGGACGGCTCGCGGCGAAAAGACGCTTCGCAAGATCCTCGACGCGGCGCTCCTGGAATTCGGCCAGAAGGGCTTCCACGACAGTTCGATTGTCGGCATCACGCGCAGGGCGAAGGTCGCGCTTGGCACCTTTTACACCTATTTCGACAGCAAGGAGGCGCTCTTCGCGGCGCTGGTGCGCGACATGTCGCGCCAGGTCCGCGACCATGTCGCGCCTGACATGGAAGGCGCCCGCGACGTCGTCGACCGCGAGCGACTGGCGCTTGCCTCCTACCTGCGCTTCGTTCTCGACCACAAGGAAGTCTACCGCATCATCGACGAGGCGGAGTTCGTCGATCCTGCCGGATTCCGCGCCCATTATGAAACCGCCGCGGCGCGCATCGCGGCGCGGCTCGTGGAAGCCACGGCGCAAGGCGAGATGAGCGATGGCGGCGAACTCGCAAACGAGGTCCGCGCCTGGGCGATCATGGGGATGAACGTTTTTCTAGGGCTTCGCTTCGGTGTCTGGGGCCGCGAGGATCCCGAAAAGGTCGCGGCGCATGCAAACGACCTCCTGTCGCGCGGCCTGAAGCCCTAGTCGCCACTGGTCCTGACCGCGAGGACCCTAGTCGAGCGTCTCCACAAGGGCAGCAAACTGCTCGACATCCTCTTCGTCGTGATAGAGGCCAAAGCCGATCCTGAGAACGTCAGCCCTGACATCGGTGATGCAGTCGCGTTCCATGAGCTGTCCACACCAGTCTTGGGCCCTGGGGCTTCGAAAGGCGAGAAAGCGAGCGTGCAGCCCGTTTCCCGGGGGATTGAGAAGCTCCGCCTCGCCGAGCGCGGTTCCCTGAAGCCTGTCGACCATCAATGACTGAAGTCCGGCGGTTCGCGCCGCGATCCGCTCAGTGGTGATGCCGTTTTCCCTGAGCATCCGCTGGATCGCGTTGAACCGGTATAGCGCCGAGGGGTCGAATGTCGCGCCCATGAACCGCAGAGCGTCTTGCCGGTAACCGACCTCGCTTCCCGGCGGCGCCGTGAGATCGCCGAACTCGGCGTACCAGCCGGTGATCGGAGGCCGATCGCCAAAACCCGGCGGGCAGTGCATGAACCCCATGCCCTCCCCCGACATGGCATATTTATAGCCGCCCCCGAGGTAGAAGGCGGACGAGGCAATGCTGGCATCCATCGGCGAGGGAATCGCCATGAAGGCATGATAGCCGTCGATCACGACCCAGGGGCCATCGGGCCGGGCCAGCGCCGCAAGCGTCGCGACCTCGTCGAACAGGCGACCGCTCGCGAACAGGACATGGCTTAACAGGATGAGGTCGAAGGGATTCGATCGGGCAATTGCCAGAAATCGGCTGGCGAAGTCGTCAAATGGCTCGGCGGCGACCCGCGCCAGTTCGATCTCGCCTCCTTCCGCCCAGCGGGCGAGCTGCCGTCGCGCCGAGTGAAACTCGCCGTCGCTGGTGAGTACCCTCAGTGGCCGGCCCGGCCGCCTCGGACAGGCGGCAGCGAGGCGTATGAGGAGGTCATGGGTATTGGACGCGAAGACGATGGCAGACGGGTCGTTCGATCCCAGCTCCGCAGCGACGCTGGCCTGCGCCCCGGGCCAGACCTCGCCCATCACCCGGTCCCACTTCCGGTCGGCCAGTCGGGCGGCGTCTTCCCAGCATTCGAGCTGGCCCTCGTAAGAGGCGTCCGGCCAGAGATGGTGGCTGTGGGCTGCGAAGTGCAGCCGTTCGGGCGCCGCGCCGAGGCTTTTCGAAAACAGCGGCTTGAAGCTCACCGACGGGCCCTGCTCAAAGCTCGGTCCTCAGCGCCCAAAGCTCGGGGAATGCCCGCTTGCCGATCGTGCTCGCGAGATAGGCGACGCCCGCCGATCCCCCCGTGCCGGTTTTCCTGCCGATGATACGCTCGACGGTGATCATGTGCTTGTGGCGCCAGGCCGCGAGTGAATCGTCGAGGTCAACCAGCTTTTCGGCGAGCTGGTAGAGCCCGAAATATTCCTCGGGCCGGCGATAGACCTCGAGCCAGCTGTCCTTGATGCCCGCCTCGCCCTCGGACGTTAGGCCCGCGCGCCGGAGCGCTTCATTGGCCTCGTCCCAAAGCGATGGTTCGTCGAGCGCCCGGCGCAGGCGCTCATGGCCCTCGGTTCCGCCCTCATAAAAGTCGAGGAACCTCGGATCCTTGATTCCCAACCTGTATTCGAGCTCCCGGAACTGGGCCGACTGGAATCCCGAGGAGGTCCCGAGCACGCCGCGAAAAGCGCTGTAGTCGACCGGTGTCAGCGTCGCCAGGACATCCCAGGACAATGTCATCACCGTCCAGATCCGGCTGACCCTCGAAAGCGCCTTGTAAGCCTCGGCGAAGCGATCGGCGCGAACCAGCCGGCAGGCAAGCCCCACCTCGTGGAGCATCTGTTTCAGCCAGAGCTCCTTGGTCTGGTGGATGATGACGAACAGCATCTCGTCGTGAAGCTCGGAAAGGGGCTGCTGTGATGCGAGCAGCGTGTCGAGCTTCAGATAATCGGCATAGGTCATGCCAGCAGGGGTCGCGGTCATGCCACTCGCTTAGGCTGCCCGAATCATATCGACAAGCGCGGCCAGGGCCGCGCAGGCGTGGGTCTACTGCCGCTGGCTGCCGGGCAGGCCGGGCTGCGAGATCGTTCCGATATTGCCGAACAGTTCTTCGAAGAAGCTGCGTTCGCGGCCGAGCGTCGGGGTCTTGTCGCCCGATGGTTCGACCTTGGCGATGAGCTCCTTGCCGGTCTTCTGCACCGAGGCGACGTTGCCGGCCTGGTCGAACTGGATCCGGAGGACCGTCTGGTCGTTCACCTTGGGATCGCGGAAGGCGAGCTGGGTCGTATTGCGCGAGACATAGTACCAGTCGTTGGGATCGAACTGGCCGGTGAAGGTCGGCCGACCAAGCGTTCGGGTCACCGAGTCCTTGTTGTCGATTCCTACCTGGATCCCGTCGGCGAGCGTCTGGTCGATGACGAAGCCGCGATGCTCGCGAATACCCGAGCAGGCGCTCATCGCCAGGCCCGCGGCGATGATCACGGCGATATTACGCTTGGCCATTCAAATCCCTTCCGTAGGAACGCGCTTGTCCACTCGCGCGCAGAAGCCCAATATGCAAACCGGCACGGCTGGCGCAAGCTGTTGCCGTAATAAGGAGAAATGGCAATGCGCTCGTTGATGGCGATGTTGCGTCCCAAGGCGCCCGATGCCGGAGCGCTCTATGGATCGGTGGTGGCGGAGGCGAGGCAGCCCTCATGGTACCGTGAAGGCGGCGTCGCGGACACGCTCGACGGCCGTTTCGCGGTTCTTGCCAGCCTCGCGGCGCTGACCATCCTGCGCCTCGAGGACGGCGACGAGGATGCGGGGCGCCATTCTGTCGCCCTCACCGAGAGTTTTATCAGCGACATGGACGCGCAGATGCGCGAACGGGGTTTTGGCGATCCCTCGATCGGCAAGCAGGTGCGTACGATGGTCGGAGCGCTCGCGAGCCGAGTCGACTGGTGGCGAAGGGCACGTGCCGGCGAACTGGACTGGAGCGAGGCCGTACGCCTCAGCGTCTATCGCGACGAACCGCCTCAGTCGGAAGCCGCGATGACCTATAGCTCGGAGTCCCTGAGGCGATTCAACGAGGGACTCGGCGGGGTCAGCGACCGCGACCTCGTCGAGGGACAGATTGCGTGAGCGAATTCGGGCACAAGCTGCAGCTTGACCAGATCCGGGACGGCGACCGGGTCGATATTGTCGCCGACGAGACGGAGCGCAGCGCGATTGCCGGCCGCCTCGGGCTCCAGTCCCTTGATCGCCTGGAGGCCCATGCCGTGCTGTCACGCGACGGATCGCGGATCAAGGTCTCCGGGCGGCTCCGGGCATCCCTCGAGCAGAGCTGTGTTGCGACGGGAGAGCCGGTCTCGGCCCATGTCGACGAGCCGTTCAACCTCGCGTTCGTTCCAGAGCCCAGGTGTGCCAGCGGCGACGAGGAGATCGAGCTCGAGGAAGCCGATCTCGACACCGTGTTCCATGATGGTTCGGCAATCGACCTTGGCGGGGCGATCGCCGACACGCTTGCGCTCGCGATTGATCCCTATCCCCGTAGCGCCGGGGCCGACGCCGCGCTGAAGGAAGCCGGCGTGATGAGCGAGGAAGAGGCAAGCCCCTTTGCGGCGCTCGCCGCTCTCAAGGAAAAGCTCGGAAAATAGACCCGGCCCTGCCGGGCCGCGCTCCCTAGAAGGGAACGTCGTCGTCGAGGTCGGTGTCGAAGCTTGCCGGCTGCGGACGCTGCTGGCTCTTCGAGCCGCCTCCGCCGAGCCCGCCGCCCGACCCGCCGCCGAAATCGTCGCCGTAGCTTCCGCCGCCGCCACTGCCGAAGCCGCCGCCCGACCCGCCTTCACGGCTGTCGAGCAGGACCAGCTCGCCACGGAAGCGCTGGAGGACGATTTCGGTCGTGTAGCGGTCGTTGCCTGACTGGTCGGTCCACTTGCGAGTCTGGAGCTGCCCCTCGAGGTAGACCTTGCTGCCCTTGCGCAGGTAGTTCTTCGCGACCCGGCCGAGATTCTCGTTGAAGATCACGACATTGTGCCACTCGGTCCGTTCCTGGCGGTTGCCGTCGCGGTCCTTCCAGCTTTCCGACGTGGCGACACGCATGTTCACCACCTCGCCGCCGTTGTTCAGTGAGCGGGCTTCGGGGTCGGCGCCCAGATTGCCAACCAGGATCACCTTGTTCACGCCCGCCATGTCACTCTCCTCAATTCTCGTCCTGGCCGAGCGTTAGGACGGGCATGGCGATTAGCCAAGACCGAATGCCACTGCCGTCCAATATGTTGCGCCGGCGACGATGTAGGCGACCACGAAAAGGTAGCTCACCATGAAGAGCGGCCAGCGCCAGCCGTTGGTCTCGCGGCGCGTGACCGCAATGGTCGAGATGCACTGCGGCGCAAAAATGAACCATGCGAGAAAGGCGAGCGCTGTTGCAAGGCTCCACCGGCCGGCGAGACGTTCCTCGAGCGTCTCAAGCCCCTGCTCGTCCTCGGCATCGAGCGAGTAGACCGTACCGATCGCCGCGACCGCCACCTCGCGCGCGGCCATCGCCGGGAGCAGCGCCAGCGCGATGTCCTTGTTGAAGCCGATCGGTGCAACAAGGGTGTGGATGCCGTCGGCAATATGGCCGGCAATCGAGACGTCGGACTGCTTCTGCCCAGGGCCAGCCTGTGGATAGCTGGCCAGCGCCCAGAGCACGACAGTCGTTGCAAGGATGATGGTGCCGGCGCGCTTCAGGAAGATGGCAGCCCTCTGCCAGAGGCCGATCAGCACGTCGCGAAGGCGCGGGAGCTGATATTTTGGAAGCTCCATCATGAAGCCCCCGCCGCCGCCCTTCACGGCGGTCCGGCGGAGAATGAAGGCAGCCACCAGCGCCCCGGCGATGCCGGCGATATAGAGTCCGAACAGGACCAGCCCCTGGAGGCCGACGCCCGGCAGGACCGCAACCGGAGGAATGAAGGCCGCGATGATGAGCGTGTAGACCGGAAGCCGCGCCGAGCAGGTCATCAGCGGCGCCACGAGAATCGTCGTGAGCCGGTCCTTCTCGTCCTCGATTGTCCGGGTAGCCATGATCCCCGGGACGGCGCAGGCGAAACTGGAAAGGAGCGGGATGAAGGCTCGCCCGGAAAGGCCGGCATGGTTCATCAACCGGTCCATGATGAAGGCCGCCCGGACCATGTAGCCGGTCGATTCCAGGACAAGGATGAAGCTGAACAGGATCAGGATCTGGGGCAGGAAGACGATGACCGCGCCGACGCCGGCGAAGAGCCCGTCGACGACCAGTGACCGGAAGAAGCCCTGGGGGAGGACGCCGGCAATCCAGTTTCCGAGGGCGAGCGTGGCCGCCTCGAGGGCGTCGGCCGGGGCAACCGACCATGAGAAGACGGCCTGGAACATCACGAACAGGATGGCCGCGAGGATGATCGGGCCAGCGACCGGGTGAAGCAGGACGCCGTCCAGGCGGTGGGTGATCCGGCGAACAGGCGTCTCATGGACGATTGCGCTCAGCGCGATGTCGCGCGCCCGCCGCTGGAGCTGGAGAAGGTCGTGCTCCGGGACTTCGCCAGTGAATTCCTTGCGCGGCTGGCTGACCATGGTGCCGAGACGCTCCATCAGCTGGTCGAGGCCGCGCTTGCGCACTGCCACGGTCTCGACGACCGGCACGCCGAGCTCTTCCTCCAGCTTTCGTGCGTCGAGCTCGAGCCCGTCCCGCCTGGCGAGGTCGACCATGTTGAGCGCAACGACCGTTGGAAGACCAAGGCCTATCAGTTGCAGCGCGAAGCGAAGATGGTTGTCGAGGTTGGAAGCGTCGACGACGATCAGCAGCGCCTGGGGCAGCCGCTCGCCTTTTTGCCGGCCGAGCAGCACGTCGCGGGTCACTGCCTCGTCGAGGCTGGAGGGCTCGAGCCCATAGGCGCCGGGAAGATCGACCAGCTCGACCGGTGACCCGTCGGACAGCACGGCCTTGCCGACGTGGCGCTCCACGGTCACCCCGGGATAGTTGCCGACCTTCTGGCGGGCCCCGGTAAGCGCGTTGAACAGCGCGCTCTTGCCGGCATTGGGGTTGCCGGCGACCGCGATCAGCGGAACGGGGTTCATGGCGCTTCGGTCGCGACTTTCACTGCCTGGGCCTGGGCCTTGCGGATGGCGACGGTCATGCGACCGACTCGGACCGCGAGCGGGTCACGCCCGAACGGGCCAAGATGAAGCGGCTCGATGCTCACCCCTTCGTCGAACCCGAAGTTCCTGAGACGGCAGGCTTCTTTCTGACCGAGCGCTGACCAGTCGATGGCCGCGATCCACGCTCGCGTGCCGATCTTCAGTTGGTCGAGGCGGATGAATGGGCCAGTCACTTGCAAGCGATTATCAATAACAGCAGCGCCTGAAAAGCCCAATCATGCCCATTGTGGCTCCAACCGGATCGAAAAGCTCAGCGCTGCGGGTAGCGCAGCCGTCCAAGGAAGCGGGTGAGGCTCGGCCGGTGGAGGTCGTTTCCGGTCCAGCTGGCCTTCCATTTCTCAAAGCGCATCACATCGGCCAGGCGCCGGTCGAGGAAGGCGGCGGTCTCGCTCCAGCCCTCGCTGTCGTCGTCGAGCCAGCAAAGCAGGGTCGACGCATAGACCCCCGAAAGGATCAGTCGCTTGCTGTAATGATTATAGTCCGTGGCCTCGTCACCGGCGAGCCGCCACATGGTGTCGGCCGAGCGCCACCCCGCCTTCAATGCAAGCGGGATGTTCTGCGGAAGCGCCAGGATGGAAAGGCCGGTCCTTACTGCCTCGCGCGCCGGCGCCATCGTCTCGAGACGATACCAGATCATCGAGCGGATCCGGTCGCGTATCTTCAATGCCGCGACCCGCTCCGGCGTGAAATGCGCCTCCATCGCCGCATCGATCCCCTGGATATAGGAATCGACCATCCCGGGGGCATCCTTCGGAAAGGCCAGCCTTGCCTGGGCGGGATCGACCCCGACCATTGCGGCGGCGCTTTCGACGGCCTTGGCATTCCAGCCATCGAAGGCGGCATTCTCCCCGACGGGAAGTGCAAGCTTGAGGCGGAGCGACTCCAGCGGCGTTGGCATGTCAGGCTAATTGGTCGTGCTGACCGGTTCATGCAAGCCGTTCGCGCCCTTCGGCCTCCAGCGCACGAGAATAAGGGCGATGACGATGAGGGCGGCGCCGACGAGGTCGCGCGCAGTCAGCGTCTCGCCATAATAGATCCAGCCGAGCAGCGCCGACAGCGCCGGCTGCGTCAGTAGCGCTACCCCTACGATCAGCGGGGGGACGTGGCCGAGCGCGTAGACCAGCATTCCCTGGCCGACCAGCTGGCTGCAGATCGCCAGCGCGAAGACCCCCGTCCAGTCGGCGGGGACGATCCGTTCGCCCATCGCCGCGGAAAGCGGAAGCAGCATGATCGCACCGAACAGGCTGGCGAGGAACAGCAGCGGGAGCGGCTGGAGCTCGCCCCGCGTTCGCTCCACCAGGATGAGGTAGAAAGTGTAAAGCAGCCCGGCGAGGACAGCCAGCAGGTCACCGCGAAGGTTGGCCGCCGAGAGCTCGGCGCTGCCCCACATCAGGAGCCCGCAGCCGAACGCCGCCAGGGCGAGGGCCGTCCCCTGCAGCAAGGAAGGCCATTTGCGCAGCAGCCAAAGTCCCCAGGCGGCAAAGAAGAAGCTCGAGACATTGCCGAACAAGGTCGCGTTGCCGAGCTTTGTAAGGAGAATCCCGCTGTGCCAGGCGGCAAGGTCCGCCGCGAAGAAGAAGGCTGCCGCCGCGACTGCAATCGTCAGCGAGCGGCGGGGCAGGTGGACGGGTTGCCGAAGCATCGCCGCGAGCGCCCACAGGAAGGGTAGAGCGAGCGCGAGGCGCCAGAAGCCCGCGGCCACCGGCCCGACGCCGCTGTTCCTTACGAGGAACGGGCCCATGGCAAGCGCGATATTGCCGATCAACAATGCCGCGAAGGCAAGTGTATGCGGCTTGGATGGCGTCTGGCGGTTCACGCTTCGCCCCTAGGGCCGATGGGTTGAACAGGGAAGCTTCAACGGCGCAGCCTGCCGATAAGTGCCGCTTATGGCTGTCGCCAAAGTTCCATGATTGACCGGTTTTATTCGAAAACTATCTCTTGCGAGAGGCGCCAGGGGAACGCCCCGGAAGAGAAGAAAGGACGATCCATGCCAAGCCTCCTTAGTCCACTGTCGCTCGGTGCGCTTGAACTGCCGAACCGCATCGTGATGGCGCCGCTGACCCGCGCCAGGGCCGGCCGCGAGGCGGTCCCGAACGACCTCATGGCCCGCTATTATGCCCAGCGCGCCGGCGCCGGCCTCATCATCTCCGAAGCCACGGGAATAAGCCGCGAGGGGCTGGGCTGGCCCAATGCGCCGGGTCTGTGGAACGAGGCGCAGGTGGATGGATGGAAGAAGGTCACCGGCGCAGTCCATCTTGCGGGCGGCCGGATCGTCGCCCAGCTATGGCACATGGGGCGGCTGGTTCACCCCGACCTTGGCGGGGGCCAGCCGGTCTCTTCTTCCGCGACAACCGCTCCCGACCATGCCCATACCTACGAGGGAAAGAAGCCCTATGTCGAGGCAAGGGCGGCTTCCCAGGCCGATATCCGGCGGATAATCGAGGATTATGCCAAGGCGGCCGATAATGCGATCCGGGCGGGCTTCGATGGAGTCCAGATCCACGGCGCCAATGGCTATCTCGTCGACCAGTTCCTCCGCTCCTCGGCCAATTTCCGGGACGATCGCTATGGTGGCTCGATGGAAGGGAGGATCCGCTTTGCGCGCGAAGTCCTCGAAGCAGTGGGAGCAAGGATAGGGATCGAGCGGGTAGGCATCCGCTTCTCACCCAACATATTGGTGCAAGGAGTGGAGGATTCCGACCCGTTGCTGCTGTTCACCGAGCTTGCAAAGACGCTCGAGGAGCTGAAGGTCCCCTGGATCGAGCTTCGCGAGCCCGACAAGCCGACCTCGGCAGGATCTATCCCGACCGAGCCCGTTAGCCCCGCCATGCGGCGCCATTACTCGGGCAGGATCATCATCAACAGCGACAATGACTGGACCGATGCCCGGGCTCGCATCGCCAGCGGCGTTGCGGACGCGGTCAGCATCGGCAGGCTGTTCATCGCCAATCCCGACCTCGTCAGGCGGATCGCGGATGGCGCGCCCCTCAACGAGGGCGACCCGGCTACCTTCTACGCTGGTGGGGAGAGGGGCTACACCGACTATCCAGCGCTGGACGAGGCTGCCTGAAAGCAAGGGAGCGCCATTGATCCCGGGAACATGAACCGGCCTGACCGGTTCCTTTCCCGCGGGCATCAGGAGGAGCCTTTCCTATGCGCAAGGACGTCATGGCCGGGCTCGGCGTCGGCTTCGGGGCGCTCCTAGGCGGAGCCGCTTATTATTATTTCCGGGAGAAGTCGCACGAGGAGCCCGGCTACCGGGCCCTCGAAAGCGACGGTGACTATCAGATCCGGGATTATCCCGCCGTAATCGTTGCCGAGACACTGGCCAACGGCCCGCGGCGCGACGCTCTTGCGGAAGCGTTCAGGAGGCTCGCCGACTATATTTCCGCAAGGTCACGCGACGGCGAAAAACTGCCGATGGCCGTGCCCGTCATGCAGGACTGCGGAGACCCGATGGCAAGCGACCCGCCGCTGTTCGACGATGAACTCGAAGGCGCCTGGCGGACCCGCTTCGTCATGCCCGCCGGGCGGAATGTCGACGCCCTGCCGCCCCCGCCAGAGGGGATCGAGCTGGTCGAACTTCCGGCACGCAAGGTGGCGGTGGTCAGCTTTGCCGGCCGGCCGACCGACGAACTCCTCGCAGAACAGGAGGACCGGTTGCGGGGCTGGCTTGCAAAACGCGGCGAGAAGGCCAGCGGGGAACCCGAATATGCCTTCTACAATTCGCCGATGATCCCGGGACCGCTTCGGCGCAACGAGCTCTGGCTCGCGCTGGGCTAGGACAGAATTCGTGCCGGGCAGCGGCGTCAGAAGCGCTGCTTGAGCTCCATCAGTGCCAGCGCGGCCTCCGCCGCCCCGCCGCCCTTGTTGGCATGGGCCGGGTTGGCCCGGGCGATCGCCTGGGCTTCATTTTCCACGGTCAATATGCCGTTTCCAACGGCTAGACCGTCCATGGTCAGTGCCATCAGGCCGCGGGCGCTTTCGCCGGCGACTATCTCGAAATGATAGGTCTCCCCCCGGATCACGACTCCGAGCGCCACATAGGCGTCGAATTTTCCGCTCTCCGACGCGAGGGCAATGGCCCCGGGAAGCTCCAGCGCCCCGGGGACGGTTATCGTCTGGTGGCTGTGGCCGGCAGCCTCGATGGCTTCCCGGGCGCCCGCGAGGAGCATGTCGTTCAGGTGCGCGTAGAAGCGCGCCTCGGCGATCAGCACATGGGCCAAGCTATTCCTCCGTTGCGCGGATGCTGCGTTCCTCGACGATCGCCAGCCCATAGGCCGAGAGTCCGACCGGCGAGTGGCTGGTGTTCGAAAGGAGGATCATGTCGTGGATGCCAAGGGCGGCAAGGATCTGGGCGCCTATCCCATAGCTTCGAAGCGCCGGCCCCTTTTCGGCCGGCTTGCCGGACCGGAGATTGGCCGACCTCGACAGCGACCCGGGAGCCGCGGCGTGCAGCGCGACTATGACGCCGCAACCTTGCTCCTCGATCATGGTCATTGCCCCGTCGAGAAGCCCGGCGCGCTCGCTATGCTCGCCAAGAACGTCGGCGAAGAGGTCGATGGAATGCATTCGAACCAGCGTCGGCCTGCCCGGGTCAATGAGGCCATGGACAAGTGCGAGCTGTTCCTCGCCGCTTGCCTTGTCACGGAATACCTGGGCATTCCATTCCGCGCCGGACCTCGCGTGGAAGCGCGTCTCGGCCACGCGCTCGACCATGTGGTCCTTCTTCAGCCGGTAGGCGATGAGGTCGCGGATCGTACCGATCTTGAGCCCGTGGGCCCGGGCGAAGCCCATTAGGTCATCGAGGCGGGCCATGGTCCCGTCCTCGCGCATGATCTCGCAGATTACGCCGCTCGGGTTGAGCCCGGCCAGCCGGGCCACGTCCACCGCGGCCTCGGTGTGCCCGGCGCGAACCAGCACGCCGCCGGGCCGGGCGACCAGCGGAAAGACATGGCCGGGCGAGACGATCGCCTCCGGGCCATTGCCTGCGTCGATCGCGACCGCGATCGTTCGGGCGCGGTCGGCCGCGGAGATGCCGGTCGTCACGCCCTCGCGGGCCTCGATCGAGACGGTGAACGCGGTCTCCATCGCAGTTCCATTGACCCGGGCCATCGGTTCCAGCCCCAGCTGGTCGACCCGGTCCTTCGACATTGCGAGGCAGATGAGGCCGCGGCCATGCCGGGCCATGAAATTGATGGCATCGGGGGTGGCCATCTGCGCCGGTATGACGAGGTCGCCCTCATTTTCGCGGTCGTCGTCGTCGACGAGGATGAACATTCGGCCGTTGCGGGCCTCGTCAATGATGGCCTCGGCCCCGACCAGCACTTCCTGGACCCCGCCGTCGAGCAGCTTTTCCAGGCGAACGAGCGTGTCAGCGGTCGGATTCCAGTCGCTTGCTCCGAGCTTGCGCAAGCTGTTGGGGTGGAGCCCGGCCGCGCGTGCCAGCCCGCTTCGGCTTGCCGCCCCGGAGTCAACGAGGGCAGTGAGCCGGTCGATCAATGTGGTGGACATGGGAGCCCGCTATCACATCATAATGTGATGCGCCAGACGAAAAGATCACACCAGGGGATGATTTGCGTCCCTGTCCGGGCGTCAGTCCTTCACGAGACGCTCGAGGATCCAGTCGGTCGCGGTCGCCCAGTCGTCAATCCTCGCATGGGCATGTTCGGCGGCCGGGACCGCCGCTGCGAGCCGCGGCTCGGCGACCATGTGCAGCCGCTGGACGTCCGGTGCATGCCGCGCAACGGATGCGTGGTGAACGGGAAGGTCGTCGACGAACACCGACCTTTTTGCGCCGTAACGCTCGATGATGGCGCGTGCCGGTTCGCCCTTGCCGCCCCGGTTACAGACCACTTCGTGACGGATGCCGTGCCGGGCGAGTTGCTCGACCCGCCAGGGGTGGGCCTCTTGTCCAAGGTTGGTGAGGATCACGATGTCCGCCACTTCCCCGATCCTCCCCAGCGCCTCCATCGCTCCTGGCACCAGGGTCTGGCGATGTATTTCCTCGCGAAAGAACTGTTCCAGCAATCGCCACATCCGGTCCTCGCCGACCGGGGCTCCCGTCGCGATCTCCTTCATCGCCTCCCTGAAATTGCCGGTCTCGAACGCAAAGCGGATGCCATGGGCCTCCCCCAGCCAGGCGTCAAAATGGGACACCATGAGGAGCAGCACCTCGTCGCAGTCGCTGATCAGCAATGGCCGGTTCAACGCTCCAGCTCCATTCTTGCCCGGACAAGAATTTCCGGTTTTACGCCAATGGCTTGGGCTACATCGACCAGGTCCGGCTCATATGCTTCGAGGAAGGCGATACTGGCGGCAAGTAGCCGCCGGTCTCCCGCCTTTGCACGAAGCTCCCCGGCCGACAGGCCGCTAAGGTCAAGGAACCGCCTGGCCCGCCGTTCGTCGGACAGCATTGCGGCCAGTGCGGCAAGCGCGAGCGCCTCGGCATCGGGCGGCGCATTATTTGTCGAGTTGCTCAACATGGCTTATTGCAATGGACTGGTATTTCGAGGGGTAACGGCTTGGCGAAGATCCTGGTTGTCGAGGACAACGCCCTTAACATCAAGCTGTTCTGCGACCTGCTCAACGCGCACGGCCACCAGACCGAGCCGGTAACCGACAGCAGGGAGGCGCTGGATGCCGCCCGCGCGTTCAATCCGGACCTCGTCATAACCGATATCCAGCTTCCCTATGTGACCGGCATCGAGCTCATGGAGCAGCTGCGCGCCGACGAGCAGCTCAAGGATGTGCCGATCATGGCGGTCACTGCCTATGCCGCCGCCGGCGACGATGAACGAATCCGGGCGGCAGGCGCGCAGGCCTATGTTTCCAAGCCAATCTCGGTAATGCGCTTTGCCGAGACGGTCGACCAGCTGCTCGAAGGTGGCAGGCTGGTCGAGGGGTCGAGCCAGGCCAGCCAGTGAGCCGGTGAAGGCAGGATGATCTGCCGGTTGTGGATCGGCGCCACCTCCGGCGAGGGCTCGGCGGTCAGGAGGCTGAATGCCTCGCCAACGGAGGGGTCATTGCGCATGACTGCCGCGATCCCCAGCAACTCGCCCTCCACCGGAGTGAACAGCCACTTGTTCTTGCGTTTCGCCCGGGGATCGTCGGGCTTGGTGAATTCATAAAAGCCGTCGGCGATGGCAAGGCAGCGGTTGGTAAAACGCCGTCCTTCCGAGCGAAGGTTGAATACCGGCTTGCCTCCGGGGCCCGGCCAGCTCCAGCGACGGACGACCAGCTCCAGCCCGGCATTTCCCCACCGCACGATGGGCGCGGGGTCGGTTATCCGGATATCGGTTGGCGCCAGATTTGGAATGCCCTCGGGGAAGGCGAGCCTGTGCCCCAGCCCCTCGAACAGCTCGCGGATCGCGTCGGCCCCCTTGTGCAGTCGGTAGAGATTGCACATCGAAAAAGCCCGCCCCCGATCCTAGTCGAACAGGCTCGACACGCTGGACTCGTCGGCGATGCGGTGGATCGCCTCGCCGAACAGGGGCGCGATGGTGAGGCGGCGGATCTTGCCGCCCTCGCTCAGTCCTTCGCGGTAAATTGAATCGGTCACGACCAGTTCGCTGAGCACGCTGGCGGCAACCCTTGCTTCCGCGGCCCCGGACAGGACTCCGTGGCTGCAATAGGCGAGCACCTCCGTGGCGCCCTGTTCGCGAAGCGCGGCCGCGGCGTTGCAAAGTGTCCCGGCGCTGTCGACGATGTCGTCGACGAGGACGCAGCAATGCCCCTCGACGTCGCCGATGATGTTCATCACTTCGGATTCGCCGGCGCGCTCGCGGCGCTTGTCGACGATTGCCAGCGGGGCATTGTCGAGGCGCTTGGCAAGGCTCCGCGCGCGCACAACGCCGCCGACGTCGGGCGAGACGACCATCAGCTTCTTGCCCGAATGGCGCGCCTGGATGTCCGCTGCGACCACCGGTGCGGCCCAGAGATTGTCGGTTGGTATGTCGAAGAAGCCCTGGATCTGTCCGGCGTGGAGATCCATCGTCAGCACCCGGTCGGCACCCGCGACGGTGATCAGATTGGCTACCAGCTTGGCGGAAATCGGCGTTCGCGGACCGGGCTTCCGGTCCTGCCTCGCATAGCCGAAATAGGGAATGACCGCCGTGATCCGCTTCGCCGACGCCCGTTTCAGCGCGTCGATGCAGATCAGGAGCTCCATCAGATTGTCATTGGTCGGAAAGCTGGTCGACTGGACCACGAACACGTCCTCGCCACGGACATTCTCGTGGATTTCGACGAATACTTCTTCGTCGGCGAATCGCCGGACGCTGGCCTGGGTCAGCGGAAGTTCAAGATAATCGGCAATCGCCCGGGCGAGCGGCAGGTTCGAATTCCCGGCGAGCAATTTCATTTGATGCGATCCTGTGAAGCTGGCCCCTTTACCGGCCCCTTAGAAAGGGGGAATGGATTGGGCAAGGTTGCGCGGGGCCTCCGCCTCGCTAAATCAGTCGACATCGTGACCGATCGCCTGCGCATCGCCCTTGTCCAATCGAGCCAGCGTGTTGGCGATCTCGCCGGCAATGCCGAGATGATCCTCAAGTGGCGTAGCCGCGCGGCGACGGAGGGCGCGCAGCTCGTCATGGTGCCCGAGCTGCAGCTGACCGGCTATCCGCCCGAGGACCTTGTCCTGAAGCCGGAGTTCGTCCGGCAGACGGCGGAAGCGGCCGCGCGGCTGGCAGATGCCACTGCCGATGGCGGGCCTGCGCTGCTGTTCGGGACGATCCTCGCCGAAGGGGGAGCCAACTACAACGCCTTCCTCCTGGCGGAGGACGGCCGGGTGACCGGTCGCACCCTGAAACATGAGCTTCCCAACTATGGGACGTTCGACGAGAAGCGCGTCTTCGGCCATGGCCCGCTGCCCGAGCCGATCAGCTTCCAGGGCGTGAAGATCGGCGTGCCGATCTGCGAGGATATCTGGCTGGAGAAGGTGTGCCACCACCTCGCCTCGAACGGCGCGGAAATGCTGCTGGTGCCCAACGCGAGCCCCTATGAAACCGACAAGGACGACCTGCGCCAGAAGCTGGTTCGCCAGCGAGTGGTCGAGACCGGCCTTCCGCTGGCCTATCTGAACCGGGTCGGCGGCCAGGACGAGCTCGTCTTCGACGGCTCGAGCTTCGTTACCAACGACGATGGGACCATCGCAGTCCAGCTGCCCGATTTCGAGGAGGCGATGGCTGTCACCGACTGGGTGAGGTCCGGCAATGGCTGGCGATGCGAGCCTGGCGAAAAGGCGCTGCTCTCTCCCTATCCCGAGGACATGTACCGGGCGATGATGGTCGCTCTGCGCGACTATGTGACGGCCAATGGCTTCCCCGGGGTCATCCTCGGCCTGTCGGGCGGAATAGACAGTGCGCTGTCCGCGGCAGTCGCCGTCGATGCGCTCGGCCCGGAGCGCGTCTGGTGCGTGATGATGCCGTCGCGCTTCACGTCGGACGAAAGCCTCGAGGACGCCGAGCAGTGCGCCCGGTTGCTCGGTGTCCGTCATGACGTCATCCCGATCGTGCCGGCCGTTGCCGCCATGGACGAGATGCTCGCATCGAGCTTCGAGGGCCAGGATGCCGGCGTTGCCGGGGAGAATATCCAGTCTCGCCTCCGGATGGTCACGTTGATGGCCCTCTCCAACCGCTTCGGCCACATGCTGCTGACGACTGGCAACAAGAGCGAGATGTCGGTTGGCTATGCGACGCTCTACGGCGACATGGCCGGCGGCTACTCGGTGCTGAAGGACGCCTACAAGACCAGCTGCTTTGCACTGTCACGCTGGCGCAACGGGACCAGGCCCGGGGGTTCGCTCGGACCGGAGGGGCCAGTGATGCCCCAGCGCGTCATCGACAAGCCGCCGACCGCCGAGCTTCGTCCCAACCAGAAGGACGAAGACAGCCTGCCGCCCTACGCGGTGCTCGACCGCATTCTCGAGGCGCTGGTGGAGCGCGAGATGTCGGTAAGGGAAACGGTGGCTGCGACCGGCGCTGATCCCGCAATCGTCGCCGACATCGAGCGCAAGCTCCTCCGCGCCGAGTATAAGCGCAGGCAGGCACCGCCGGGCGTCAAGCTTGGAAGCCGGAACTTCGGGCGTGATCGGCGCTATCCGATCACCAACGCCTTTCACACTTCATGATATGGCCTATAGGCGGCGCATGACCGTCGTCACCCGCTTCGCTCCGTCGCCGACCGGCAGGCTTCACGTCGGCAACATCCGGACCGCGCTTCACAATGCATTGTTCGCCCTGAAGTCGGGCGGGCGGTTCCTGCTGCGGATCGACGATACCGACCTAGAGCGGAGCCGCGAGGAATTCGTTGCAGCGATCATCGATGACCTCGGCTGGCTCGGGCTTTCGCCGGCGATGATTGTCCGCCAGTCCGAACGCTTCGAACTTTACGAGCGCGAGTTCGAGCGGCTCCGCGATGCGGGGCTGGTCTATGCCTGTTACGAGACGCCCGAGGAGCTGGAGCTCCGCCGCAAGATCCTGCTCGGCCGCGGGCTTCCGCCGGTTTATGAGCGCAAGCCCGCCGACGAACCGCCTCCGCCCGGGATCGCGCCGCACTGGCGGTTCCGGCTCGACCATGACCAGCCGATCGAGTGGGACGACCTCATCCGCGGCCACCAGAAGTTCGAGGCGGCGAAGATCAGCGATCCCGTGATCCGCCGTGCCGACGGCAGCTGGCTCTACCTTCTTCCAAGCGTGATCGACGACATCGACCTCGAGATTACCCACATCGTCCGCGGCGAGGACCATGTCTCGAACAGCGCCGTCCAGCTGCAGATGTTTGCGGCGCTCGGTGCTTCGCCCCCGGCCCTCGCCCACGAGGCATTGCTCGTGGCTGCCGAGGGCAAATTGTCGAAACGGCTGGGTTCTACCGGGGTCGATGCGCTTCGCGAGGCAGGGATCGAGCCGATGGCGCTCAACTCGCTCCTGGCGAGGCTCGGCACGTCGCAGCCAGTCGAGGCACGAGCGACTCTTGGCGAGCTCGCCCGGGGTGTTGACTTTTCAACCTTCGGGCGGGCGCCGGCCCATTTCGACCTGAAGGAAGTCGAGCAGGTCAACGCGAGGCTGCTTCACCAGCTGGACTATGCCGAGGTTGCCGATCGGCTCCCCGCGGAGATTGGCGAGGACGAGTGGCTCGCATTGCGCGGCAATCTTGCCCACCTCGGCGAGGCAAGCGACTGGGTCTCGGTCCTTCGCGGCCAGGACATGCCCGCGGGAGAAGTCGTCCCAGACGACAAGCCGCTGCTGGCCGAGGCGGCGCGCATCGCCGAAGGCCTCGACTGGTCCGACGACCCCTGGCACCAGCTCGCGGACGCGCTGAAGGCATCCACCGGGCGCAAGGGCCGGGCCCTGTTCCGGCCGCTCAGGCTGGCGATTACCGGCCGCGAATCGGGCCCGGAAATGGCCCCCCTGCTTCACCTCATCGGCAAGCAGCGGGTGACCCGCCGCCTCGAAGCTGCAAGCGGCTCAAGGCAGGATTGACTGACTAGCCGCCGAAGGCACTTGCCATTGTTATGTTATGATGTAACATTCCTCTCTTCTCCAGGAGAGGAGATTGTAGATGCTTGCCTATGCCGACAATGGCCGCGCCGTCGCCAGCCTCACTGCCTCGCCCAGGGCGATGATGGTCATCATCGCGGGCCATGCCCTGCTCCTCGCGGCGGTAATGACTGCCAAGATGGACGTGGTGGTTCCCGGGATCGAACATGTCCCGACCATCTTCAACGTGGATCCGCCGACACCGCCACCGCCGCCGCCCGAACCCCAGCCACGACCGGCGCCTCGCAACCCGCGCGCAGAGGTCATTCCTCAGCAACCGTTAATCGACCATCCGCCAACCATCCTCGACATGGGCCTGGTGAATTCCGCTCAGGTGGAGATCGGGGACATTCTCCAGCAAGGCCCGCCAGCTGGCGGAGTTGGCGGCGAGGCCGTGGTCAGCCACGCGGATCCGGTGAGGATCGCTGCAGTCTCGCGCACTCCCGAGGAGGCGTTGAGGCCGCCCTATCCCAATAGCAAGCTTCGCGACGAGGAAGAGGCCACGCTGAAGCTCAGGCTCAGCATCGACGCCCGTGGCCGCGTGACCGCGGTAACGCCGGTTGGACCGGCCGATCCAACCTTCCTCGAGGCGGCACGACGCCACATCATTCGCGCCTGGCGGTACAGGCCGGCGACCGAGGATGGGGTGGCCGTCTCCTCGACCATGGTCATCAGCCTGTCGTTCCGGCTGGAGGACGCTTGAGCATCGCCATCGCCCGTGACTGGCCCCAAAAGGCGGTTCCGGCCGCCGGGGGCTGGTCCGGGCCCCTTCTCGTCTCTACATATGGGCCCATGGCGATTTTTCCCCCGATGGTCGGTCCGCGCGCGGCACTGCGCGATCTGACCGCTTTCATGAGGCAGCGCAGCCGCGAGCAGTTCATCGGCGCGGCGCTCGCGGTACTCGTCACCGTCATCATCGTCATCGTCTTCTTCGTCGATTCCAAGATCAACACGGCGCCGCCCCAGCAGATCGTGTGGGTAGAGAATTACGGGCCCGACCGGACCGATGAAGACATTGTCCGCGACCAGGAAAAGGCCTCGGAAGAGCGGCGCAAGGCAGAAGAGCTGCGCCGCCAGGAATATCAGAAGCTGCAGAAGCAATTCGGCATTGAGTGACCGCCGCTACATGGCCGAGGCAATCCGGCTCGGCGAGGCAGCCAGGGGCCGCACGGCGCCAAATCCCAATGTAGGCTGTGTCATCGTCCGCAATGGAGAGGTCGTCGGTCGAGGCGCCACGGCCCCGGGCGGGCGGCCGCATGCCGAAGCCGTCGCGCTCGCCGAGGCCGGCGACCGCGCGCCCGGCGCGACCCTCTACACCAGCCTCGAGCCATGCGCTCATCAAAGCGAGCGCGGGCCGGCCTGCTCGGCGATCATCCCGGAGGCTGGCATTGCCCGGGTGGTGGTTGCGCATCGGGACCCCGATCCGCGGACGGGCGGCAAGGGGATCAGCAGCCTGCGGGCGGCCGGGATCGAGGTGAAGACTGGAATCGCTCGGAAGGCAGCAAGGGAAAGCATGTCCGGCTACTTCAGCCGGATCGAGCGAGGGCGGCCCCGGATCACCCTGAAGCTTGCACTCTCGATCGATGGAAAGATCGCCCTGCCTTCGGGCGAGAGCAAGTGGATCACCGGCGAGGACGCCAGGGCCCATGTCCATCTCGAGCGGGCGAAAAGCGACATGATCCTGGTCGGGCGGGGAACCTACCAGGCCGATCAGCCGCGGCTTGACGTGCGGCTGCCAGGCCTCGAGCAATGGTCGCCGCGCCGGGCGCTTCTGACCCGCGGCCGGAAGGTCGAGGGCTGGGAAATCCTCTCCTCTCCGCAAGACGTCTACCGACTTCATGACGTCAATGACCTGCTGGTGGAAGGAGGCTCGGCCACGGCCACCGCTTTCCTTGCCGCCGACCTCGTTGATCGCATCATCATCTATCGTGCACCGATCCTCGTCGGCGAGGGGAAATCCAGTTTTGGCTATATCGGCCTCGACGCGATTGCTGATGCCCATGGCCGGTGGCGGGTCGCTAACGGCGCCCGGCTTGGCATCGACCGGCTCGAGGTTTACGAGCGCGATCGCGGCTAAGGCAGGGACGGCAATGTTCACCGGAATCATCACTGACATCGGGACGATCCGCAGCGCCGAACAGCGCGGCGACCTCAGGCTGGTGATCGGCTCCGCCTATGACATGGACACGGTCGACCTCGGCGCCTCGATCGCCTGCTCGGGGGCATGCCTCACGGTTGTCGACAAAGGCGACGACTGGTTCGCCGTCGACCTCAGCGAGGAAAGCCTTGCGCGGACGGCGCCCGGCCTGTGGTCCGAGGGCGGCCGTCTCAACCTCGAGCGAGCGCTGCGGGTCGGCGACGAACTGGGCGGCCATATCGTCACCGGGCATGTCGATACGATCGCCGCCGTGACCAGTGCGGTCGAAGTCGGTGGAAGCGTCAATGTCACCATCGAAGTCCCACGGAAATTCGGCAGCGCCATTGCCCCCAAGGGCTCGGTGGCGCTCGACGGCGTGTCGCTGACCGTCAACGAGGTGACAGACGATGGAGACATGACCAGCTTCACGGTCAATCTCATTCCGCATACCGCCGAGCACACGACCCTCGGGTCGATTGCGCCGGGGCGAAGGCTCAACCTCGAGGTCGACGTACTCGCCCGATATCTTGAAAGAATGATGGAAGCCCGGGCGAACCGATGAACAAGACAGCATTCATTACAGGAGTGACCGCGGGGATAGGGGACGCCTCCGCGAGGAAATTTGTTTCGCAGGGCTGGCAGGTCGTCGGCACCGGCCGTCGCCGGGACCGGCTCGATGCCCTTGCAGGCGAGCTCGGCGACTTCTTCCATCCCGTCATGCTCGACATGCGCTGTCCGGACGATTTCGGACCCGCCCTCGCGGCATTGCCGGAGAGGTATCGCTCAATCGACCTGTTGCTGAACAATGCAGGGCTCGCACCGCCGACCACGGATTTCCAGTCGGCCGAGCAGGGGCCGCTGGACGTTGCCATCGATACCAACGTCACCGGGCTGGTGGCACTGACGCGGGTGCTCCTGCCGCGCATAATCGAGAGGAAGGGAGCAATCATCAACCTTTCCTCCGTCGCAGGCTCCTACCCCTATCGGGGCGGGGCGGTCTACGCCGGCACCAAGGCCTTCGTCCGCCAGTTTTCGCTCGGTCTTCGCTGCGACCTTCATGGCACCGGCGTTCGGGTCACCTCGATCGAACCGGGCATGGTCGAAACCGAGTTCACGATCGTGCGCACCGGCGGCGACAAGAAGGCCAGCGATGCGCTCTATGCCAATATGGAGCCGATGACCGCCGCGGACATCGCGGAAACCATCTGGTGGGTTGCCTCGCTTCCGGGCCATGTCAACATCAACTCGCTCGAGCTGATGCCGACGAACCAGAGCTGGGCTGGCTTCGCCGTTCACCGGCACCAGGGTTGACGGCCGGGCGTCGTTGGGGCCAGAGCCGCGCCCATGAGCATTGAACAGCGCATTGCCGAACTCGGCATCACTCTTCCCGAGGCCGCGGCGCCGGTTGCGAGCTACGTCCCGGCGGTCATTGCCAACGGCCTCCTGCACATCTCCGGGCAGATCAGCTTCGCGGAGGACGGCAGCCTCATCAAGGGCCGGCTTGGCGAGGATCTTGACCTGGAACAGGGCCAGGATGCGGCACGACGCTGCGGCATCATGCTGCTCGCCCAGATGAAGGCGGCGCTTGGTTCGCTCGACCGGGTAGAGCGGGTCGTGAAACTGGGCGTTTTCGTCAACAGCCACCGGGATTTCACGGACCAGCCCAAGGTCGCCAATGGCGCCTCCGAGCTCATGCAGCTGGTCTTCGGGGAAGCGGGCCGCCATGCCCGCTCGGCGGTTGGCGTCCCGGTCCTGCCGCTCGGGGTCGCGGTCGAAGTGGATGCCATCGTCCAGGTCCGGCCCTGATCCACTGGATCCCGGGCCCGCGGGCTTCGCGCATCGCGGGCTCCATGGACCCGGAGTCCCGGAAAACAGCCTTGCTGCCTTTGCCGCGGCTCTCGAGGCTGGTGCCGGCATCGAGTGCGATGTCCGACTGTCCGGCGATGGACGGCCGATGCTGTTCCACGACCATGACCTTCGCCGGCTATGCGCCTCGGCGCTTTGCGTGGAAACGACGCCGGCCGAGCTGCTTCAGGCTCAGCGATTGTTCGACAGCAACGAACATATTCCAGGGCTGGAGGAACTGCTCCTGCTGGTTCAGGGGCGGGTGCCGATCCTGGTCGAGATCAAGTGCCACGGAGGAAATGTGGCGCAGCTCACCCGGGCGGTAACGTCGCTCCTCGAGGATTATCCCGGGCCGCTCGGGGTGATGAGCTTTGAGCCGGATGTTGGCAAATGGCTGCGACGAAATGCGCCGCGGGTCCGGCGCGGCCTGGTCCTTTCACGGCGGGCATCGCCGGTTGCGCGCTGGCTCGCGATCAGGGGCAGTTCACCGCAATTCCTCGCGGTTGATCGCGCGGCGGTTGAACGGTCATGGGTTGCGGTGCAACGCCGGGCCCGGTGGGTCTACAGCTGGACCATCGCGACGCGGGGGCAGCGCCGGACAGCTGAAGCTCACGCCGACGCGATGATCTGGGAGGGCGATGGCCGACCGCGAAACTGACCATGTCGCGCGCATTGCGCGCGGCGTCTCCGCCATCGCCCGGGACCGGTGGGATCGGCTAGCCTCGGCGGACGATCCCTTTGTCAGCCATGCCTTCCTGTCCCTGCTCGAGGAATCAAGGAGCGTTGGAGAGGGGACCGGCTGGACGCCGATCCCGGCCATGGTCGAGCGCGAAGGGCGGATCACCACCGTCGCGCCCGCCTATCTGAAGACCCATAGCCAGGGCGAATATGTCTTCGATCACGGCTGGGCCGATGCGTGGGAGCGGGCGGGCGGTTCCTATTACCCCAAGCTCCAGGTCTCGGTTCCGTTCACTCCCTGCACCGGCCGGCGCCTCCTTGGAGAGGAGCCGCTGACGATGATTGCAGCGCTCGAGGCGATAGCCGTGCAAAACAGCCTCTCGTCCGCGCACATCACCTTTCTCACCGGGAGCGAAGCCGAGCTCGCCGAGGCGCGTGGCTGGCTCCGCCGCGATGGCCTCCAGTATCACTGGTTCAACCGGGGGTACGAGACGTTCGACCAGTTCCTGGCCGAACTGTCGAGCCGCAAGCGAAAGACGATCCGAAAGGAACGTGCCGCGGCCTGCGCGGGCCTCGAAATCATTGCCCTGCGTGGAAGCGAGATCGAGGCTGCCCACTGGGACGCGATGTGGAGCTTCTACCAGCACACGGGGGCGCGAAAATGGGGCCGGCCCTATCTGACGCGAGCCTTTTTCGACGCTGTTGGCGAAGCGATGGGAGACAGTGCCCTGATGTTCCTCGCCCTGGACGAAGGCCGGCCCGTTGCCGGCGCTCTCAACTTCGTCGGCACGGGGACCCTGTACGGCCGCTATTGGGGAGCGCTCGACGAACGCCCGTTCCTTCATTTCGAGCTGAGCTATTACAGGGCAATCGAATGGGCGATCGAACATCGGGTCGCCTGTATCCAGGCCGGAGCGCAGGGGGAGCACAAGCTGGCCCGGGGCTATGAGCCGGTGATCACGTCCTCGGTACACTTCATCCCCGACCCGGGCTTTCGCCGAGCCGTCGCGGAATTCCTGGAGCGCGAGCGCGATGCCGTGCGCCTGGAACTCGAATGGGCGCGCGAGGCGCTCCCCTACCGCTCGTCGTCGACGGCGTAGATCGCGACCTTCCGGCCCTCGGGCCCGGCAATCCCCCGGTACATGCCGGGAGTCGTGAAGCCCCATGCTGCTTCGCCCGACGGCGACACCGCGATCAGCCCGCCGTTTCCTCCGAGTGCCCGCACGTCCTCGAGCACGCCATCGAGCGCTTCCTTGAGGCCCGCACCGCCAATTCTGACGCGTGCGCAAAGCTCGTGCGCGGCCGCGGCGCGAATGAAGATCTCGCCGAGACCGGTCGCGCTTACCGCGCCTGCGCGGTCGTCGGCATAGGTACCGGCTCCGATCAGCGGGGAATCGCCGATCCTCCCCCAGCGCTTGGCTGTCAGTCCCCCGGTGGACGTTGCCGCTGCGACATGGCCTTCCATGTCGACCGCGACCGCGCCGATCGTTCCATATTTGATGTCGGCATCGAAGGCGCCGCTTCCTCGCGCAAGCAGTTCGTCCAGCTGGCGCCTGCGCTCGGAGGTAACGAACCAGCGGTTCGGCACCTGCTCGAGGCCGGCCTCCCGTGCAAAGTCGTCCGCGCCGTCATTGCTCATGAGGACATGGGGACTTTGTTCCATTACCGCCCGGGCGGCACTGATCGGGGCGCGGGTCGAACGAAGCCCGGCAACTGCGCCGCACCGGCGGTCCCGCCCGTCCATGATCGCCGCGTCGAGCTCGACATGACCGTCGAAGGCAAGGACGCTGCCGCGGCCGGCATTGAAGCAGCTATCCTCCTCGAGCACCCGCGCGGCCGCCTCGACCGCGTCGAGCGCGCTGCCATTGCCGGCGAGGATCGCCGACCCGGCTTCCAGGGCCGCGTCCAGCCCGGATCTCCCGAGCCTATCCAGCTCCTCTGCAAGCACGCCCGGCCGCATCGACCCGGACCCGCCGTGAATCACCAGTTTCCAACTCATCGACACCCCCTAGCCGGCGCGACCGCCGCTTTCCAGTTGACGATCGGTAAGTTTGATATAAAAATGATATCACTTAACGGGAGGGCGCGATGATCGACTCGACAACCAATGCATTGAACAGCAGCCACGAACGAAAAGCGTCCACGACGAGCGGCTATGTCATGCTCCTGCTGTTGCTCCTGGCGACGCTGGCGTCGATCTGGGCATTTGTTGAACTTGCCAACGGGCATGACGGGGCGCTGCAGATCGCCGCCGCCATCGCCGGCCCGCTGGTCGTGATTTTCATCGGTTGCGGATTTTACATGCTGCAGCCGAACCAGGCGGCGGCGATCACCCTGTTTGGCGACTATAAGGGTACCGACCGGATAACCGGCCTGCGCTGGGTGCTGCCGTGGCTGATCCGGCGCAAGGTCTCGGTGCGCGCGAATAATTTCATCAGTGACAAGATCAAGGTGAACGACCTTCGCGGCAACCCGATCGAGATGGCCGCGCAGATCGTCTGGCGGGTCGTCGATACTGCCCAGGCATTGTTCGACGTCGACGATTACCGGGAGTTCGTGCGGGTCCAGGTCGAGGCGGCGCTCCGGACCATCGGCTCGCGTTTCCCCTATGACGACTTCGAGCACCAGGAAGTAACCCTTCGTGGCAACCATGACGAGGTCGGGGCCGAGCTTCGCAACGAGCTGATCGCCAGGCTGGCGGTCGCCGGGATCACCATCGACGAGTGCGGCTTTACCCATCTTGCCTATGCGACCGAGATCGCCGGGGCGATGCTTCGCCGACAGCAGGCGCAGGCGATCGTGGCAGCCCGAAGGACCCTGGTCGACGGCGCGGTCGGCATGGTCGAGATGGCCCTCGCTTCCCTGAGCGAGAAAGACGTCGTCCATCTCGACGACGAGCGCCGGGCCGCGATGGTCTCCAACCTGATGGTGGTCCTGTGCGGCGAACGCGACACGCAGCCTATCGTCAACGCCGGCACCCTCTACCAGTAGGAGGTGCCGGTGGGCGGCGAGCGCAAGGCTTACCCCTTGAGGGTCGACCCGGCATTATGGGCCGCGGTGGAGCGTGCCGCTGCCTCGGACCTTCGCTCCGTCAATGCCGAGATCGAATGCCTGCTGCGCGAAGCACTGAAGACGCGGGGCGTCCGGCTTGATCCGCCACGGCCGGTCAAGCGGGGCCGCCCCTCCAAGGAAGACTGAAGATGATCCTGGAACCCCATGCGGGCCGTCGACGCCGATGGATCCTTGCCTCCGTGTCATTGCTGCTGTTCATCGCCGGCCTCGCGCTCGGCGTCGCCAGCTCCTAGGGGCGAGCCAATGAACGAGCGGAAAGCCTGGTTCGCCCCGAAGCGCTATGGGCTCGGGGCCGGTTGGCCGATTGCCTGGCAGGGCTGGATCCTGCTCCTTGCCTATGTCGCGATCATTGCCGCCGCGGGAATATTGCTCGAAGGCAAGGGGTGGCTCCAGGCAGCCATCGTCCTCCCGGCGACCCTTGCGCTCATGATCATCGCGGCACGAACGACAAGAGGTGGCTGGCGCTGGCGCTGGGGAAGCGAGGACTGAGTGGCAACGGGGCCGCTAGCGTCCGCGCTGGCCGGGAGCCCTTGCCTCGCGGCCCAGCGCGTCGTCGAGAAGCCTGGCCAGCCGGATGCCGCCATTGAGGACGTTCTCCCGGACCAGCGGGATCAGCGCCCGGACCTCCTGTTCATCGAGTGTCGGTCGCTCCGCCGGCGCCGCGCCGCAAGGGTCACCGACCAGGCTTCGATAGGCCTGGCTCGCCGACTTTTCCCACATCTCGCGGCTCCAGTCCTCGACGGTGCCCCCTGCGATCCTCGACCGGTCCGGGGGCGAGGCCCCCGCTAGAATTGCCTCGGCGCCCCCCGGGGGAGTCGAGATTGCCCGCTCCGCGAGCCAGCCGTCCCAGATGCCGTGGAGATTGGCCCGGCCGCCGATCACGCCATAGCTGGCCTGAACCCTGTTTCCGCCGAGGTCCCCATGGTCGCCGGCATGCATCGGCTGGTGAAGGTCCCCGACGAAGTGAACAAGGAACGCGAGGGCCATCAGCCGTTCGCGGGCAGGGACGGCCCGGTCGGCAAGCAGCCTGGCATTTCGTTCGATCTGCGCAGAAACGCAGTTGCCGTCCTTGCACGCGGCCGCAAGATCGAACGGCCGGCAGACGTCGACATTCTGGTAATGCCAGCTGTAGGCGTAGCTGAACCTCTCACCGAGCGGCTTGATGCAATCCGCCCAGACGCTGGCCTCTTCGATCGTTCCGACCGGGCAATCCGGGGTCTCGAGCAGCCGCTGCTGCGCGAGGAGTTGCCCGACCCTGGCCCGGGTTTCAGGCTGCATCTGCAGCCAGGCGATGCGGGCCACGGTCTCGTGCCCATATTCCCAGTAGGCCCCGGCAGGAGTGGCGAGGCCAAATAATGCAAGCAAGCCGGCAAGGGCGGCCATGAAGCGACTCGTCATGGCAATCGCCCTTAGCCCAAAAGCCGCGACAATCTAGCGCCCACGGTGCCGATCGCCCTCCATCGCCGCCGCGCCGGGCCCGGGTGGTCAGCCCGGCAGGTGGGCGCTCGGACCGGACAGCGATTTCGCGACGAGTGCGCCAGCGATATACCCCAGGGCCCCGCCGGCGATCGCTGCGACCACAGTCATGGTGACCGATGCCTGGGGGGCCATCCAGATGGCGATGAGCGCGCCAGCGACAGCACCGCCGATTGTTGCCATGCTGATCCCTTCCGCGCCTATGAGGGTGCGGCCGCCACCACCATTGCGGATCTCGGGATCCCAGGAATTGGGATCGGGATCGAAGCGGAGCGTATAGTGGAGGCGGGCGGGATTCCCGTTGTTATC